>JAGQGZ010000187.1 GCA_020432105.1 Dehalococcoidia bacterium | reverse complement strand
CAGGCGGATGGTACCCATCTGGCTGACGGAGCCGATCGGTGTGCTGATTCCACGGCGGGCGCCCTCGACACCGGCGATGAAAGTGGTGGCGACGGCCCCAAGGCCAACGAGCATGACCCCGAGCTTTCCATTAGCGGGTTCGATGGTGCGGGTGGGAGTGGTCACGAAGTCCTTGGCCTCCAGGGAGATGTGGTGCTGCAGCGCGAGCTGGAGCAGGGGTCGATGCCATTGCGCAGGGATGATGCCGGTTGCAGCCCAGTGCTGCACCGTGCTCTGGCGCTTGCCGATGAGGGAGGCGAGAGCACTCTGGCCCCCAAACCGGGCAATAATGCGTTCGGCTTCGTTCATTGAGCGTCAGCCTACCAATATTCTTGGTAGGCGTCAGTAAAGTCTGCACCAGCCAGCACGTCATTTGGTCGAGCTCTGCGCTCGACCCTGACCCTGTGTTACGCCTGACCGTTCAGGCAGCCGACTCCGACGGTGTAGCAAACACGCGGACGCCCAGCTCCCTGGCAAGGGCTTCGGCGTCGAGCGAAATCGCCTGGCCGGCGACCAGGGCATGGACGTCCTCGTCATAGACCTTCGCCAGGATCTGGGCACGGTCATGTGCGCGTTGAACATCACCGCGGTCCAGAAGTATCGACACTTCAAGGACGACGATCACGTCGCTCGTCGCACCTTTTTCACGGGCTCGTGCGGCGGCGTCGACGAGCCCGAGATCCGTGTACTCCTGCTTCGTGATCGTGCCGGCATCGAGCGCGGACAGGACCGCGTTTTCTGCCGGAAGATCCATGAGTTGCGGCCGCCGGTAGGTTGGGCCGATTCGCCCCGAAAGGTGGCGGAGGAATGTCTCTTCAAAACGCCAGCCATCGAGGTTCCCGATCTTGCCTGCGGCCCAGTCCATCCGGCTCGTAAGGAGCGAGATCTGCTGAGTCAGCGAATCAATACGTTCCCCGAGCTGGCGGACGATCCCCGGAAGTGCCCGGAAATCGTCCTCGAGAATCGCGTCGCGCACACGGTCGCGAAGCTCTGCGTCGTGGTGCAGAGCCTCAATGAACTCCTCGATATCTTCGCGACTGAATGCCATATGGGAACTATAGCAGCGTGGCGTGGGGTAGCCGCGCTCGCCACTCCTTCCGGATGAACGCGGGGGCATAGGGCAGGTAGGCCTGCTGTTTCGCCATGTCGAGTGCAAAGAAGGAGCCAACCACCGTCCCTGTGCAGGATGGTGCCCCGCAGAGGCAGGGCCAGCTATCTCCACCGAAAGCGTTCAGGCGATAGTCGATGGTGACCTCATCACCGGCGGCGATTGGCCGCCAGGCGAAGACCTTCACGCCGCTGCGCATCGCGTTCGGTTCGCAGCTGTGGTTGAGATAGGCGCCGGGTGGCTCAACGATCGCGCAGTGTTCGCGGTCAAGTTCCGTCAGGTGCTCTCGCTGCTCAGCTGGCACTCGTTCCAGGTCCTCGTAGCGGATCGCCGGCCCGTTGCGGCGGCGGAAGATGAACTCACCCCTGGCAAATCCCCGGAGCGCGAAGACGCCAAGTCCCTTCTTTCCGGCCTCCCGTACCTCGATATCAGCGATCATCGTGTGTGCCGCCCGTCTGGTTCAGGGTGTTCGCCGTCCCGATTCCGCAACCGCGATAGTCGCCAGATTCGCTCGTGCTCACGGTGCCCACCATGGGCCAAGAATACCTTCCCGGGTTTCCCCCAGAACAGAGCTCGGGGCAGCAGAACGGGTGGCGTCCCGTCAGCGTTGGTTGAGGGCCCGCTGGTCACCGCCGGAGAGGCGTGGGCCGGCAGCATTTCTCTGCTCCCTCCTCCCTCCTCCCTTCTCCCACCTCCCCTCCCGCAGTAGACTGCCGCTCCATGCCCGTTCCCTTCGGTTCTCCCGGCGCAGCTGAGACCTACGAGTTCGATGTCGTCGTCGTCGGTGGCGGTATCGCCGGGCTTTCCACTGCCCTCTCAGTCCACGAAAACGGCGGTCGACCCGTCCTCGTGGAAAAGGCCCCGCGCCCCGAGCGTGGCGGCAACACTCGCTTCGCCGACGCCCAGATGCGCTTCCCCCACGAAAAGGATGAGTTCAGCGTCCGCGACTACACCGCCGACGACATGTTCCGGGACCTCATGCGCATCTCCAGCGGCCGCGCGAACGAGGACCTCATCCGCACCTTATGCGACAACGCCCGCCAGACCGCCGACTGGCTCACCGACTTCGGCCTCGAGTGGGAGCCGGGTTACCCGCACACCGCCGGTTACCGGCGCAGCCCGAAGTCCGGTGGCCAGGGTCTCGTCGACCTCCTCTTCCGCCGGCTCGAGGGGTTCGGCGTCACCTGCACCTACGAGACCGCAGCCCAGGACCTGCTGGTCGACCCCGACGGTTCCGTCCGCGGCATCCGCGCCCGCGGCCCCGAGGGGATCGTCGACCTCCTCGGCAGGGGTGGTGTCGTTCTCGCCTGCGGCGGCTTCCAGGCCAACGTCGAGATGCGCGTGCGCTACCTCGGCCGCTTCGCCGACTCGCTCATCCTGCGCGGTAGCCGCTACAACACCGGCGACGGCCTCAACATGGCCATCGTCGCCGGGGCCGCCCCCGCGGGCCAGTGGGGCGACTACCATTCCGCCGTCCTCGATGCTCGCAGTCCGAAGGTCGAGTGCGGCGTGACCGCCCTCTACAACTACCAGATGGGCGTCTTCATCGACCGCAACGGCAGGCGCTTCATCGACGAGGGCGAGGACTTCCGCGACCACACCTACGTGAAGTTCAGCAAGCGGATTATCGAGACCGCGCCCGGTGGCACCGCCTGGTGCGTGTTCGACCAGCAGGCCTACCAGCGCGAGGAGTTCGCCCGTGCCTGGCGACCCGTCGGCCCGCCCTACCAGGCCGACACGCTCAAGGACCTCGCCGACCAGATGGAGATCCCGGCCGAGAACTTCATGGACACCATTGGCGACTTCAACGCCGCCATCCAGCCGGGTCACTACGACCTCGATCGCATGGACGGTAAGCGCACCGTCGGCCTTGCTCCCAACAAAAGCAACTGGGCCCTGCCACTCAGCGAGCCGCCCTACATCGCCATCCCCGTCACCGGCGGCATCACTTTCACCTTCGGCGGCCTCAAGTGCGATACCAGCGCCCGCGTCATCGATACCCGCGGCCAGGTCATGCCCGGCCTCTACGCTGCCGGTGAGCCGATGGGTGAGATCTTCTACAACAATTACCCGGGAGCCTCTTCCGTCATCCGGGGGGCGGTATATGGGAAGATCGCCGGCGCGCATGCGGCGGAGCGGGCGAAGGGATAGCGGGGGCGCCGGCGAAACCGCGAGGGCTGGAGGTCGGCGATGGGCAAGGGTGGAGGTGGCTCGTGCTCATCCGGTGCATGGCTGCCCGAACGGGCACGACACTCCCAACCCTCGCGCGGCAAGCTCGCAGCGTGACGAAACCAGATCGCCAGTCTGTTACGCTGGAATCTCCACATAAGCGAACTGTTCGCGGCTGACCACCCTCTCGCCACGATGCGCCACTGTGCGGTCATGGGCAGAGGTGCCCGGGGAGAGTGATGCCGCTAACGAACGAACTGAAACAGATCACCGGCCGGATAAACCGGTCCGTTGCCCGGGCCAGGCTCAGGCTGCGCCGACAGAAGTCACAATCCCATATCGACCGGGCGGCTGAGCCCGAGGCGCGGGACCAGCAGGCAACGAGCGATCAACACGCAGCCGCCGCCCAGAGTCCTGCCGAAGAGGGCGGCGAAGGATAGTGCTGGCGTCTGAGGCTCCACCCGCGAAAACTACAACACTGACCATGACGCCGATCGCCAGCCTTCGCCACACCACCCGGTACAGCTACTCGGTCCCGGTCGATCTGGGGCCACATGTCGTCCGGCTGCGGCCGACGCCGTATTGCCGGACACTGATCCTCGATTACGCGATCTCAGCTTCGCCGACTGATCACTTCGTCAACTGGCTCCAGGACCCGAACGGCAACTGGATGGCCCGCTACGTCTTCACCCAACCGACCGACACGCTCCTGATCGAAGTTCAGCTCTCTGTCGACCTCACACCGGTCAATCCTTTCGACTTCTTTGTCCGTGAAGACGCGGCAACCTGGCCGTTTTCCTATGACGCCGACCTCCGCCTCGAACTCGGCGCCTACACGGCCGGTGGGTCGGCTGATGCCTTCGCTGCCGCGTTTGCCAGCGAATTAGGGCGCGGACCGACCAACACCGTCGAGGTGCTCACTTCGCTCAACCGGCGCGTCCATGAGGCGGTCGGCTACGAGATACGCGAGGAACCCGGTGTGCAGGAGCCGGAACACACCCTGGAGCGCGGTACGGGGTCCTGCCGCGATAGTGCCTGGCTCCTCGTTCAGGCCCTGCGCCAGCTTGGCTTCGGGGCCCGCTTCGTCTCCGGCTACCTCATCCAGGCACCCGATATCGTCGCCGGACCGACCGGCGTCGCCTCAGAGCTCCATGCCTGGGCAGAGGCCTACCTGCCCGGTGCCGGCTGGATCGGACTGGACCCAACGCTCGGCGTGCTCTGCAGCGAGGGCCATATCCCGCTCGCAGCCTGTGCTCATCACCACTCGGCTGCCCCGGTTGCCGGCTCCCACAGCGAGGCCAGCGTCGCCATGCACCACGAGATCACCCTGGAGTTCACACCGGCCGAAGGATGAGGCGGGCTGGCCATCGTGCCGCCACGCCTACCCCCGCAGAGCCCGGAAGGCGAAGCCATCCCCGCTCACGCGCACCTTCACCTCTGTGAATCCCGCTGCCTCCAGCCGTGCCGGAAGGCCCTCCGGATCCACCGGGTAGCGGTCGTCGAAAAGGTGTACCAGGTTCCAGCGCAGGCT
>JAGQGZ010000186.1 GCA_020432105.1 Dehalococcoidia bacterium | reverse complement strand
GGTTCTCGGCCGTCTCGTGGAATTGTTTCACGATGCACCGGCGGAGATAGCCTTCCAAAAGCGGGTGCTCGAACCGATCGGTATGGAGAACACGTTCTACTTCGCCTCCGCAGCGATAACCCGAGCTGCCGCCGTGGGATACAACGCCGTTGATGACAGCGAACCGCAGCCTGGAAGACCGTACGCCATCTCCCGGGCGATGAATCCAGCAGGTGGTTGCATCGGCACCGCCGAGGACCTCCTCGAGTTCGCGGCTTTCCATATGGGAATGCCGGGTACCGCCGGCGAGGCAGTGCTTCGGCCAGGGCCCCGCCTTGCCATGCAGGAGCGCCAGGTCCGGTCGGCAGGGATGGCGCCATACTGGGGCCTGGGCTGGATGCTCCATGATATTGATGGAGAGTCGGCATTCGGACATGGCGGCTCGACGAACGGTTTCCGGGCGACGCTTCTTGTCGTGCCCGGCCGTGAGTTCGCCATCACAGTGCTCACCAATGGCAGCCAGGGGTCAGCGCTGTACCGGGAGGTCGAAGCGTGGGCACTCAAGGAGTATCTCGGCCTTGTCCGACGGGAACAGCCCGCCGTGGAACCGGCAACCGGGAAGATGGCGGAATACGCCGGTCGTTTCAGCGTGCCTTTCGCGACCCTTGAGGTCTCGGCAACCGGGCGCGGACTCGATATCCATGCCCGCACCCGCAGCGCGATCCAGCCTGAAGTGGCCCGCGATACCACGTACAGCGCTGTCTATATCGGTGATGATGAGTTTCGGATCGTCGATAAAGACCTTGCAGGTACCACGTTCGACTTCGTTCGAGACGCTGGCGGAGGAATCCGCTTCCTGAGGCATGGCGGCCGGCTGCATGAGCCAGTGGCTGCCGGTTAGGCTGTCGGTGGTCCGAAGAAGACAGCTTCGCCAGACGGCGCCCGGCCAAGTTCGCCAAATTCGAGCGCGCCCGACTCCTCCCAGTAGGGCAGGGCGACGAGCACCGGCTCATGGGCCTTGTGTTCGAGCCGGACCACAATGGCGTCGACCTCCTTGCCCTCATCGACCGTGACGGCGCCGTCAGAACAACTGAACACAGCCTCGTAGACACCGGCCCGGGCATCTTCCTGCAGTGACTCAAGGACAGCCGCATTGATTTCTGCGGGATCGGGACGGCTGCCGTCAGCCGCTTGCTCGGTGTTCGCCACGAGCAATGTGATTCGCCCGTCCGATTGCATACCTGCACCAAACGAGTCGAAGTGACCGGTCTCGGCAATGAATTCCCCGGCCTTCTCCAGGGCGTAGTTCAGCAGGTTGTTGAGATCATCGCGAGGTGCCATGTGGGCCTCCTATCTGCCCCGCTTCTCGCGCAGGGCTGCCTCGCTCGCGGTTTCTTTGCGGGGTTTGCGTACTCGCTTCGCCTTGCCATTCGAAGGCGGCGGTACCGGTACGAATGTCTCCATTTCCATCCGCCGCGAGATGGCGGCGGCTGCACCGGCGGCGGCAAGTTCCGTTGGGCTGACCCCGTTCGACCCTTTCCCGGCCCGGCGCTTCTTGAGCGTGCCCGCTGCTTCGAGGATAGGTTGCAGATACTGGCCCGTAAAACTGTCCTTCGAGCGCGCTACCTGTTCCGGGGTCCCGGAAGCCACGAGCGTGCCTCCCCGGTAGCCACCGAGAGGGCCGAGATCGATGATGTGGTCCGCCGTCTTGATCACATCGAGGTGGTGCTCGATAACCACCACCGTGTTGCCGGCATCCGCGAGCCTCTGGAGGACGTCGAGCAGGTGGGCAACGTCCTGGAAGCTGAGGCCGGTGGTCGGCTCGTCGAGCACATACAGCGTCTTGCCCGTCGACCGGCGGGAGAGCTCGCTGGCGAGCTTGATGCGCTGGGCTTCGCCGCCGGAAAGCGTTGTCGCCGGCTGGCCAAGGTGGATGTAGCCAAGGCCCGTCGCTTCGAGCGTTTCGAGCACTCGACGAACCCGCGGGAAACGCTCGAAGAACTCGGTCGCCTCCGAGACCGTCATGTCTAACACTTCGGCAATATTCTTGCCGCGGAACCGGATCTCCAGCGCTTCCCGGTTGTAGCGCCGGCCATCACAGACTTCGCAGGGCACCGTCACATCCGGCAGGAACTGCATCTCGACGATCTTGTAGCCGTCACCCGAACACTCCTCGCAGCGCCCACCCTTGACGTTGAAGCTAAAGCGCCCGGCCTTATAGCCGCGGGCTTTCGCCTCGGGAACGCTGGCAAACATCTCACGGATGACGGTGAACACGCCCGTATAGGTGGCCGGGTTCGACCGCGGCGTACGGCCGATAGGGGACTGGTCGATATCGACGATCTTGTCGAGGTGTTCCAGTCCTTCAATGGCGTCGTGCTTACCGGCCCGGATGCGGGCCCGGTTGAGCACCACAGACGCGCGCTTTACGAGGATCTCCGACACCAGCGACGACTTGCCGGAGCCGGAGACTCCGGTCACTGCTACCAGCTTGCCGAGTGGGAACTCGACATCGATATCCTTCAGGTTGTTTTCGCGGGCGCCTCGCACAGTGATGGAGTAGCCGTTTCCCTCGCGCCGTTCAGCTGGCGTGGGAATCTCGCGCCGGCCCGAAAGATAGGCGCCGGTGATGCTCTCCTTCGATTTCATGATCGCGTTTATCGAGCCCTCGGCGACGAGGTGCCCGCCATGAACACCAGCCCCGGGACCCATATCGATAATGTGGTCGGCAGCCCGCATCGTCGCTTCGTCATGCTCGACGATGAGCACCGTGTTCCCGAGGTCACGAAGGTGTTCAAGTGTCTTGATCAAGCGATCGCCATCAACCGGGTGGAGGCCGATGGATGGCTCGTCGCAGATGTAGAGCACGCCCATGAGGGCGGAGCCGATCTGCGTTGCAAGACGGATGCGCTGCGATTCACCACCCGATAGCGTTCCTGAAACCCTGTCCATCGTCAGGTAGTCGAGACCGACATCCACCAGGAACTGCAGCCGGGATCGGATCTCCTTGAGGATCTGCGCCGCGATGGCCCGCTCGCGCTGGTTCAACGGTGTTTCAGCGGAGGCAAGGTGGTCGGCCCAGGCACGTGCTTCCACGATCGACAGTCCGGTGATGTCAGAGATAGTGCGGCCGTCGATAAGGACTGAGAGGGCCTCGGGGCGGAGGCGCCGGCCCTTGCAGGCGCTGCAAGGGATGGAGGCCATGTACTTCTCGATCTCACCCCGCACCCAGTCACTGTCGGTCTCCTTGTAGCGCCGCTGGAGATTGTTGATAACGCCTTCGAACTTCGTTTCGTACTGCTGCGTTCGCCCGTATTGATTGGTGAACTTCAAGGCGAGCACGGTCTCACCCGTGCCGTGCAGGACCGCGTTGAGCTGTTCCTCACTCAGCGAGCGGACAGGGGCGTTGATGTCGAAGCCCATGTGGTCCGCCACACCTTCGAGCATGCGCGTGTACCAGGTGCCCACCGCCTGCGACTTGGACCACGGTTCTACCGCCCCCTCCGCGATCGACCGCGTACGGTCCGGGATCACGAGAGTGGGGTCGATTTCCATTTCGACACCGAGCCCCGTACAGCGCGGGCAGGCGCCGTGAGGACTATTGAAGCTGAAGGTTCGCGGCTCGATTTCGCCGATCGAGGTACCGTCATAGGGGCAGGAGAAATGTTCCGAGAACACCCGTTCCGCCTCGCTCCCATCGGCTTGCGCGAGCTGCATCACACCGTTGCCGAGCTTCAGCGCCGTCTCCACCGAGTCGGCAATGCGGGAAGTTGCGGACTCGTCCGTCCCCGGTTCCGGCACGACCAGGCGGTCGACAACGACATCGATGTCGTGACGCTTATTCTTGTCGAGGGTGACATTCTCATCGAGGTCCCGAACTTCGCCATCTACCCGTACGCGCACGAAACCCGCACGCCGGGCCTCATCGAAGATTGCGACATGCTCACCTTTCTTCGCCCGTGCGACAGGAGCGAGGAGGAGGAGCCTTGAACCCGGCGGGTAGGCGAGCGTTGTGTCGACGATCTGCTGGACGGTCTGTCGCTCGATGGGGCGGCCGCAGGTTGGGCAGTGGGGCCGGCCCGCGCGAGCCCACAACAGCCGCATGTAGTCATAGATCTCCGTGACCGTCCCTACGGTGGACCGGGGATTGTTGGACGTAGATTTCTGGTCGATCGAAATAGCCGGTGAGAGGCCATCGATGTGGTCGACATCAGGCTTCTCCATCAGGCCGAGGAACTGACGGGCATAGGCCGAGAGAGATTCGACATACCGCCGCTGGCCCTCAGCGTAGATGGTGTCGAACGCAAGCGACGACTTCCCCGAGCCGGAGAGTCCCGTGATCACGACAAGTTTGTCGCGCGGGATTTCGACATCAACATTCTTCAGGTTGTGTTCGCGAGCGCCGCGAACCACGATGCGGTCGAGAGGCATGGGGATTCGATCCTGCGAGCCCGGTGGGGCCAATGCAAGGATCGTAGCAGAGCTAGAACGCCTGTTCGATGTTGAACCGCGCCAGGTTCAGGCGGAGTCTCGGCAAGAACGTGCCACGGGCCGGACCGCCCGGGAGCCGGGTGCATCCACAATTTCACGCCGAGGTGGTGCCAGTCGGGCTTGTGGAGCCATCGCCCCGGGTGAGCGAGATTCCACCTCGCGATGCCGCGCCACCGCGTTAGGTCCTGTTCAGCCGCGATCGCGGCGGTACCGGAGGTAGAGCTCACCGGTATCGGCGTTGGGGAACGCGTGTACCAGGCTCATCCGTCGCACGTGCTCACGTGTATACGGCTGGTCGCCTGCGACAGCGCTGAGACCGTGGCGCCCGCCCACAATGACCGGTCCGATCGTGAGAAACATCTCGTCTACGACGTCGGCATCAAACATCAGCCGG
>JAGQGZ010000185.1 GCA_020432105.1 Dehalococcoidia bacterium | reverse complement strand
TGGATGTCGCACGTTCATGCATCGACTCCGGCGAAATCGACGCGATCATGCTCGAGTACTCGGCGTTCTATCCCGATTCGCGAGAGCTCATCGCCCATGCCTACGACCGGGATGTGGGAGTGATCGTCATGCGGCCACTTGGCGGTTCTGGCCGGATGAGTGCACTCCGGGGCCGCCTGCGTGGTGGTAGCACCGGCACCGTTACTCCCGAGAATCTCCTGCGTTATGTCTGGTCGAATGAGTATGTCTCGGTCGCGATACCGGGTGCCAGCTATCCCGATCGCGTGCGGGCCAATATCGAGGCCGCAGTCACCTACGAGCCGATGTCGGAAGCGGAACAGCGCGACCTGGAGGCAGAAGCGGCGACGTTCTACGGTGATTAGGCCGCTACGGAGTGCCGTCTGATAGGCTGCGGCCAAATACTCTTCAGGTGGATGAACTGTGTCCTGGACCGACCTCAACGGGATTGACACCTACTACGTGGAAGCGGGAAGCGGTCCGCCGATGGTCTTTCTCCACGGCATGAGCTCATGTGGTGAAGCATGGTGGCAGCAGTTCGAACACTTCGCCGGTCGCTTCCACGTTTACGCCTATGACAGCGTGAACCACGGCCATTCGGCAAATTCACCCCGTGACGAAGATGAGCCCGACCGGACCGACGAGCTGGAAGCATTCCTGGCTGCCATGGAGATCTCGCGGCCCATCCTCGCAGGGAACTCGATGGGGGGAGCAACGATACTCCGCTGGGCAGCCCGTCACCCGGGAGAGGCACGGGCACTCGTAGTCTCCGGCATGGGCATTGCCGAGCCCGGTGCACCGTCCTTTCGCACGATCGCTCCCATTGACGACGCGACCCTGTTTCTTCCGATTGGCGAGAGCCTGACCGACCGCCTCCGAAACGAACGGCCCGAGATGTATGAGCGCTATCTGCGCATTCGTTCGACGGCCACCCGTCTCGAGTACATGCGCAACCCTCGTCCGCGGAACCCCAGGACGTTAAGCGAAACCGAGAACATCGCTGCCACGATCACAGCGGTCACATCGCCCATGCTCGTCGTCATCGGGGCGATCGACCCCCTCGTGCCGAACGCCCGCCGGCTCCACGGCCTGGTGCCCCACTCACGCTACGTTGCAATTCCAGGGGCCCCGCACAACGTCTACTGGGAAGCCGCAGCGGAATGGAACACGGCTGTGGACGATTTCCTCGCCGCAAATCCCCCTACCTAGGGAAATTCGAAGAGGCAGGGATCTGGGTTCAGAAACCCTGGCTTCCATCCAAACCAGCGAATCCGCCGGGTTTTCGTCGTCCCTGTTAGTAGTGAATTGCTCCCCGGGCGCCCCCACCTGCGGCGATAGCATCACCGTTGATCGCGATCGAACGTGGAGAGGCAAGAAACACCACAATGGCGGCGATATCTGATGCGTCGACAATCCTCCTGATCGAGTTGCCCTCCGCCATCCGTTCCCTCGCCGCTTCAACGCTTCCGCCTCGACGTTGAGCCTGTTCTTCAAGGAGCCTGGGCATTCGTTCCGTCCATGTGAGGCCGGGATGGACAACAGTGACGTTGATGCCGAAAGGCCCAAGTTCGTCGGCAAGGTTCTTGGTCATGGCGGCGACGGCCACATTGCGCATGCTGCCCACGACATTTCCCGTTTGGCGAGCTGCCAGGCCACTGATATTCACGACACGACCCCAGCCGAGCTCCTTCATGTGCGGGGCGAAGGCACGGACGCAGCGGAGGTATCCCAGCACCTTCGTGTTCATCTCCGCCTGGAAGGTCTCGTCGAGGACGCCTTCCAGGGGCGGATTGCCGCCTCCCCCACCGGGCTGGGCGGCGTTGTTCACAAGGATGTCAACCTGTCCCAACGCCGAGATCGCACGCTCTGCCATACCCTTCACCGAGTCGGTGTCGGTTGTATCGGCGATGATCGGCACGATCGTTCTTCCGGTTGCTCCCGCGATCTCTTCAGCCGTCTCCCGCAATGCCTCGATGTGCCGGGCGACGATTGCAACATCGACCCCTTCTCGGGCCAGCTCCCAGGCAATCGCCTTGCCGATACCCCGGCTGCCGCCGGTAACCACTGCCTTCTTCCCGGCCAGTTGCAGATCCATGGATAGGTCCCTCCCGCAATTCGTTTCGTTCGTGCGCGCTTGGCCACGCCGCGCTACCATTTTCAGGCTGCCCCCGTAGCTCAGCGGATAGAGTGTCGGCCTCCGGAGCCGAAGGCGCAGGTTCGATTCCTGCCGGGGGTACCATCTGCCTCACAGTCGGCGTGGTGCGCGAGCGCGAGTTCCCATTCGGAATCAGCGGTGCCGCAGCCGTCGCCTGGACCACGTCGCGACGCTCCTACCGAACATCTGTCACGATCCGGCCTGTCCATCGACTAACGGAACGCTGCCGGCCCCCCAGTTGGTTGTGGGGCCGCCGTACTCACTGCCCCTGCGGCGGCGTGATCCCTCGCAACTGGCAATAGTTCTGCGACTCGACATCGAAGGCGCGGTTGAAGCGCGCGCGGTAGTTCTCCATGGCGATCGTCGCCACGAGTTCCACCATCTCCGCTTCGGAGAACCACTTCCGCGCTGCCTCAAAGTCCTCATCCGTAACAGCGGCGGGTGTCACCGTCATCCCCTCGGCGATCACGAGGGCTGCTTTCTCGGAGTCCGAGAAAAGGTCACTCTCGCGGAACTCGTAGAGTGCTGCAATCTTTTCGTCAGAGGCGCCGTTCATACTGCTCCCGGCAGTATTGGTGTCCATTCAGAAGGCACACCCCACCATTTCGGCCGCCCGCAGCGATACCAGCGAACGCAGCAGCGGCGGCAGCAAGCCGCTCTTTCCGGGGGCCGCACCAATGGCCCGGCTGGCGAAGAGGATCTCCGGTGCGTAGGCCTGGATCCCCGCCCCCACAACAGGCGTTCCGAGCCATTCCTCACCCTTCTCGAGTATCTCCTTCAGTTCCCCTTCGACATCGTCCTTGGTCAGCGGTTGTATTCTCGCCATACTCGGTCTCCTATGACACCTGATCGGTGATGGGTTGTGTTGGCAGGCTCGCGGAGATGCTTTCCGCCATCTCCGTGACATGCGTCATGAGTTGCCGGAAGAGGCTCGTCCCAAAAGTCACCCGCCGCACACCAAGCTCGGCGAGCCGCGTGAGTGGCACAGTGTTCTTCCAGGAGAGGATGTTCACCGGTGCGTCCAGGCCCTGGACCAGCGCCTCTACGGTCTGTTCATCGAAGAAGCCGAATGGGTAGAGACAGTCGGCTCCGGCCTCGCGATACATCCGCCCGCGCCGGAGCGTATCCGCCAGCTGCTCGGCCGGTGAGCCCTCGCGGTGCAGCAGCGGGTCGACACGCGCATTGAGTACGAGATTGATACCGGCCTGTGCGGCGGCGTCCTTTATCGCCCGGATCCGTGCGGCGTGCTGTTCTGCCGGGACCATCCTGGCGCTGCCGTGGTGGTCCGTGTCCTCAAGGTTGAATCCCGCTGCACCAGCGGCAATGACCCGCTCGACCAGTTCCTCTGCCGGCAGTTCGTAGCCCGCTTCAAGGTCGACCGTGACAGGCAGATCGACCGCTGACGCGATCCGGCGAGCAGCCGCGAACATTTCATCCGCCGGTGCGTCCTCGTGGTCTTCGAAACCAACGGCGCCCGCAACCCCGCCGCTGGTCGTTGCGATAGCCGGGAAGCCTGCTGCTGCAAAGATGCGCGCACTGGCGGCATCCCATGCATTCGGCATCACCAGCATCCCGGGCCCTGCATGAAGCTGGCGGAGTATCTCGCACTTTGCCCCGAGCGGTGTTGTTGAACCAGCGAGGTCCTGCACAGCCGTCACTGTACACCGCCCGGTTATAGGAGGTCAGCGCTTCAGGGGGATGCAAAGAGAGTTGGGGCTTCGGTGATACGAGCCCGCTCCGGTTGCCACTCGCGGCGGGCTACTCCACCCGTTCGCGGTACTGGATTGCCTCGGCCACGTGCGGTTGTTCGATCCCTTCGCTGGTGGCCAGGTCGGCGATGGTCCGTGCAAGTTTCAACGTGCGATGGAACGCCCTCGCCGAGAGGCTCAGTCGTTCCACCGCGACCTTAAGCAACGAGCTAGCCGCTTCAGACATCCGGAGTTGAGCGAGGTCGCGCACCTCGGCCGGCGTCATCTCCGCGTTAAGCATGGTCCCTGCCGGCGACTGTACGAATCGTTGAAGCTGGAGGGTGCGGGCTTGCCTTACCCGCTCTGCCACGGCTGCCGACGGCTCCGCCCTGGTCGCCGCCGCGAGCTTCTCAAAGTCGACCCGGGGGACATCGGCAAAGAGGTCGATGCGGTCCAGCAGCGGGCCGGAGATCCGGCGCTGATAGCGCCCGACCACCTGTGCCGAGCAGGTACACTCGTGCGTTGGGTCTCCGTAGTAGCCACAGGGGCAAGGGTTCATCGCCGCGATGAGCGTGAAGTTCGCAGGGAATGTCACGCTCATCCTGGCCCTGCTGATGGTGACGACGCGGTCTTCGAGCGGCTGGCGAAGAACTTCCAGCACCTGGGGGCCGAACTCCGGTAGTTCGTCGAGAAACAGGACCCCCCGGTGGCAGAGGGTTATCTCACCGGGGCGAGGCATCGTCCCGCCACCTACAAGCCCTGCATGCGAAATCGTGTGATGAGGAGCCCGGAAGGGACGGGTGCCGATAAGCCCTGCACCGGGCGGAAGCAGGCCCGCCACGCTGTAGATGCGGGTGACCTCCAATGCATCGTCGGTGGTCATTGGGGGCAGGATCGAGGGCATGGCCCGGGCCAACAGCGTCTTACCGCTGCCCGGCGGACCCCGCATGATCACGTTATGTCCGCCGGCTGCCGCGACCTCCAGGGCGCGTTTCACATGTTCCTGGCCAACGATGTCGGCGAAGTCAGTGCCCTTATATAG
>JAGQGZ010000184.1 GCA_020432105.1 Dehalococcoidia bacterium | reverse complement strand
GTCTCCCATCGTTGGACTATCTCGCGGCGCCTGTCGGGGTTCGCTTCCGCCCATCGCTTGGCATCTGCAATGCGTGCCTTACGGTGGCGGGCGTAGCTGGCAGCGTTGAGAGCAAGAATCCCGTCCCGGTCCCTCGCGTAGCGTTCCTTGTGGTAGGCACGGTTGAGTTCTTGGACTCTCTCAGGGTTGCGGTCGCGCCATGCTCGGGTGTTGGCGTTGGAGCGGTCCTGAGATTCGCGAGTACGGGTGGCTGTCGCGTAGGCGCTTCGACAGGATTTGCACCAATCCTGGCGCTTGTGGAACTCCGCGATCGGAAGAACCTTTCGGCATTTATTGCACCACTTCTTGCCGGGAGGGATCGACCACCGGGCTGGGCGCGAGCGACCCTTAGCGTCGAGTCGGCGGCGAGAGCGCTCTTTCTCGTAGTCGCGTTTGCATGGGCGACACCAGCTGTCCACGGTTCCCGATGGGTAGGTGTAGAACTCGGTGAGCGCCTTGGTTTCACCGCAGGCTTTACACCTCTTCATCGGCGGCCTCCAGTTCGCGGCGCAGGCAGGCCCAGCAGGGGACGAATGTCCAGAACATCTTGTCGGGCTGGCCGACGACGGGGCTGAGGGTCCAGATCATTCCGGATCCCTGGCAGAGGTAACAGATGTCGGGGAACTTGATGGGTTCGTGGCTAGCGAGTGGCATGAAAAACCGCCTCCGGGCTGGAATCGTGGTTGTCACACACACGAAGGGCCCGAGAGACGGCCAATGGATAGTAACCGAGGGATCGGGGTGAAGGGAACACGATTCCGCTTCCTCCGTGTGTGTGACAGCGGGAATCGTCGCCTAAGTCCCAATCGCTTGTCAAGTGGGGTATGCTGCGGCGTCGTGAGATGGTTGACGCTCTTAGCCCTAGTCGTGGCTGCATCAATCGCGTGCGCTCCTGAGCAGGACGCAGCGTCGAGCAGTTGCCTGCCTCCGCGGACGAACCCTGGCGCCCTTGAGAGCTTCGGGACACGGTGCACGCCAGTTCCGCCGACTGAGACCGCGACCGGCGCTCGGTATACAGCGGCCCAGGTGCAAAGTCTGTTGCGAGGCGAGGCCAGGAGTCGATCCGGGTTTCAGGCTACCTGCTACGCGCCTGTCTATACCGGGAATGGGATTTGGGAGTGCCAAGGTTGGATTTTCGATGAGCAAACAGGTGAGGCGCACTTCGGGCGCTAGTCAGGACTCACCGGACTTGGGTTAGACTGATCGCGTGGCAGACTTTCAGCCATGGCGATATGGGCCACGGGATCTCGTGCGTCAGCGAAGGGCGGAACAGTTCCGCGAAACCGCGCGGGCACGGGCCGAAGAAGAGTCCCGGCCTGCCTACTACGGGCGAGAAGCCGCTGAGAAGTTGGATAGCTTCCGAAGCCGGCCGCAGGAGCCGGAAAAGGAGAAAGACGAAGGGGGCGGCGGTGGACTGTGGGGGAAGGTCAAGGGTGTAGCTGGCGACGTGGGTGGAGCCGCGCTGGACGTGCTGTCGGCCCCGCAGCGGTACGTCGGGGCGCCGGCGTTCGCGCTGGCATCTGGACAGGTTGAGGCGGAGCGGCGATTCAATCCGGAGACCGGCCAGTACTACCGGGAAAAGCCGGGATTCGGTGACGTGCTGCGAGGGTTCGGCGAGGCGCTGACGCGTGATCCCCGTGAGACCTACTCCGAAGCGCGAGAGGCGTTCCAGGAGCGACTGCGAAATCCGGAAGTGCAGGAGTCTGCGTGGGCGCGACCTTTGCTTGAGGGGGCGAGCGATCCCCTCATGGCGATACCGGCGGGAGCTACGGGGCGGCTGGCATCGAGACTCCCCGCCGGCGCGTTACGTACGGCGCTGACGTCATCGCGCTCGCCGATAGGTGGTCACGGGCGGGATCATGCGACACCACGATCTCCAGCTCAGCGCGGGGCGTAGCGAGAGCACGCAGGCTCCGGGCGCCTTCTGACGAGAGCACGCCCGCGAGGAGGGAGCCCCAGGGGAGATAGACGGTGATGGCAGCGGCAGACGCGATGAGGGGGCCTGGCATGTCTTCAAACGCACCCGCCACGAAGGCTGCGTTGGCAGCACCGCCACGAGCGGGCTTCCTTTGTGCGGCCCGGCCGGCGGCTCTCAGGGCAGCGATGTTGGTATCGAGGCCGATGAAGAGGGTATCCGGATGGCGGCGGGCAGCGGCCAGCACCCGGCGGCCATCACCGGTACCAATGTCGATGGACAGGGCGCGATAGGGCTCCCGGAGGGCTTAGACCAGGGGCCTGTCGAGGCGGCGTAGCGTGCCGCCCTGGAGGAGGTGCATGGGAAGCTCCCTTTCTAGCAATGAGAGGATACTGATCTGGCGGGGAAAGCGAGGGGCAAGGCGTGGGCCCGCGCCGAGGTTTTGCCTCTGACGGGAGAGCCTGCCAGAGTCAGGTGATGGCCGGGGCACTCGATGGAATTCGCGTACTGGACCTTTCGCAGTGGCAGCAGGGGCCCTATGCGACGGTGATCCTCTCGGATATGGGCGCCGACGTGATCAAGGTGGAAAGGCCCCAATACGGTGATGCGGGGCGGCATGCACTCGGTGGCTACGACCATTCCCGGGTGGCCCCGGACTTCTTCGCCCACAACCGCGGCAAACGGGGCATCACGGTGGAGCTTTCGAACCGGCGAGGCAGGGAGATCATCCTCAAGCTGGCGGAGACTGCCGATGTCGTGGTGAGCAACTTCCGCATCGGGACGATGGAGCGCTGGGGCCTGGGCTACGACGACCTGAAGGCGGTGAATCCCGGGATCATCTACGCGCAGGCGACGGGGATGGGGATGGAAGGGCCACAGGCCGGGCGACCGATGTTCGATATTGTGGCGCAGGCGATGGGCGGGATCATGAGCGTGAACGGAATGGAAGGGGCCGAGCCGACACCCGTGGGCACCTTCCTCGGCGACCAGGTGGGCGCGACGATGCTGGCCCTGGCGATCCTCGGGGCACTCGTGGCAAGGGAGCGCACCGGCGAAGGTCAGCAGGTCGATGTCTCACTGCTGGGCTCGCAGATCGGGATGCAGAGTTACGAGATCACCCATTACCTGTTTACCGGCGAACTCCCGAAACGAGCCGGCCGGGGCCATCCCCACAGCGGCGTGCTCTGGAACACCTTCCCGGCCAGCGATGGCCACTTCGCCATGGCCGGGGTGAAAGAGGATCTCTGGCCCGAGTTCTGCGAGCTCGTGCATGCGCCCGACCTCGCGACCGACCCCCGGTTCAATACCTACGAAGGACGGGCCGACAACCGCGGGCCGCTGCTTGAGCGGCTCGACGAAATCTTCCGGGCAAGGCCGTTCGCTCACTGGGTGGAGGTGCTGGGAACGCTCGACATCGCGATCGGGCCCGTCCGCAACTACGCGGAGGTGGCCGTGGACGAACAGGTGCTGGCGAACAACTACATCAGCGACGTAGACGACGGCACTGGTGGCAGATTGCCGATGGTGAACACACCTGTGGGGATGAGCAAGACACCGCCGGTAGCGCAGGGTACGGCACCGGAACTGGGTCAGCATACGGAGCTGGTGTTGCTCGAGGCCGGGTACGACTGGGACGAGATCACGGCATTCCGGGAGGCGGGAGCGATCTAGGGTTCTTTTTCGACGGCGGTGCCGGCCGTACAGGTCCGATCGGGATCGAACCGGCGCCGCACAGGTTCCGACACCCTCTCACTTCTTGAATCTGCAGCTGCCGCCCGCTTCACGCTTCCGTCTCGAACTTGCCAGCCCCGGCGCAGGCTGGTACCCATAGAAGGTAAAGCCCGGCAGGTGTCCGCAATTGCGGCCTGTTCTGTGGCTCTTGCCGGCGGCTTCGCCCGCCGAGCACTGAACTCTCTACGCTGTCTCGCCTTTGTTTCGGGATGGTTCTTGGAGAAGCCACCGCCTTGCAGTGGCACCCGCCAGACGCCCGGCAGGCCAATGCCCGCCCCTGTTCCCGGAGGAACCCCAACTGAAGTACGAAGCCCTGGACCTGAAGATCGAGAATAACTGCGCCACGCTCACGATGAACCGGCCCGACAAGCTGAACGCGATCAGCAAGATCATGCTTGAGGAGTTCAAGCACGCCTTCGTCGCCCTGGACGAGCGGGAGGACGTGAAGGTGGTCACGCTGCGTGGTGCCGGGCGGGCTTTCTCGGCCGGCGCCGACCTCGACTGGTCGGAAGAGATGACGCCGAAACAGCGCGTGGAACACAACCGCATCGGGCAGCGCATGGTTGCGATGATGGAGCGGATGGAAACCCCGGTCTTCGCTGCAGTACACGGCTACTGCCTTGGCGGAGGCCTCGAACTGGCGCTGGGCGCCGACTTCATCGTTGCCTCGGCGACTGCGCGGCTGGGGCTGCCGGAGATCACGCTTTCAGCCGACCCTCCCTACCGCCCGAAGATCACCGAGGATGGCGACCCTGACCAGCCCGAGTACGGGGCGGTTGTCCCCGGATGGGGTGCGCCGAACAGGCTCCCAAAGCGCATCGGCAAGGCGGCCGCGATGGAGATGATGCTGACCGGTTCGTGGGTCGACGCGGAACGTGCCTTCAAGCTGGGCCTTGTCACCGACGTGTATGCAGAGGACGAATTCGACGAGAAGGTGACCGAACTCGGCCGGCGTATCGGGGCGATGAACTTCTACAACATCCGGATGATCAAGGAACTCATCGTGAACGGCTACGACGTGCTGGAAGGGCACCCGAGCTAGGGAGCCGTTGATCCGCAGTCGCGCTCTTCAGTCGTAGAACGAGGTAGTTAGTCATGATTTCCATTACGCACATAGACCACATCGGGCAGGTGGTGCCCGAGCTGGACCCACAGGTCGCCCTGCTGGAGGGACTCTTCGGGATGAAGGAGGCGAGCCGCTTCGAGGACGAGGCGGCAGGGCACCGGGGTGTCCGCCTAGAAGTCCCGGGGAGCTCGGCAGTCCGCTGGGAACTGCTCTCGCCAACACGGGCGAGCAGC
>JAGQGZ010000183.1 GCA_020432105.1 Dehalococcoidia bacterium | reverse complement strand
CATTTCGGTCCACCGCTTCATAGCGTCGGGTCCCATCCAGGCAGCCGGGCCCTTGGCCATGTTCTGCATCCACTGCTCGAACTCGCCCGCTGCCGAAGCGTATGCCTCACCCATGGTGACGTTCGTCTGCACAAGCGCCGAGGCCGCCGCGAACAACTCGGACCATCGAGCGAGCGACTCTGCGTACTGTCGGCCGAATTCCAGGGCGCGGGCGGAAGGCGGATCGGGCATGGTCATGGCAACTTCTCCTCGACCGGCAATCATAGACGTCCCTCTCGGGAACGAGGGCGACACCGGATGTCGCAGTTTAGAACATATGTGTTGACCGTGTCTGTTTCAGTCCCGTAGGGTGAGCATCAACAGATTAGAACGGATGTACGGAAATGGACGTGCTAACGATCATCTTCCAGCTTTGCCTGGTGGCAAGCGCTCTCTACCTTGCTGCGCACGTAGCGATGGACGCTATCCGCGACACCGCCCCCGCCGTGGGGGTTCGCAGTTCTCGATCCGTAAAGAGCCGCCGCTGGCCCGTGGCTAGCGACGCTTCCTCCGCAGAGCCACGGGAGCGACGCTCTTTTTCACACCAACTGAGTCGATAACCCGCTCCACCGAACGAATACCGCGAACAATCTCAATGCGGGTGAGCAGACGTGCCAGTTGCTCCAGCCCGGATGTTTCCAGCGTCGCCACGATACTTACGGTTCCCTCGCGCGTTTCATTCGTGCGTACGCCCAGCATGTTCACGTGCTCTTCGGAGACAACGTTGGTGATATCGCGCAGCAGCCCAACCCGGTCCCAGGCCTCAATACGGATGTTTACCGGGTAACGCCGCGTGGGTGTACCCCATGAGACTTCGACCAACCGCTCACGGTCGGACTCGTTGAGAACGTTGTGGCAGTCGGCGCGGTGGACGGTTACGCCCCGGGCTCTCGTCACATAGCCGGCGATCTGGTCCCCCGGCACAGGGTTACAACACCGGGCCATCGTGGTGAGCAGGTTGCCCACACCCATCACGCTGAGGCCGGAATCCCCGTGTGTCTCCTGTTGAGGCGACGGTGGCGCGATGAACGGTTCAACCGGCTCTCGCTCCTGCACCAGCGCGCCCATACGCCTTGCAAGTGATTCGGTACCGATTTCGCCGTAGCCGATCGCTGCCAGGAAGTCGTCCCAGGACTGGTAGTTGTAAACACTGAGAATGTCTGCCCGGTACTCGCCGATGTCCATTGCCAGACGGCGCATCTCGGATTCGAGGATCTGTGCGCCTCGTTCGATGTTGTCGTCACGCTCCTGGCGACGGTACCAGTGCCGGATTTTCTGCTTCGCCTGCGTGGTGCGGACGTATCCAAGGCTCGTGTTTAGCCAGTCTCGTGAAGGGCCCTTGCTCGATCGCGATCGCAGGATTTCGACGACATCGCCGTTTCGTAATGGCGTATTGAGCGAGACCATCCGGCCGTTCACTTTGGCCCCGACGGTCTGGTGGCCGAGGTCGGTATGAATCCGGTAGGCAAAATCCAATGGGGTTGCAGCCGCGGGCAGGTCCAGCACATCGCCTTTCGGGCTGTAGACAAACACCTGGTCATCGAAGATGTCGGTCTTCACCGACTCCACGAACTCTTCGGCGCCGGCCATGTCCCGTTGCCATTCGAGGAGCTGGCGGAGCCAGGCAATACGCTCCTCATCCTTTTCGCGTGGTGACCCGCCACCCTTGTAGCGCCAGTGCGCCGCCACTCCGTATTCGGCAATGCGGTGCATCTCGTGCGTTCGGATCTGGATCTCCAGGGGCCGGCCGCCGATGGCGAACACCGTTGTGTGCAGCGATTGGTACATGCTGTCCTTGGGGTTCGCGATGTAGTCATCGAACTGCCCCGGGATAGGACGCCAGATCGAGTGCACAACGCCGAGGGCGTGGTAGCACTGCGCCACGCTGTCTACGAAGATCCTGACGGCAGAGAGGTCGTAGATCTGATCGAACGACTTGTTCTGCCGGGCGTAGCGTTCCATTTTCTGGTGAATGCTGTAGATGTGCTTCGCCCGTCCCGTGACGTCGGCCGTGATACCGGCCGCATCAAGGCGCTCCGTGACCGTCGCCGTTGCCTGCTCGATGAATGCTTCGCGTTCGCCGCGCTTTGAAGCGAGGAGCGCAGCCACCTCGCGGTACTTCATCGGATCGAGGTAACGGAAGGCGAGATCTTCGAGCTCCCACTTGATGTGCCAGACCCCCAGCCGGTTCGCCAGGGGTGCGTAGATCTCCTGTGTCTCCAGGGCAATTCGCCGCTGCTTGTCGGGGCGAAGAGCATCGAGCGTGCGCATGTTGTGGAGCCGGTCGCAGAGCTTGATGAGCACGACCCGGATATCCTCGGCCATGGCCAGGAACATCTTGCGAAGGTTCTGCGCCTGCATGGTGCCCATAGCCGGTTGGCCACCTTCACCTATGCGAATCGGCAGTTTTTCTAGCTTGGTGAGGCCGTCCACAAGGTGCGCCACCTCATCGCCGAACCGCGCAGCGATAGTGGCATTTTCGATACCGCAGTCTTCCTGAACGTCATGGAGGAGTGCCGCCGCCACCGCATGGTGGTCGAGTTCCAGTTCGGTTACCGCAAGGGTGACGGCTAACGGGTGCGTGATGAACGGCGCACCCGAACTCCGCGTCTGCCCGGCGTGGCATTCAGCGGCAAATTCGTACGCTTCTTGAATCAGGGGCAGGCGGTCAGCGGGCAGGTACGACCCCGCGCGTTCGAGAATCGCGTCGATGCCCGCAACGTCGAGGGCTGAATCAGAGATACTCTGGGGACTGTTCGTGTGTGTTCCTTGCTCGCCGAGGGTGAAGAATAATC
Source organism: Dehalococcoidia bacterium (assembly GCA_020432105.1). Lineage (GTDB taxonomy): Bacteria > Chloroflexota > Dehalococcoidia > Tepidiformales > Tepidiformaceae > JAGQGZ01. Next base: position 2,156 of record JAGQGZ010000183.1, on the reverse strand, counting down.
CTAACACGCACCATGTTGGACTCGAACTGACTTTATGAGTAATCCCAGGTTCCAGGCCCCCCGCGGCACGCAGGATGTCCTCCCGGCCGACCAGCCCGGTTGGCGAACAATCTATGAAGCCATCGATCAGGTCACGCGTACCTTCGGCTATCAGCGGATCGATACACCGGTCTTTGAGGCCGCCGGGCTGTTCGAGAAGGGCAGCGGCGACACCACCGATATCGTCGAGAAGGAGATGTACACCTTCGAGGATCGCGGTGGTGAGCGCCTCGCCCTCACTCCTGAAGGGACGCCGGCGATCTGTCGTGCCTACCTCGAACATGGGATGGCGAGCTGGCCTCAACCCGTGCGGCTCTATACGACGCACCCGATGTTTCGCTACGACCGGCCTCAGAAGGGCCGGTATCGCCAGCACACGCAGTTCGACTGTGAGGTCATCGGTTCCGCGGACCCAATTGTCGATGCCGAAGTCATCGAGGTTCTCTGGCGATTGTTCGAACGGCTCGGGGTAGACGGGCTCGAGGTCCGCCTCGGCTCGATCGATGACCCGGGCCCGAGGCGCGCATACATCGACCGCCTCAAGGACTACTACCGCCCCCATCTCGCCCGCCTGTCGGAGGACAGCCAGCGCCGGTTCGAACGGAATCCCCTTCGTCTCCTCGACAGCAAAGACGAACGCGACCTGGAGTTGAAATCCGCCGCACCCAAGCTTGTCGACCAGCTGAGCAGCGAAGCGGGCGCCCATCACGCGGCCGTTCAGACCTATCTCCAGGCAGTGGGAATCCCCTTCCGGACCGACCCGCTCCTGGTCCGGGGACTCGACTACTACAACCGCACGGTGTTCGAAATCGTTCCCCTCCACGATGAACGGGCGCAGGGCACCGTTGGTGGGGGCGGGCGCTACGACGGGCTGATGGAGATCCTGGGCGGCCCGCCGACACCCGCGATCGGGTTCGGCAGCGGGATCGAGCGGATGCTGATTGAGATGCAACGCTGCGAGTCACTGCCGATGGAGGACCGCACCACTGACATCTTCATTGTTCACCGCGGGGAGGGCACTGCGCTCGAGGCCGTTCGCCTCGCAAGCAGGCTCAGGGCGGGCGGTCTGAGTGCAGGCGTCGGCGAGACGGGACGTTCGATGAAGTCGCAGATGCGCAGCGCAAACAGTGCGGGAGCACGATTTACCGCGATCATCGGCGAGGACGAGCTTGCCTCCGGGGTAGTGATCGTGAAGGGGATGGAAGGCGACGGAGCACAGGTAACCGTGCCCCGCGATGACGTCGCGGACGCGATCCAGGGCTGGCCGCAAGAGCGCCGGTGATATACTCGATAACGCTGCACCCACGCTGGCGGCCGCAGCAGGTACCTGATGGACGACGCAATACGTGAGCAACTGAAGCGCCTTGTTGCGCGCTTCGACGACCTGACCCGGCAGATGGGTGAGCCCGAAATTGCCGCCGACTTCGAACGGAGCACGGTGCTTACCCGGGAGAGGGCGGAGCTTTCGACAATCGTCGAGTTGTTCGAGTCGTACCTCACGGCTGAAACCAGGCTCTCGGACGCCGAGGGTCTCTTCAGCGAAGACGACCCGGAAATGCGGGAACTGGCAGAGGTCGAAGCCGAGGCTGCCCTGGCCGAGATCGAAAAGCTCGACGCTCGCATACTCCGCGAACTGCTTCCCAAAGACCCTCGCGACGCCCGGAACGTAATCACCGAAATCCGTGCAGGCACGGGTGGCGAGGAAGCGGCCCTGTTCGCCGCCGACCTCTACCGCATGTACACACGCTACGCCGAACGACACGGCTGGAAGACCGAGATCATCAATATCTCTGAGTCGGAGAAGGGCGGATTCAAGGAAATCGTCTTTGAGGTCAAGGGACAGGCTGCCTACTCTCGCCTGAAGTTCGAGAGCGGCGTCCATCGCGTGCAGCGAGTGCCGGAAACCGAGACCCAGGGACGGATCCACACGTCAACGGCGACGGTGGCGGTGCTGCCGGAGGCCGAAGAGGTGGACATCCAGATCGACGAAAAGGATCTCCGCGTGGACATCTACCATTCGTCGGGCGCTGGCGGCCAGAATGTGAACAAGGTCGCCTCGGCCGTTCGCCTTACCCACATCCCCACGGGGATTGTCGTGGTCTGCCAGGACGAACGTT
>JAGQGZ010000182.1 GCA_020432105.1 Dehalococcoidia bacterium | reverse complement strand
CCCGGTAGTGGACGGTCTTTCGGGTCTTGCACGAGCAACAGGTTCGGTCGGTGCCCTGGAGCCTTTGCGGGAAGTAGCAACTGCCATGAAGGCAGCATGTCGCTCCGAGGGGCGGCTCCGCATCGACAGGATCATGGATACTGGAGAGTCATCAATTCTGATGATGCGAGTCAGCCGAGACCGTTCCGAATAGCCCATCTCGCTGCAGCAGTGCGGTTGGTGACATCGAGCTTGCCAAAGATGGTGTGCACGTGCCGCTCAACCGTCCGGATGCTGATTCCAAGGTTCTCCGCTATCGCAGCGTTCGATTGGGCGCCCGCCAGACCCCGGAGGACATCGATCTCACGGTGCGTGAACGTGTCGTTCGACGACTCGACCGCCGGATCCAAAGCTAGACCATCAATCGTTGACCGGATCCATTGGCCCATCTCTCTGCCCGAGAGGGAACCCTCTGCAACCACGACTCGCGCACCAGGTATGAGCGAAGCAACCTCTTTTGCATGTTCGCTCACGCCACCGGGTACGGCCGGCAAACGAATGGAGACATGCGTCGGCAATTCGATTCGCGGCAAGAGATCCCAGATATCGAAGTGGCGGAACACGTCGTCGTAGGCGATTGCCGTCTCGACCGGCGTCTCTCGCTCGAACTGATCGATGGTGGCGGTAAGGTCGTCGAGCGAGACGTTCAATACGACCCGGCAGATAAACCCAAGCAGCGTGCGGTAGTTCTTGCGAACGTCCCACCCGTTTATTGCTGTCAGCGTGCCTGCGAACGTGGCCGCGGGGCCCATCAAATACAGGCTCGTCCATAGCCGAGGGTCCCTGGCGGCTCGAACGCAGGCCACGCTTGCTCCCGTGTTGCCCGCTACCACTCTGACGGGTTCGCCGACAGATTCGGTAACAGCATCGAGGTCTTCGACCATCTGCTCGATTGTTAGTGGTTTGGTGATGCGTCCAGAGAAGCCGCGACCCCGCGGGTCGTAAAGGACCATTGCTCGCCCGCCGGCCAGAGCCTCAAGGAATGAACTCCGAAACCCGAGCCTGAACGCCATGTCGATCCCTGGAGCGACATCCACTGCGCTGACATAGAGCAATGGGGGCGACTCACCAGGAATCACGCAGTAGGCGATGCGTGTTCCGTCCGCGGATTCTGCGTACTGAATTGGCGGCATACGCATATCGACCAATTATGCCACGCTGCAATTGGTCGATTCCGGGAAGTTGAGCGCCAGCCACTCCCAAGAGCTGGCAGCTCCACCCAGGGCGGCTGAGACACGGGCCAGCACCACCTTGAGGGCTCGAGTGTCCCAGGCTCCTACCGCGTTTTCACGAGGCCGCTTGCCACCCAACCCCGTAGCCTAGTTTGCCGCCTGCGATGTGAATCCGCGGGCTCACTTCAGGCAGGCAACGCACTCTTGAGACGCACCAACGTCAGACCGAGAGTCCCTACGCCTTGCGCAACCGCACCACGGGGATCGTCCGCGAGGTCTTCTCTTCGTACTCGGCGAACGTTGGCATCACCGCGACCTGGCGGGCGTACAGTGCGGTCCGCTCCGGCTCGGAAACTACTTCGGCTTTCGCCGTGACCGTGTCCTTGCCCACTTCGACCTGGACCTGAGGGTTGGCGCGAAGATTGTGGTACCAGGCCGGGCTTTCCGGAGCGCCCGCCTTCGAGGCGAAGACGATGAGGTCATCACCATCCGGCAGGTACACGAGCGGGTTGGTCCGTGGCTTGCCGCTCTTCGCACCTGTGCTCGTGAGGATGAGCATCGGGGCACCGGCAAAGTTGCCGCCAACCTTGCCGCCATTTGCACGAAACTCTTTCATGATCTGCTCGTTGAAGTCGTTCGGGGTCGTCATTTGCTCTCCTCCGGGGAATCCAGTTCCCTCTCCGAGCCTAACGGAGCCCGGCCCGCCATGCTCCCGGCACTCGTTTAGCGCTCATCCCTCATCCAGCCAACCAGTGCCTCCCCAAACGCTGCTGTCCCTAGCGTCCCGCCAAGGTCAGCCGTACCGATGCCCAACGCGAGCACGCCTTCGACCGCCCGCTCCATCGTCTTCGCCGCGATCACGAGCGACTCGTCGGCGTGCTTGCGGCCCAGCCAATCGAGGAGCATCGCGGTGCTGAGGACCATCGCCGTGGGATTGGCGACGCCCTTGCCGGCAATGTCGGGCGCGGCCCCGTGCACAGCCTGGGCCATCGCCACGGCGTCTGAGGCGTTGATACTCGGCGCCAGACCGAGCGAGCCCGCCAGCTCGCCCGCCAGGTCGCTGAGGATGTCACCGAACATGTTCTCGGCGACAACCACGTCGAAGTCACCCGGGCGGCGCACGAGATGGGCGGCCAGGGCATCGATGTGGAAGTCATCGACAAGCGCGGCCGGGTAGGCCGCCGCGGCCTCCCGGCAAACGTCGCGGAAGAGCCCGGTCGTCAGGGTCAGCACATTCGCCTTGTGGACGATGGTGACGTGGCGGCGCCGGGTCATCGCCAGCTCGAATGCCGTCCTCGCTATGCACTCGATAGCCGGCCGTGTGAACACCGACACGGACATTGCCACATCCGGCGATGGCATGAACTCCCCGGTGCCGGCGTGCATATTCCGGTCGGCGTAGAAGCCCTCGGTGTTCTCCCGCACGACGACGAGGTCGATGCCGGTTGCGGTCGCCCGGGTGCCCGGAAATGCGCGGGCCGGCCGGATGTTGGCGTACAGGTCGAAGTGCTTGCGCAGGAAGCCGCTGGGGTTGAGGACGGTCCGGTGCTCGGGCGGGTAGCTCATGTTGTCGTGCGGCCCCAGCACCCAGCCGTCAAGAGTCTCGAGGGCCCGCAAGGTGGATGCCGGAAGGGCGGCGCCATGGCTCTCGATGGCCGCGAGGCCGACGGGGAGAGGCAGCCATTCGACCCCGGCGCCGGCACGTTCGAGGGCGCCTGTTGCGACTCTCACGGCCACGGGCACGATCTCGGGGCCGATGCCGTCGCCATCAAGGACGCCGAGGCGGTAGGTCTGGCTCATTGCCTCGCAGTTTACGGCGCGGGCTCAGTCCTGATGTCCAGTATGGCGAGCCGCTGGCAGTGGGCGTGACAGGGGGCAATATCGGCAACATCGAGGGCCTCGCGGAGACCGAGGATGACGGTGTCGGTCGCGGCAATCACCTCAACGGTGGAGACGTGGTCCATGCCGGCCTCGACGCGCCGAGAGAGCGCCGCGGGCGGGACTGCCGCCTGGTCAACAAGCACCACCAGGTGGGTGTCAAGCCATTCCACCACCCGGTCGTCTGCAACTTCGGGAAGGGCTGGCGTTGTGGTGCCGGACAGGGGAGCGGCCCCTGACGAGGGCCGAGTTGTGAGTAGCAGGACGGAAAGCAACAGGCCAAGCGTGCTGATCAGGCACATACCCTCAACCCAGGCACCGAATCGAGAACCTTGCGGACTGTTGCTTCCGTCCATGAAGACAGAATGACCACCGACACACCACGAATTCATCCGCGAAGCTACGCAATTCGGGGCGAAAGTGATGGCGGAAACTACGTAGCCCGACGCCTGGTGAGCCCCCCGGGGACAGCCCCGCATGTGGCCCTGCACGCGGCGATAGCTTCCACGGAGGCGACGTGAACCGGTGAGTTAGGTGGCCGGCCCCCTGAACCGATCACCGTCAAAGCTGTCGATCGTGGTGAATGCCTCCACGGTCTTGCGGCGGAGCTTCGTCAGTTGCTTCACCGGCCTGCCGATGGGCAGAAGGGCGGCAACGGCGACGTGATCGGGGATGTTGAAGAGCGGCTTCACCTCCGGTTCGGACGCGGTGATGAACGTGGTGAGGGTGCCGCCGTAGCCTTCGTTTCGGGCAGCGAGGAGGATGTTCCAGACGAGCGGGTAGATGCTGGCGCCAGGCACGACGGCGATGCGCTCGAGGTGCTGGTCCATGGCCGCGATTGCACCGAGGTCGACGCAGATGAGGAGGACAACCGGTGCATCGACAAGGCGCTCGAGCAAGCCGGGCGGCGGGCGAATGGCATCGATCTCGGCGGCTGTTGGCCCGGGCGGCACGAGCGGGTTCCAGGGGCTCTCACCTGCCAACTGCTGGGCGCGGTACCGCTGAAACGGAGCCACCATCAACCTTGCAAGGGCGGCGCGTTTTGCCGGGTCGCGGACGATGATGACGTGACCGCCCTGGCGATTCCCGCCGCTGGGAGCGAAGCGGGCGTTGTCGAGGATGCGGTGGAGCACGTCGTCGGGAACTGGGTCGCCGGTGAATTCGCGGGCGGCGAAGGTCGTTCGCATGACGTCATAGAGTTCCATCGACACACTCCGGGAGTCCTTGATGCTCGCATCGTAGACGGAGCGAGGGGTGTCGACCTCTCGACCCAAACCAGGAGACGGCGTCGCTACAGTGCTTTCAGGAAGGACACAGTTCGTTCGAACGCCAACTCCGCTGATGGCCGGTGAAAGGAAGGCTGGTCAGACTCAGCGAACCAGTGCCCGGTGCCGGGGTAGTCGTACGAGCGGTATTCCAATCCGCGCCCGGCGATCGCCCGCTCCATTGAGCGGCGGGCGGTAGACGAAACAAACGCGTCGGTTTCGGCGAAATGCCCGAGGAACGGCGTGTTCGATTGCGAGAAATCGCCGCCGTGGACCGCATAGTAGAGCACCGTGCCCGAGATCTCTGGAGGTGGGTGCTGTGCGAGCCAGACTGCCCAGTGACCACCCATCGAGAAGCCCACAGTCGCCGTTGCCGGCCGCGTTGCTCCCGGGTGATCTGCGAGTTCGCGGAGGCAGCGTTGCAGGGTCCTGTACATTGGCTCGCGGCGAGGACGAGCCCGCAGTGCCCGCGCCTCTGCCTCCGTCCGGGCGGTGCGCCCGCCATAGAGGTCGGCGCATCCAACGACGAATCCACGGCTTGCCAGCTGGCGGGCAAAGCCAGTGAAGGCCGCCGTAAGGCCCCACCATGAGTGGAGGACGAGCACCGGCTGCCCTTCGCCGCCGGCCGGAATCGCCAGGTGAGCCAGCGCACCCTGCGGTGAAACTCGTTCCTCGCTCACGTCGAGGCATGGTACATGGCAGGCTCCCCTGTCAGGGGAGCATCAGTGTCTCAGCCGCGAGCGAACGGCTTCTTCATCCAGCGGCACGTCGAGGACCT
>JAGQGZ010000181.1 GCA_020432105.1 Dehalococcoidia bacterium | reverse complement strand
TAGCCCGTGGCCATCTGGTTCACACCGTCTGCAGTCTCGAAGATCGTTTTGCCTTCGAACAGACCGTAGGGTGCCGAGGGACTCGGATTCGAGGCGTCCCATACCTGGCCGCCCGGGTCCTTCTCCTCCTGCAGGGCCAGCAGCTTCGTGTCCCAGTGATTGGGATAGCCACCGTACGGCTTGGTCTCGACGTTGTTCCACCACATCAGCTCCTGGCCCGGCGAAAACGTCCAGGTGCTTTTGCAGGCCATCGTGCAGGTCTGGCAGGCAATGCAGCGGTTGATGTTGAACACTGCCGCGAACTGCCGGTTACCTCCACCGGAGTCAAACCGGTAATCCATGTCGCGACCGAGTTGCCAGTTATAGACCGTGGCCATGGCAGGCCTCCTCTCTGGACGGCGCCGGGATGATCCCGGAGGCACCGCAATTGCACTGGTGTTGGTTCACCATCGGAACGGCGAGCGAAACGTCCGCCTCTGTCCGTGGCTCTGCCTGTACCGCGGCGTTGCCGAAAACCGAATCGACAATTGCCGCAATGAACGGCTCGCCCCGTTCCTGGAGAATGCTGTTCGTCCCTACGAACGCCTGCGAACGAAACAGCTGCATGATGCGATTGGCGGGGACGCCCATCATCGCGTACTCCTCAATAAAGCAGCGAGCCATCATCTCGTCCTTGTCAGCGGCGTCCCGCAGAGGGGCCGAGTGCGCGATCAACTCATACGGGTCGTCGGCTTCGATCGCTTTGTCGGCCATCACGCACGCCCTTTCACAACAACCGCGCCACCGGCCAGGTACTTCCGCATGAAGTCGTCCTCCGCGCCGGGGGCCATACCGGTGAGGCCCGGCTTCCACGGTTCACCGTTCAGGCCGCCGCCCTCAACCCGGGTTATCCGAATGAGCGTTTCCTTGGGAACGGTGTTAATCGCGTGGTTGTCGACGTCGAACCCGAAGATGAACCCCATCGCGGCCGCCTTCTTGTGGAACAAGGAGTCGGTCTGGTGCATGGGCGGCGCCCATCCACGGGTGATACTCTGCTGGCTCCCGTACCGGGTTGTGGCCTGGTAGCCCGTCGATTCCGCCAGGGCCCGGCCATCCGGCCGTTCCTTGATGGCACGTACTGTCCGTGGTGTGGCCAGCCAGCCGATGTGCTTCAGCATCGTCACGCCATAGGGATACGAAGGGTTGTACTTCACCCGGCATTGGAGCCGGGCAACTTCAAGTCGTGGATCGTCTGGCGCCGCACCCCGGAAGGGACGGTCCGCCGAGTTCGCGTCAACCCAGACAAGGTCTCCGTCGTCGAGCCCGAGGTCGCGCGCCGCTTCAGGATTGATATGGAGCTGGGCGTCGTTCACACCGGGAAGCCGTGTGTCCTCTCGGTACGGGTCGGCAAAGTTGGCCGCCCATATCCAGTTCCAGTCAGTAATCGACCACGAAGAGTGCACGGAGTGGCGGCTCTTCGGCGTCAGGCAGTAGAACGAGTAGCCCTGGTCCCAAAGCGGGTTGGAGGTCTGCTTGACGTCCTCCCAGGCCATCATCACGTTTCGCACCTGGCGCGCATCAGCATCGATGTCGTCCAGTGGTATCCCGTAGTCGCGGGGGCGCAGGTACGGGCTGGTTGAGACGATGACGTTGGGCAGGTAAGGCGTGGCCTCAACCGCTTCCCGGTGCACGATCAGGTTCTCACCGAAGTCGATCGCTTCCGGAATATCGCAGTAGGCGTTCATCCTGCCCGTGTCCGTGTAAAACGGCAGCGAGTCCTTGATCTGCTCGTAGAAGGGGATGCGCGGGTAGGTCCTGTAGTTGAAGAGCGCCGACCCGGGCTCCCCGTACTTGCCATCAAGAATGTCTTTGGTCGTGTATCCCACGGTCGTGAATGAGGCCTCGAGGACCCGGTCGATATAGACCTCGGGCCGGCCCTCGATGGCGTACTGGAAGTACTGCTCGAACCGGTTATCACCGGTGTTCCGGGCCAACGCCTGCGCCACCCCGGCGAACACCATCACGTCATCGCGTGTGTCGTAAAGCGGATCGATGCCGCCCTTCCAGATCTGGAGGAACGGGTTCGAACACGACCCGGCCATCTCCAGTGTCTGGAATTCCATCCACGAGTTCACCGGCATGACGAGGTCTGCAAACTCGGCAGACCCGGTCCATTCGATCTGTTGGTCGACGACCATGTCGACCTTCACGTTCGTGTTGAAGACGAGCTCGTAGGCCCATTTGGCCTGGTTGATGAAGTTGGCGTTGTTGTACCAGAGCGCCTTCGTCGGCGTCGGTAGGTGGGACCGACCCGTGAAGACCTTCCGGCCCTCCTCCGGTGTGTCGACGATCAGCGGTCGGTCGCCGTAGCCCCAGTAGGAAGTCTCTTCGCCGTGAATCGTGTGCCGCTGGTTTTCCTTGCGGTATACGGCCGTGTCGGAAAGGACCGGGTTGAACGGGTCCTCGTTGACGTACCCGCCGACTCCCGGCCCGTGCCAGTCCGCTGCATGCCAGATGCCGCCCTTGTAGTTACCGGCCCAGGTGGAAACGCCTGCACCGGGGACGCCGATGTTTCCGGTGAGCATGGAGAGCATGTACGTGGCCCGGTTGTGCAGCGTCGCGTGGAACCAGTGGTTAATTCCCTCGCCCACGTGGATGCCCATCGGCTTGATGGTCACCATGTCTTCGATCAGCCGCTCAATCAGGTCGAGCGGGGCACCCGTAATATCGACCACCGAATCCAGGTCGTAGTCCGCGAGATGCTCGCGGTACATCGACATCACCGTCGCCACCTCGACTACGGATCCATCGTTGAGCTGCATCGTCCCCTTGAAGTCGAGTTGGGGATCGATGCCCTTTGCCGTAAGCGTGTCTCCGATGTCCTCGCGGGTGATCGGTGTGAAGGTCCCGTTTGCGTTGACGACGACGCGGTCACCCAACTCCGCATGTTGTTCCTGCGTGAGGCCGTGGAGCGTGAAGCTTGGCGCCTCGGGGTCGAGCGGCGATACGTAGCTCTGGAACGCATCCTCGGCCCGGACCCGTTGGAGAGTGTCCAGCCTGACCAGCAGCGGGAAGTCCGTGAAGCGCTTCAGGAACGGTTCGTCGTACTGTTCTCGGTCGATGATCGCCTTGGCGATACCCAGCAGCAGCGCCGTGTCCGAAAGGCCCGTCCGCACCGGGATCCAGTAGTCAGACTTCGTCGCTGGCGGGCTGTATTCCGGAGTAATCGTGACGATCTTGCCGCCACGTTCCATGATCTCATGGAAGAAGTGGCTCTCAGGCATCTTGTTCTCGACAAGGTTCTTGCCAATCATCACGATGAGCTTGCTGTTCCGAAGGTCGTTGAAGTCCACTTCGGAAGTCTGCAGACCGTGGATGAAGGGGAAGCCGGGGGCCTGGTCACCGCGCCAGGTGTACTCCGACCAGTCGCGTGCCCCCACCGCTTCATCCGGACCTACACCGCGGACGCTTGCATCCAGGAGCGAAAGCACGTTCGCGAACCGGAACAGGCCGAATTTGCCTGCTACGCCGTGAATAGGGAGCGAGCTCCCCATCTTGATCGTCCGGACACCGGACTCTTCCCAGAATTCCAGCATCTCTTCGGGGTAACCGTCCTCGTCGATGAGCCGGCGATGGCCCTCGTCGCCCGAGTAGGTTTCCGCGATCGCCTGGAGACCCCTTGCGCAGTAGTCGTCAATCTCATCCCAGCTAACACGAATGAATTCGTCGTCCCCTCGCGCGTCAAACTTGTACTGCGTGCGAAGCGACGGCGTATCGGAGAGCGACGGGAACCCATCGTCCGCCCATTGCTTCCAACCGGCCCGGATCATCGGCCCCTTGAGGCGATAGGGAGCGTAAACGCGACGATGAAGCGTGTAGCCCTTCAGGCAGCCACGTGGATTCCAGTGTGGCGTGCTGCTGTTTCCATCCAGGTCTTTCGCATTTCCGGCGTCGTAGTTCTGTTCCGTCCTGACAACGACCCCATTGCGCACGAATGCCTTGAGACGGCACATGTGTGTGTCGTTCGGCGCACAGATGAATGTGAACGTGTCATCGTAGGCGTACTGGTCGCGGTAGACCTTCTCCCAATCCCGCGAGGGATAGAACGCAAGCGGGTTCTCGATGGGCGAGGCCACCTGCAAGAACGCCAGTTGCGTTTCCATGTACAGGGCGGCAGCGCCGGCGCCGGCGCCTCCCGCAAGCTTGAGAAAACCTCGTCGGCTCAGGGTCACTGGTGGGCTCCTTTCACAGTGCCCGCAGCGCATGGTCTGCAATACGGGCCTTCTTCGGTCATCACATCTCGGCCGTCCGAGACTTCTTCGCCACAGCTCATGCAATTCACCCGTCGTCTTGGCGGTCCCGGGAGGTCGAATTGCGGAATCTCCCCGGCGGCATCCTGAAGGGTGAACAGCTCGTCATCCGGCAGTGCCAGGTACACCCTGCGCTGCGCCTGGTGCCGGTCTTCGCCGGGCAGCGCAAGCCTTGCTGCAACCTCGCGAAGGTCGGCTCGGACCGCCACGCGTACGGCACGTCCGCTCCACCCATCGACGAATGTCGCGGCGAGCTTCCCGTAATCCAGCAATCGAAGCGTGCGTTTGCCCGGCCGGCAGCCGGTTACCGACTGAACCGCATCAGCAGCACACCGGTCGATTTCCACCGTCGCTACGAGGCGCTTCTTCTTATCCGGCACCTCAACTCCCAAGACCCGGGTTCCATACCGGGCGAGCCGCGTACCGAGGATGAGGCCCGCACATGCATGGCCACCGTGGTGGGCCGCCGCCGCTCTCAGTGCTCGCCGCAGGTCCGTATCAGGGGGAGCAATTTCTGTAATCGCTTCGCATGCACCGGCCACGTCGGCCTCGATCGAGTCCATCTCCCATCGGCCGATTACCTGCTCGTCTGGCTCGGGAGTGCATGCGCCCGCGAGGATGGTCGGGTACGGCTGCGACGTGTGCGTCTCGACCAGGATGATGTCGATCTCCGGCCCAAAACGTGCGGCCAAATCACCAACTTCGCGGGAACCCGCCGCGTGCGTCGTCTGCACCCGGTCGCCGGCGTGGATCACCATGGCGCCAGGTCCACTCTCCCAGATCCGTGAGGAGGACTTGTTCGGCAGGTCGAGTTCGTGGTGCGTTCGCTTCACATACCCGACGTTG
>JAGQGZ010000180.1 GCA_020432105.1 Dehalococcoidia bacterium | reverse complement strand
GTGTGCACCGCACGCGGACCACGCTGCGACGCGTGCCCCGTACGAGTGCTTTGCGCGTGGAGAGCGGCCGGTTTTCCGCAGTCAGCCGTTACGACGACGCCTGCTCAACCATTCGAAGAAACGGCAAGATTCGCTCGCGGACGTATCGTTGCGACGCTTGGCCGGGGACCTCAGACAGTAGCCGGATTGCGAACGTTGCTGCCGGGGCAACACGCCGATCGGCTCGATAGCTATCTCTCTGCGCTTGCTGCCGACGGGCTGATCGAGCGTGACGGGGAGATCGTCCGGCTGGCAGGGGATAGTGGCTAGAGGATGAGCATGGCGTCGCCGAAGCTGTAGAAACGGTAGCGTTCGCGGATGGCTTCGCTGTAGGCATTAAGCACGGATTCGGTGCCAGCGAACGCGGCCACGAGCATGACGAGTGTGGACCGCGGCAGGTGGAAGTTGGTGATGAGCCCATCGACGGCAAGGAACCTGTCGCCGGGAAGGATCCGGAGCGAAGTGGGGCCGGCATATGGTTCCACCTGTCCCCGTTCGCGAACCACATGTTCAAGCGTACGGACAACCGTGGTGCCCACTGCGATAATCCTGCGGCCTTCGGAGCGAGCAGCCGAAACAGCAAGCGCCGTCGCTTCCGGGACATGGATGAGTTCCTCATGTAGCTGATGGTCGCGCGGGTCGTCGACCGTGACCGGCTTGAATGTGCCGGGACCAACATGGAGCGTTACGGCCACCTGTTCGATGCCGATGCCCCGCAAGTCCGAAAGGAGTCCGGGTGTGAAATGGAGCCCCGCCGTGGGTGCAGCGGCACTGGCCGCCTCGGTGCTGTAGACGGTCTGGTAGCGCTCGGGGTCACCGTGATAGCTGTCAATGTAGGGCGGCAGGGGCACCTGGCCGACGGTAGCAGGATCAAACTCGCGATCGAAGGTCAGTACGGCCGTGGATGCGGTGCGGCCTTGCACCGTTGCGTGGAGAGAACCGTCGGTCGCCTCGAAGGTAAAGCGCCGGCCGACAACCGCCTGGCGAGCGGGCCGCATCATCACCTCCCAATCACGGCCAGTCTGTCGCACGAGCAACAGGACCTCGATGCGTCCGCCCGTCTCATCGCGACGACCGTAGAGGCGGGCAGCCATCACGCGTGTGTCGTTGACGACGAGCAGGTCGCCGGGCCGAAGCAGTTCTCGAAGGTCGCTGAATTGGTGGTGGGAAGTGGACCCGGTCTCACGGTCGAGCCGAAGCAGCCGTGAGGAATCACGCGGATCGGCGGGAGCCTGGGCAATCAAATCCCGGGGCAGGTCAAAGTCGAAGTCGCTGGTACGCACAGTTCACCCTCGAGGATTGCGCGGGGATCGCCCTCCGTCTAGGGTGAAGTCGCGCGGACGGAGGTTCGAGTGTGACCGAGGGTAATGGTGTGAGCGGGCATCGAGTGACGGGCGAAGTGCGCGAGGACTTTGCGTTCGACCGCACAGAGGTACGAGCGAATGCGCTGGGAGAACTCCAGGGACGTGACGTGGTTGTCGAACGCTCGGCGATTCGGACGCTGGAAGCGAGCGACGCTACCGTGAGTCAATCTGCGATAGGTGTGCTCTCGGTGGAGCGGGGAACGGTGCGCCAATCCGGCGTGGGCATCGTGGTCGGGAAGGGCGTGGCCTGCGACGAAGTACGGACCGGGATTCTTGCAGCACCAGTAGTCCGGGGCGAGGTCCACACGTGGCTCGACCTGCGGACGGCCGTGGCCATCGGTCTCGGTATGGCACTGGGCCGGGCAATGCTCGGGGCTATTGGGTACCTGGTTCGGCGGCTTCTACGCTAACGATGCCTTCGCCGGTCCGTAGCTGACCACAGGCAGCCGATATCTCTACGCCCTTCTCGATGCGGATGGTGCAGTTCACACCGGCAGCGTCCAGGATCGTCTTGAACCGGCGAACGGAGTTGCGCGACGGCCGGGCGAAGCTGCCAGCTGTGGGATTGAGGGGGATGACATTCAGGTGGGCGCGGCGTGGGCCGAGGAGTGCTCCGAGGGCGGTCGCGGTCTCTTCGTCATCGTTCACACCGGCAATCAAGGCGTACTCGAAGGAGACCCTGCGACCGGTCTTACGCTCGTAGGCCGAGGCTGCTGCCAGCAGATCGTCGACGCTCCGGGGCGCAGCAGTAGGGACGAGTTCGGCCCGGAGCTGGTTGCCGGGTGCGTGGAGAGAGATGGCGAGGCCGATCTGCAGGTCTTCTTCGGCAAGTCGCTCGATAGCCCGGACTATTCCGACGGTCGAGACCGTAATGCGCCGCTGGCCGAGGCCGAGAGCCCGTGGGTCCGTGAGGATACGGATGGCTTTCACGGTGGCGTTGTAATTGGCAAGCGGCTCACCCATCCCCATGAATACGAGATTGGTGACGCGGTGGCCGCGTGACTGCAAGACCCTCTCGAAGTGCATGACCTGGCGGACCACCTCGCCGGCGGAGAGGTTGCGTTCGAAACCCATCTGACCGGTGGCACAGAAGACACACCCCATGGCACACCCAGCCTGGGTTGAGACGCACACCGTATTCCTGGGCTTACCCTGCTCGGAGCCATACTGCATCAGCACGGTCTCGATGAGGGTGCCGGATTCCATGGACAGAAGTGCCTTCGTGGTCTGGCCATCCTCACTGGACACGATGCGGACGGGATCAGCCAGCGTTGCGTCGAAGTCCTCGGCGGCAAGACGCGAGCGCAGAGCCGCAGGGATCGTCGTTACCTGGCCCAGGGCCCGAGCAGCCTGCCGGTAGAGTGCCTGCAAGATCTGGTCGGCGCGATATCGCTCCGCGCCAAGTTCAGCGAGGCGTTCCTCCAACTCCGTTGGAAGCAGGCCGAAGACGTCGATGGTCATGCGAGAACGACCCCGCCGGCGAAGACGCCACGTTCGCCATTGAGGAACGCACGGCCGTCGACGCGCCTGGCACCAACCCGCTGCACCTCGTCGAGCAGAAGCCAGCCATCCCGAAAACCCAGGGCGGGAAGGCGTTCGATGATGGATGTGGCACCGGGTTCGACTTCGGCGGCAGGCAGCACACGGGCACGCCAGATGGCCAGACGATCGCCCCGATACAGGACAAATGCCCCCGGCCAGGGATCGAATGCGCGGACGGCCCGTTCCGCTTCTGCCGCGGTCATCGTGGCTGCGAGAAAACCATCCTGTTTCTTGATGAGCGAGCAGAAGGTGACCCTGGCCTCGTCCTGTGGCTCCGCGTGCAACTTCCCCGAGAGCCAGGCAGGCAGCACATCGACAAGCGTGCGGGCGCCGAGGTCGGCGAGTACCGGCTCAAGGGTCCCGGTAGTCGCATCGCTGCTGATCGTGACCGCTTCGCGAGCGAGCACAGGGCCGGCATCCATCTTCTGCACCATCTCCATGATCGAGACACCCGTTTCCGCATCGCCAGCAAGAATGGCGGCATTGATTGGCGAGGCACCCCGCCAGCGGGGCAACAGTGAGGCGTGAACATTCACGGCACCGTGGGTGGGAAGCTGCAGCACCCGGCGCGAGAGGATCTTCCCGTAGGCTGCGACGACCACCAGGTCGGGGGCGAAGGCCTGAAGCCGGGCGAAGGCTTCGTCGCTCCGGAGTTCTTCGGGCTGGAAGACCGGGACTCGCAGTTCTTCGGCCGAAACTTTAACGGGCGGTGGAGTCATCTTACCGCCTCGCCCGCTCGGCCGGTCTGGTTGCGTGACGACACCGACGAGGTTGTAGCCGGCCGCGACAAGCGCGCGCAAGGAAGGCACGGCGAATTCGGGCGAGCCCATGAAGAGTACCCTTAGCCTCTCGGGCCGGAATCCATCGCTCATCGGACCGTCCAACGGTGAATCTCAGCGAAACGCTGGGACGGCGCGACAAGGTTCGAGAAGACCACGGCGTTCGCATCGCCAGGCAGAACGTAGGCATAACGGGGGTACCCGAGGATTACGCTGGGTGCTTCTTCGGCCCAGATGTCCTGGAACTGACGGTACATGTCGGCCCGTACGCCCGGGTCGGACGACTCACGGCCGCGTTCCACCACGGCATCGCTCTCGATGTCGGAATAGTTGGCGATGTTGAGCCCGGCGGCGCCAAGCTGCGAGCTGTGCCAGCCGAAATAGGGATCAGGATCGGCGCCCTGGTCCCACGCGACGATCGCAGCTTCGTAGGCACGAGTCTGGAGATACTCGGTGCGGAGGACGGTGAAGGTGGTACCGGCAACCGTGACCTTGATGCCGACACGGTCGAGCTGCCGGGCGATCAGGCTACCGAGCGCGAGATGAAGGGGGTCGTCGTCGGTCCGAATGGTGATTCGGAACTCCTGTCCCGACCTGGTGCGGATGCCGGTAGCAGCGTGGCGAGTCCAGCCGGCATCGTCGAGCAGGGCTTCGGCAGTGGCGATGTCGACGTCGGTCTCATCGAATTCCGCCAGGTAAGCCCAACTCCCCGGTGTGATCGGCGACGACGAGGGTAGAAGCCAGTCGCCATAGATCTCCGACGCGATCAGGTCACGATCGATAACGAGACTGAAGGCGCGGCGGACGCGTTCGTCCTGGAAGAAGGCAGCCTGGGCGTTGTTGAGGTAGAGCGCGATGTATGCGTCGCGGGTGGCGGCGACGACCTGCAAGTTGTCACCGGAAGGGACAGGCGTGGCCTCGGGATCCGGGAGGAACAGGCCCTCTGCCTCTCCCCCTTCGAGAGCAGCCCTGGCCGCTTCGGCGCTGGAGTAGAAGCGGAGTGTCAACCGTTCGATCGCTGGCTTGCCCAGGTGATATGCGGCGTAGGCGGTGAACTCCGCTCGCGCACTGGACAGCGAAGTAAGGCGATAGGGACCGGTGCCGATAGGTGCGACGTTGAACGGCGCCTGGCCCATCTGTGCCGACGACAGCTCGCCGAGCAAGTGTTCCGGCAAGATCGGCAAGGTTGCGGCCCTGGCGAGGAACGGCGCCGATGGCTCAGGAAGGGTGATGCTGATGGTGCGATCGTCCGGGGTGGCGACGTTTTCCACATCCAGCCAGAGGTCGGAAAGGGCAACATCACCTTCGAATTCTAGGGCCCGGATGCTCTCTATCGTGAAGGCGACGTCGTCAGCGGTAACAGGCTCCCCATCATGCCACTTCAGTCCTTCGCGGAGCACAAAGGTGTAGGTGCGACCATCGGGACCGAGAGCG
>JAGQGZ010000017.1 GCA_020432105.1 Dehalococcoidia bacterium | reverse complement strand
CCTTCTTCGTGGACAGCGACGTGGGCGTTCTGGACGCGCGGCAAGACCTCGGCGAGATCCGTAAGTTCGTGATAGTGGGTCGCGAACAGCGTGCGGGCCGCCACTTCCTTGCGGTTGTGAAGGAACTCGATGGTTGCCCGCGCGATTGCCATCCCGTCGAAGGTGCTCGTTCCCCTGCCGACCTCATCGAGGACAACAAGCGAATGCGGGGTGGCCTGGTGGAGGATCTGGGCCGTCTCGACCATTTCGACCATGAACGTGGACTGACCCGCTGCGAGGTCATCCTGGGCGCCAATGCGCGTAAAGATGCGATCGAACAGCGGCAGGTCCGCGGTTTCTGCGGGAACGAACGAGCCGGCCTGGGCCATGAGGGCGATGAGCGCCACCTGCCGGAGGTAGGTGGACTTCCCGCTCATGTTTGGCCCGGTGAGGATGAGCACCTGGCAGTCGGGGTCGAGGTCACAATCGTTGGGGACGAAACTGCCCGGTCCGAGCGCGGCTTCCACGACGGGGTGGCGGGCAGCCCGGAGGACGAGCCTCTCGCCTTCATTGAAGTGCGGACGAACGTAGGCGGCCTCGGAGGCAAGCGTCGCAAGCGCCAGGAGGACATCGACGGTAGCCATGGCCGTTGCCACCGAATGCAGCGCATCAAGCTGGCAGGCAAGCGTCTCGACGAGCGTCTCGTAGGCCTGCTTCTCGAGTTCGACGAGGCGGTCGCGGGCCCCGACGAGCCGGGACTCGTGCTCTTTCAGTTCGTCGGTCACATAGCGTTCGGCACCCACCAGGGTCTGGCGGCGCTGATAGTGTTCCGGAACCAGAGCGGCATTGGCGGCGGAGACCTCGATGTAGTAGCCGAAGACCTTGTTGTGCCCGACCTTGAGCGACTTGATGCCTGTCCGTTCGCGCTCCAGTCGTTCGATCCCAAGGAGATAGCCCCTTGCATCGCGGGTCATCTCGCGCAGCGAATCGACTTCCGGGTTAAACCCTGCCGCGATCACACCGCCCTCGTCGAAGGAGACCGGTGGGTCCGGGTCCAGTGCGGCGTCAAGGCTCGCGAGGGGCGGCCCCGCCCCTGCCAGGCGGGAACCAGCGGTGGCAAGCAGGACAGGAAGATCGCCGGCGCGTTCAAGCATCCTCCCAAGCTCAAGGGCAGCACGAAGCCCTTCGCGGAGGGCGTGAAGTTCCCGTGGCCGCACCGACCGCCGCCCGACGGTACCGGCCAGGCGCTGGACGTCACCGGACCCGCGGAGTGCCGCGGCGAGCTGTTCAACGGCAATGCCGTTCGCAACTCCCCACTCGACGGCATCGAGGCGGCTCTCGATGGTCTCGCGGTGGCGGGACGGCCGGGTGAGCCAGTCACGGAGGAGTCGTGCTCCCATGCCCGTGCGGCTTCGGTTCAGCACGCCGAAGAGCGACTGCCCACCGTGGGCCGTGAAGACATCGAGGTTGCGCAGCGTCTTCTGGTCGACGATGAGGACGTCTTCGTCCTCAACCGGACGGATCCGCTGGATAGAACCGAGCGAGTCGGGGAAGGTCTCGCGGAGGTAAGCAAGGATGTGAGCGAGTGCAGCCTGTTCGGCGAGCCCCCCGGCCAGATGCTGCACGGCCTCCATGCTGAACTGGCGGCCGAGTTCCGCCAGCACTGCTGTCTCGCTCAGTGGTGCTCGCGGGAGGGTCACTCCGGAAAAGGCCGGGGGCAGGTCGTCAGGGGATTCGTAGAGCAACTCGGCCGGCTGGTGGCGCGCAAACTCGGCGGTCACGGCGTCACCACGAGCGATGCGGACCGCTCCGGTCGAGACGTCGCAGAAGGCGGCGGACACCCGGTTGGCACGCTGGACGATGGCAGCGAGCTCGCGAACCTCGTCGGCCCCGAGTGAAGCCTCCGAGGTCACTGTGCCGGCGGTCACGACCCGCACGACCTCCCTGGGGACGATGCCTTTCACCGTGGCCGGATCGGCCATCTGTTCGCAGATGGCGACGCGGTGGCCGAGTGCGACGAGCTTCGCTACCTGGCCGTCGAGACTGTGGTAGGGGAAGCCGGCAAGGGGGACGCGCTGGTCCTTCCCCATGGGCTTGGAGGTCAGGGTGATCTGGAGGGCATCGGCGACCGTGACGGCATCGTCGTCGAAGGTCTCGTAAAAGTCGCCGAGGCGGAAGAAGAGGATGGTCCCCGGGTAGCGCTGCTTCAGTTCGAGGTACTGGCGACGAATCGGTGTCGACAAGGAAGTGGCCCCCGGTTCGGGTTGGGTCGATTCTACCAATTCCGAACGGATGTGCTGAGCCTCGCCCGGGCGACACCGTTTCCCACAAGAATTGTTCTTGACATTCTGCCGGGTCTATCGGAGCCTGATGGCGACAACAGAACAGAAGAACGACGACGACCGGAAGAAGTAGCCGGATTGGCGCGTGAACAGAGAGCCGGGGATGGTGGGATCCCGGTGACAGTGCCGCCGGTGAATGGGTCCGCGAGTTCCGAGAGTGAACCGCGCCAGCGCAGTAGCTCGAGGCGGAGAGGGCACCGTTACCAGAGCCCGGGCCTTTCCGGCTATGCCGGATTGGTCGCAGAGTGCCCGGCCTTCGAGCGAAGGACGGGAACGAAGGTGGCACCGCGAGATTGACCCCTCGTCCTTCAGGACGCAGGGGTTTTTATTTTGGAGGTTGCCGTTTCATGGCCACGAAGAAGTTCTTTCTCAACGAATCCGAACTGCCGACGCACTGGTACAACATCGCTGCCGACCTGAAGAACCCGCCGTCGCCGCCGCTACACCCGGCGACGCATGAGCCGGTGGGCCCGGAGGCCCTTGCACCGCTCTTCCCGATGGAACTGATCAAGCAGGAAGTCAGCCAGGAACGCTTCATCGCGATCCCGGACGAAGTGCGGGAGATCCTGAAGATCTGGCGTCCGAGCCCGCTGATCCGGGCCACGGCCCTTGAGAAGGCCCTCGATACGCCGGCCCACATTTACTACAAGTACGAGGGGGTCTCACCCTCGGGTTCGCACAAGCCCAACACCGCTGTGGCCCAGGCCTACTACAACCGGGAAGAAGGGGTGAAGCGGATCGCCACGGAGACCGGCGCCGGCCAGTGGGGTTCGTCGCTGGCCTTCGCCTGCAACATGTTCGGGATCGAGGCGAAGGTGTACATGGTGCGCATCTCCTACGACCAGAAGCCCTACCGCCGCTCGATGATGGAGATCTGGAACGGCGCCGTGGTTCCCAGTCCCAGCGAGGAAACGGAGTCGGGACGGAAGATCCGGGCGACCGACCCGGATTCGACGGGATCTCTCGGCATCGCGATCAGTGAAGCGGTGGAAGACGCCGCCATGCGCGAGGACACGAAATACTCGCTGGGTAGCGTGCTGAACCACGTCCTTCTCCACCAGACGGTGATCGGCCAGGAGGCGATCAAGCAGATGGAGATGGCGGGCGAGTACCCGGATGTCGTGGTCGGTTGCGCCGGAGGCGGGTCCAATGCGGCAGGGCTGATGTTCCCGTTCCTCAAGGAGCGCCTCGATGGACGCCAGAAGACCCGCTTCCTCGCGGTTGAGCCAGCTTCCTGCCCGAGCCTGACGAAAGGCGAGTACCGGTACGACTTCGGCGACTCGGTGGGCCTCACGCCCCTGATGAAGATGTACACGCTGGGCCACAACTTCGTCCCGGCGGGGATCCACGCGGGCGGCCTGCGCTACCACGCGATGGCGCCGCTGCTCTGTCAGCTCTACGACGAAGGCTTCATCGAGGCGGCAGCGTACCCCCAGAACCCCTGTTTCGAAGCGGCCGTGCTCTTCGCCCAGACCGAGGGCATCATCGCCGCACCGGAAGCGAGCCACGCAATTCGTGGCGCCATTGATGAGGCACTCGCAGCGAAGGAAGCGGGCGAACCCCGTGTCATCCTCTTCAACCTGAGCGGCCACGGGCTGCTCGACCTCCAGGCCTACGACGACTATCGCGCAGGCCGACTTGTCGACGATCACTACCCGGCAGAGCGGGTGGCCGAGGCCATGCGCGAGTTGCCGGTCATCGGCTAACCCGGGGGCCCGGGAAAGGGAGAATCATCGTGACGGCACCAGCAACGGCCCTTGAGGCCCGCCTCAGGGAGGTCCTCAAGCAGCGTTCAATGCTCGCCCACCCCTTCTACAGAGCGTGGAGCGAGGGGCGGCTGCCCGTGGAAGGGTTGCAAGAGTACGCCAGGCAGTACTTTCACTTTGAAGCGGCGTTCCCGCGCTACCTGAGCGCGATCCACACCCGGACCGAGTCGCCGGCAATCCGCCAGGTGCTGCTCGACAACCTCTGGGACGAAGAGCATGGAGAACGCAACCACACCGCTCTCTGGCTCGATTTCGCCGCGGCCCTCGGTGTCCCGCGGGAAGACGTGCTGGCTTCCGTGCCAAACAGCAGTACTGCCGTGCTGCTGGAGCACTTTGATGATGTATGCCGGAACGGCGATGTTGCCGAAGCACTGGCCACGCTCTTCGCCTACGAGGGGCAGGTGCCGGAGATAGCCTGGGAGAAGATCAAGGGGCTCAAGGACCATTATGGTTTCTCGCCCTCCGAGTTCGAATTCTTCTCTGTCCACCTGATTTCCGACGTGGCTCATGCCGGGTCGGAGATGGCCGCCATCGCCGAAGCGGCGACCAACGACGATGCCGTCGTCGAAGCTGCAAGCGAGGCCTGTGACCGGCTGCTCGGCTTCCTGGACGGATGCTATGGAGCAGTTTGATGGCCGAGTTTGAAACGTCTGAGTCCTGGAAAACAACGGTGCGGCTCGCCGCTGCCGTGGGGCGGCTTCGGGTCGCTTCGAACCTGAAAGCCGTGGCTGATGCCCAGCAGGCAGCCTTCATGGCGGCGGGCGAAGCGGCGGGAGCGGTAGCGGAAGCGGCGACACGTGACCGCGGTGGCCAGGTCGGCAGGTTCCGCGACGCAGCGGGAGCACTTGCCCGTTGCCGATCGTGGATCGAGGTGGTGGCCGAGCTCACGAACGAGCCAGTGGCCGTGTTCGACCAGGAGATCGAGATGATCGAACACGCGAACAAGCTCATTGCGGCAAGCCTTTCGACGCTGGACACGCGGGATTCCCGCCCCCCGCGACCGGATAGTCGCGGGCCGCGTGACGGCGCCCCCCGTGATGGCGGCCGCCGTGACGACCCTCGTCCCCGAGAGGACTTCCGCCCACGCGGCGGCGGGGGTGGCCGCGGCAAGGGGACAAGCCAGCCCGGAGGTCTGCGGTGAGTGAACGGAAGCGGATCCTGACGGGCATCCGTCCTACGGGCGCCCTTCATCTCGGCCACTACGCCGGTGCGCTGGAGAACTGGATCCGCCTTCAGCGTGAGTACGAGTGCTATTTCCTGATCGCCGACTACCAGGTCAGCGATTACTCCGACGACATCAGCCGCGTCCGTGAATCGGTCTGGGAGGTGGCGCTGGACTGGCTCGCAGTGGGCCTGGACCCGGAAGGCAGCCACTTCGTGATCGAGAGCCTTGTGCCCGAACACGCGGAATTGACGCAGTGGCTGGGCTGGTTCCTGCCGCTTGGCATGTTGCAGCGCAACCCCACGTTGAAAGCGGAGATGGGCGAGTTCGGCAAGAAATCGGTGCCCGTCGCCTTCTTCAACTACCCGGTCATGCAGGTGGCAAACATCTTGATGCCACGCGCCCACCTGGTGCCGGTGGGGGAAGACCAGCTGCCGCACATAGAGCTGACGCGGGAAGTTGCCCGGCGGTTCAACCGCGACTTCAAGGAGGTCTTTCCGGAGCCGGAGGGACTGGTCGGCCGCGTCCCCCGGCTGGTGGGCATCGATGGGCAGGCGAAGATGAGCAAGTCGCTGAACAATGCGATCTACCTCAAAGACGATGCGGACACGGTCAGCCAGAAGGTACGTGCGATGTTCGGGGGCCCACCGCGGGCTGCAGATGAGCCGGGCAATCCCGATGAGAATCCCATCCTCATGTACCTCGAAGCCTTCGACCCGGACGTGGACGAGGTGGCGAACATCCGCGAGCAGTACGCCACGAAGGGGATCGGCAACAAGGTGCTCAAGGATCGTCTCAACAGCGTCCTCGACGAGATGCTCGAACCCATTCGTGACCGGCGGGCGAGCTATGGATCGAACATGCGGAGGGTGCGCGACGCCCTTGCCGCCGGCAGCGAAGCGGGGCGGACGATAGCGATTGAGACGATGGAAATGGTGCACGACGCCCTCGATCTGAACTACCTGGAGAAGTACTAGTGCTGAAGCCCACGCTCGAGGAGGTGAAGGAGCTCGCGAAGTCGGGCGCGGGAAACATTGTGCCCGTTTACCGCGAGGTCGTTGCCGACATGGAGACGCCGGTTTCGGCCTACCTGAAGGTGGCCCGCGGAGATCACTCCTTCCTGCTCGAGTCGGTGGAGGGGGCGGAACGCCTTGCCCGCTACAGCTTCATCGGCACTGAGCCCTACCGGATCATTCGGACCGACGAAACGGGCGAACTGACTGGCGATCCGCTCCGGTTCGTAGAAGAAGAACTCGCCCGATTCAAGCCGATTGCCGTCCCGGGGTTGCCGCGGTTCCACGGGGGTGCCGTGGGCTACCTCGCCTACGAAGTGGCCCGCTACTTTGAGCGGCTGCCGATGCCTGAGTCAGACCCACAGGGCTTCCCGGAATCAGTCTGGCTGTTCGTTGATACGCTCCTTGTGTTCGACCACGTTCAGCACACGATCAAGATCGTCGGTCACGCCCGGCTCGACGGCGACATCGAAGCGTCGTGGCGGCAGGCGGCGTGGAAGGTCGATGAGCTGGTGAAGCGCCTCGAACAGCCGCTGGCCACGCTCCCGTACGCGCGAAGCGGAAAGCCGGTCGTCAATCCCCAGTTCATCAGCAACACCACCAAGGAAGACTTCATGGAGAAGGTGTTGCAGGCGAAGGAGTACATCGAAAAGGGCGACACCTACCAGATCCAGGTTTCCCAGCGCTTCGAACGCAAGACTGCGGTGCACCCCTTCGAGGTGTACCGGGCCCTGCGAACGATTAACCCGTCGCCGTACATGTACTACCTCGAGCTGGGCGAGATGCACATCGTTGGGGCATCGCCCGAGATGCTCATCCGGGTAGAGGACGGGACCATCGAAACCCACCCGATTGCGGGGACCCGCCGGCGCGGGCGTGATGCAGAGGACGAAGAGCTGATGTCCAGCGAACTCCTGGGGTCGGAAAAGGAGCGGGCGGAGCACATCATGCTGGTCGACCTGGCGCGCAACGACCTGGGCCGGGTCTGCGAGCCTGGCACGGTGCAGGTAACGGCGATGATGGAGCTGGAGAAGTACTCCCATGTGATGCACATGGTGAGCCACGTGATCGGCCAGCTTTCGCCCGGGGTGACCGCCTACGACGCTCTCCGCGCCTACTTCCCGCACGGCACCGTTACCGGCGCCCCGAAGATCCGAACGATGGAGATCATCGCGGAGCTTGAAGGTGAACAGCGCGGGGGCTACGGCGGGGCGGTTGGTTATGTCGACATGTCCGGGAATTGCGACACGGCCCTCGCCATCCGGACGATCTGGATGAAAGGCGGGACGGCGTACGTGCAGGCAGCCGGCGGCGTGGTGTACGACAGCACGCCGGAAGAGGAGTACCTCGAATCCGGGAACAAGGCGCGAGCGATGATGCGGGCGGTGGAACTCGCCGAAATCAATGCGGCTGAGGCACCGGCCGGCAGCCTGGGGTACGAGTAGGCGAGCGATGGGCCAACGCATTCATCTCGCCGCGATTGTTGCCCGCGAAGGGCGCGTCCTCCTCGTCCGCCACCAGGCGGCGGGTGAGTGGGAGCTTCCCGGTGGGCCGTTCCTCCCTGAACACACTGACCCCGAGGCCGGCATGACCGAAGCCCTGCGCGAGTTCGGGCTTGAGGCGGAGACGAACGAAGAACACTTCGTCGAGACTCTCTTTCTCCCCGACGGTGAAGGCCACATGGTCTACAACCTCTATGCGGCCGGAGGTTGGTCGGGTGAGATCACCGTCGCCGAGGGCACCGGGACCGGCTGGTTTGCACCGGGAGAGCTTGATTCGGTGCTGATGAACGCCCAGGTACGGGATGCCGTACTCGAGGCGTGCGGCATCCGCGAACGGCCGGACCCAACCGCCCAGATGATGCGTGCCCTCCAGGGCCAGATCGGCGAGGTAGCACGGTCGGTTGGGGTTGAACTGGAGCCCGAAGATGCAGGCACTGGGACTCTGGATCGCCGAAATAGGGGCATGGAGGTCCTCCAGAGGTTGCGCGGGGGCTCACCTTCGGCAGTCGCGCCAGAGACACTTGCCGGCCGCTACGGACCCCTCAGCGGAGACGTCGTTGACTTCGTGTTTGGCGACGTCTGGAGCGATCCAGCACTCGACCGAAAGACACGCAGCCTGGAGGTTGTGGCAATGCTGGGAGTCCTCGGACGAACGGGGCCCCTGGTCACCCACGTTGCAGGGGCACTCAACCACGGGGCGACGCCCGCCGAGCTGGCGCAGACGGTGCGAATGATCGCGGTCTACGGCGGCTTCCCGGCAGCGGTCGACGCCTGGGCAGTCGTGGCAGCCGTGCTGTCTGAGCGCGGCCTGGAGATTCCTGGAGGGCCATCATGAGAGCCGTGCTCTGGGACCTCGACGATACGGTGCTGGATACGCTGGAACCGCGGATGGAAGCGCTGGCGCATGCCCATCGGTCGGTGGTTGGCCACGACACCGATGCCCTCGCGCTCTGGCGCCGGTACCGGGGTGCAACGATCGAAGCGATAGGGCGTGACCTGGCCGGCGAGGACTATCCCCGCTTCGTGGAGACGTTCCGCGAACACTACTTCGGGCGGGAGGTTCCGGTCCCGGTCTTCGAAGGTGTCGCCACAGTCCTGCGGGATATCGTCGCCAGTGGCCGGTCCAACGCGATCGTTACGGCGAAGGTCTCCTGGGGTGCGATCGGCGAGTTGCAACGGGCAGGGCTGCTCGAGTACTTCGCGGCGGTGGTGGGATTCGACGATACCGACCTGCACAAGCCAGACCCGGAACCAGTGCTCACCGCACTCCAACGCCTGACGCTGGACGACCCGGCCGAGGCGATGATGATCGGCGACACACCGGCCGATATCGGTGCGGCGCAGGCGGCAGGCTGCCTTTCGGTGGCCGCGCTCTGGGGTTCGGTTGACCGAGAAGCCGTCCTTGCCATGGAACCGGACCACATCGCGGAAACACCGTTCGACATCGCTGCCAT
The DNA here is from genome assembly GCA_020432105.1 of Dehalococcoidia bacterium. GTDB lineage: Bacteria > Chloroflexota > Dehalococcoidia > Tepidiformales > Tepidiformaceae > JAGQGZ01. The sequence continues at coordinate 21,373 of JAGQGZ010000017.1, read as the reverse complement.
CATCGGCACCGAACCGCTGGAGGCTGCGCTATGACCGTCCTGCTCATCGATAACTACGACAGCTTCACCTACAACCTCTACCAGTACTTTGGCGAGTTGGGCGTTGACGTGGACGTACGCAGAAACGACCAGATCAGCGTGGAGGAATGCCTGGCGCTGGACCCATCGCATGTCGTCATCTCGCCCGGCCCGGGGAATCCTTCCGGAGCGGGGATCTCCCGCGATGTCATCCGGGCGTTTGCAGGCAAACGGCCGGTACTGGGCGTTTGCCTGGGGCACCAGTGCGTCTACGAGGTGTTTGGTGGCACCGTCGACACTGCCGGCGAAATCCTTCACGGGAAGATCTCGCCGATCCAGCACGAAGGGAAGGGCGTTTTCAGGGACCTTCCCCAGGGGTTCAAAGGGTGCCGGTACCATTCACTGGCGGGCGTGCCGGAGACCCAACCCGCGGTCCTGGAGATTACGGCTCGCACCGAGGGCGGCATCATCATGGGGGTCAGGCATCGAGAACTGACCGTAGAGGGCGTCCAGTTCCACCCCGAGTCAATCGGGAGCGAGTTCGGCCACCAACTGCTGAAGAACTTCCTTGCCGCCGAAGGAGGGACCTGGTGATGCAGGAGGCCCTGAAGGCTCTCATCGATGGGGGTGGGTTGAGCGGCGAGCAGGCGGCCGCGGCCATGGAATCGATGATGGCCGGTGAGGCGACACCGGCGCAGGTGGGCGCCTACCTTGCTGCTCTCCGCATTGTCGGCGAATCGGCTGAGGTAATCGCGGCGTCGGCCGAAGCGATGCAACGGCATGCCGAGGCGATCCCGATCGAGGACGTCATTGACATCGTGGGCACCGGCGGCGACACGCTGGACACGTTCAACGTCTCGACCGCCTCGGCGATCGTGGTCGCGGCAGCGGGTGGCCGGGTAGCCAAGCACGGCAACCGGTCCATGTCGTCGCTCACGGGCAGCGCGGACATCCTGGAAGCACTGGGCGCCCGGACGGACCTCGGAGGGGAGGCGGTTGCGCGGGTGATCGAGGACTGTGGGTTCTGCTATGTCTTTGCCCAGCGATTTCACCCGGCGATGCGGCACGTGGGGCCGGTGCGAAAAGAGATGGGCGTCCGGACGATGTTCAACCTTCTGGGGCCGTTGACCAACCCGGCAAAACCGCGAGCTCTCCTTGTCGGCGTGTCCTCCCGGCTGCATGCCCCGATCGTGGCCCGGGCCTTTGCCCTTCGCGGGGCACGGGCAATCGTTGTGCACAGCGCCGAGGGACTCGACGAGATCAGCCCGGCGGGTGTGACCTTCGCATGGGACGTCGCCGACGGTTCGGTTACCGAGCGCGAACTCCAGCCGTCCGATTTCGGACTTCCGGCGCATGATATCTCCACGATCCTTGGGGGGGACGCGGCCGCCAACGTTGCCATGATGAACCGGCTCTTCAGCGGTGAACGCGGCCCCATCCACGACTTCGTCGCGATGAGTGCCAGTGCCGCACTTGTGGCTGCCGGCATGGCCGATGACTTCAAGCAGGGCGCCGAGGCGGCAGGCGAGACAATGGCCAGTGGGAAGCCTGCTGTTGTGCTTGAGCGCTATATCGAGCTCACCAGGGCGGCCGGTTCGTGAGCACGATCCTCGACAGGATTGTGGCGCAACGTCGCAAGGACGTAGAGGTTGCGAAGGCGCACCTGGCACTGCCCGAACTCGAACGGCAGGCCGGTGAGGCAGCCACTCCGATCGATATCGTTACGCGCTTGAGGGCTGAGGGCGACATGGCGCTCATCGCCGAGGTGAAACGAGCCTCGCCGAGCAAGGGCGATATCGCGCCCGGCATCGACGCTGCCGAGCAGGCTCTGGCGTACGCTCGTGCCGGCGCCGCCGGAATCTCGATCCTGACGGAGCCGACCTGGTTCAAAGGATCACTGGACGACCTGGCTTCGGCCCGGGCGGCACTGGAGCAACTCGGCGACGACCGGCCGGCGATCCTCCGCAAGGACTTCATCTTCGATCCCTACCAGGTCTACGAAGCGCGCCGCTCCGGAGCGGATTCGCTCCTGCTGATCGTGGCAATCCTTGATGACTCGGCGCTCGCCGAACTCCTGGCGCTCAGCCGGGAACTGGGTATGGAACCCCTCGTGGAGGTGAACAACTCCGAGGAAATGGAGCGGGCCATGGGGGTCGGGGCCAGGCTTGTTGGTATCAACAATCGCGACCTCCGCGACTTCAGTGTCGACCTGGGTACGACAGAGCGCCTGGCAACACTCGCCCGGAAAGACGTGCTCCTCGCCGCCCTCAGCGGCATTTCGAGCCATGAGGACGTTGAACGATTTCGAGCCGCGGGCGCCGGGGCGGTACTGGTGGGAGAAGCGCTGATGCGGGCCGAGGATCCGGCGGCACGGGTGCGGGAGCTTGTCGGGCGATGAAACCGATCCTGATCCAGATGCACGGAGAACCCGGCAGCGGCAAGACAACCCTGGCGGGGGCACTCGCCCCGAAGATCCCGGCGGTGCATATCGACAAGGACGTGATTATGTCGGCGATGGTCCGTTCACGCCTGCCACGAGAAGTGGCGGGGCCGGTGAGCTATGAGACGATGTGGGAGTTCGCCGGGAGCCTGCTGGGCCAGGGCTACTCGGTGATCATCGATAGCCCGGCCTATTGGCCCGAGGTGGAAGGGCGAGGACGGGGGGTGGCCCGCAACGGAGGCGCACTCTACGCGATGATCGAGACGCGCTGTGGCGACGCGGCGGAAGTGGAGCGACGGCTGGCAACGCGCGAGGCATTGCCGACCAATCCAACGCAGCGCCAGGACTGGCTCGCTATCCCGGGCACGCGGGAGCCTACGCGCGATCGGCTGGTGCTGGACAGCACGAGACCGGTGGGAGTGCTGGTGGCCGAGTCCCTGGAATACCTGGCTGTGCGACGGGCAGCATGACACGCGTGAAGATCTGCGGGCTGACGGACGTGGATTCGGCGCTGGCGGCCGCTGAAGCGGGTGCGGACTTCATCGGCCTGATCTTTGCCACTTCTCGGCGCAAGGTGACACCACAGGCCTGTTACGAGATCGTGACGGCAATCCATGAGAAGCGGGGAAGAAGCCGGGCTTCGTTCTCCGGGCCGGCTGCGGGAGAAGTGACCGGGCGAAGCTGGTTCGGCGCCTGGAACGAGGCGATCGAGGAGGCACTTTTCAACCACCGGCCATTGATCGTGGGAGTGTTTGCCGACCAGGCCGTCGAAGACGTCATCGACCTGGCAGCGGCGGCGAAGCTCGATATGGTGCAGCTTTCAGGTGGCGAAGACGACTCCTTCGTGCGGGCGATGGAGATCCCGGCAATCCGGGTGGTCCACGTGGCGCAAACCGATGGGGCAGATACGGCACTGGAACGAGCACCCGCGGGCGTCGGCCAGGCAATCATGTTCGAGACAGCAAAGAACGGAGCCCGGGGCGGCACCGGTGAGACCTTCGACTGGTCGATTGCGGGAGAAGCGGGCGGAAGCACGCCGCTGATGGTCGCCGGCGGCCTGACCCCGGAAAACGTCGAGGCGGCGATCGCCAGTGCAGCTCCGTGGGCGGTGGATGTTTCCAGCGGTGTGGAAACGGCGGGCAAGAAAGATGTCGAGAAGATCCGGGCGTTTATTCGTGCGGCGAAAGGGGCAAAGAGATGACCCAGGCAACGACACGGCTGTCGTCGCGATTCGGGGACTTCGGCGGCATGTTCATCCCTGAGGTACTGGTGGCGGCTCACAACGAACTGGAGGAGGCCTACCACGCCGCCCTGGCTGACCCGGAGTTCGGGGAAGAACTGGCTACCCTGCAGCGCCACTACGTGGGCCGGCCGACGCCGCTCTACTTCGCCGAACGACTGACAGCCGAAGCGGGTGGTGCGCGCATCTGGCTCAAGCGCGAGGACCTTGCTCACACCGGCGCTCACAAGATCAACAACGCTCTCGGCCAGGCGCTCCTGGCGAGGCGGCTGGGGAAGCCACGGATCATCGCCGAGACGGGCGCCGGACAGCACGGGGTGGCAACGGCCACGGTCTGCGCAATGCTGGGTCTGGAGTGCGTGGTGTACATGGGTACTGAGGACATGCGCCGGCAGTCGCTGAACGTGTTCCGTATGAAGATGCTGGGCGCAACCGTGGCGCCTGTCGATTCCGGCAGCAAGACCCTGAAGGACGCGATCAACGAGGCGATGCGGGACTGGGTTACCAACGTTTCGACGACCCACTACCTCATCGGTTCGGTCATCGGTGGCCACCCCTTCCCGACAATTGTCAGGGACCTGCAGTCGGTCATCGGCAAGGAAGCGCGGGCGCAGATGCTGGAGCAAGCAGGGAAACTCCCGGACCTGGCGGTGGCCTGCGTCGGCGGGGGCAGCAATGCCATCGGGCTTTTCCACCCATTCATAGAGGATGCATCCGTCAGCCTGCTCGGCGTCGAGGCCGGGGGCCACGGTCTGGGTTCAGGAGCGCACTCGGCGACGCTTGTGGCGGGCCGGCCGGGCGTGCTTCACGGTGCTCACACCTACCTCCTGCAGGACGATGCCGGGCAGATCCTCGAGACGCACAGCATCTCCGCCGGTCTCGACTATCCGGGGGTTGGTCCGGAGCACTCGTGGCTCAAGGCATCGGAACGGGCACGCTACACCGCGGTCGACGACCGACAGGCACTGGACGGCTTCAAGGCACTTTCGCGGACCGAGGGGATCATCCCGGCGCTGGAGCCATCGCATGCCATCTACCAGGCACTGGAGGAAGCTCGTCGAATGCGCCCGGATGAGGACGTGCTCATCGGCCTCAGTGGCCGAGGCGACAAGGATATGCACACGGTAGCCGACGCACTCGGTGTGACGCTCTAGCCATGGAACTCGCCGGTGGCAGCCGCCTGCAACCGGCGAGCTGGAGCTGGAACCGGACGATGGCCGCGATCGCGGCCGCACTGGTAATCCACTTCGGGCTGCTCTTCGCCATTCCGGTAATGGCCGAGGGCCTGGGCTACGAACCCGAGTTTCGCGACGCGGGTGACATCTTCGAACAGGCGGCAGCAGTGGTTGAGTACACCGACGCCCGTCTCGTCGCGATTGCCACTTCCGCTGGCATGCCCGAACCACCGCAACTCCGGGGCGATGTGCGCACTGCACGCGTAGCCTACGCCGCTGCGATAGCCGACCTGCTCTTGCTGGCCGCAGTGGTGGTGGTCGCCGGCGGGAAGGGTCTCCGCGGACTGGCGCGAGAGATGGGCCTGGACCGATCCCCCCTGGCGAACATTTCGACGCCGGTAATCGCGGCGGGGGTAACCATTGTTGCGATCGCGGGCTATGCCGCCCTGGTGAGGGCACTGGACCTGGATGACCTCCTGGTGAGTGATCCGGCGCCGGCCACGGTCCTTCGCGATTCGGCAGCACTCACGCTCTTCGGTGTAACCACGGTGGTGCTGGCGCCGGTTGCAGAGGAACTGCTGTTCCGGGGGCTGCTGATGCGAAAGCTGCTGAGCCTGGGTGCGCCGGTGGCCATCGCCGGATCGGCCATCGTCTTCGCAGCCTGGCATGTCTCGCCTGCGGTAGTCCCGCTGGTAGGTGTTGGTGCGGTGCTCGCCTGGCTCTACCTGCGCAGCGCGACGCTCTGGCAGCCGATCATCTTCCACACCATCTTCAATCTCGTCTCGTTCGTGCAGTTTGCGGGGCACCGGTGAACCTGCAGCCGGCGATGCGAATGCAGCCGCGGCCCTGGGGCTGGAAGCGGGCGATGGTAGGTGCCGGGGTCGGGTTCACGCTCTTCATCCTGACCTCTGTCATTGTCGCCATCGTCATCGCCATCGCTGGGTCGGAGCCGATTACGAGCGACGTGGGCGACGCTTTCGAGATCGCCGGACGTATCGCCCGGTATACGGACGAGCGCCTGGCCGCGATTGCCACAGGCCGTGACCTGCCCGAGCCGCCGCTGCTCAAGGCCGACATCACGACGGTGCGGATAGCGTTCATCGTGACGCCGGTGTACCAGGTGGCGCTGATCGGTGCGGTGATCGTGATTTCCGGGCGGAACATCCGGCAACTGATCGGCGACCTACGGCTCCACCGTTTCGACTTCCAAACAGTATGGGTGGCGGGCGTCGCCCTGGGCGTGACCTATATCGGCGTCGTCCTCTATGCCTCAGTCATGGATGCTATCGGGCCCGACATCCTGGTCCCGGAGAGCACGGTGCCATCGAGCGTGACCCGGGACCCGTTTGCCCTGGCACTCACTGGAGTAGCGGCCGTCTGCCTGGCGCCGATCTCGGAGGAGTTGTTCTACCGGGGATTCCTCTTTGGGGGTCTGCTTCGACTGGGTTTCTGGCCCTCGGGGGCGATCACCGCCATGCTCTTTTCGCTCACCCACTTTGACCCGGGCAGCATCCTGCCCTTCTTCGGGATCGGGATGGTGCTGGCCTGGCTGGCGTGGCGGCGCGGATCGCTCTGGGACTCGATAGTCCTGCACTTCATGTTCAATGGCACCAGCTTTGCGCTGCTGCTCCTCACGGAGGTCTGAACCAATGTCACAACGCCTGAAGGACACATTCGCCCGGGGCAAAGCAGAGGACCGGACACTGTTCATGCCCTATATCACCGGGGGCTACCCGGAGTCGTTCGAAACGGTGCCGCTGCTCCTCGCCCTGGAAGCGGGTGGCGCCGACATCATCGAACTCGGTGTCCCTTTCACCGACCCGGTAGCCGACGGCGCGACGATCCAGCATGCCAACGAAGTTGCGGTGGCCAACGGGACGACGTTCCAGGACTGCCTGGAGTTCGTCCGAGAGGCGCGTTCCCGGGGGCTGGCTGCACCGGTCCTGCTAATGGGCTACTACAACCCGGTGCTGAGCTACGGCGTCGAGCGTGCTGTCGCCGACGCGGCAACGGCGGGAGCTGATGGCTTCATCATGGTGGACATGCCACCGGAAGAAGCCGGGGACTTCGTGGCACTCTGTGGCCGGCACGACCTCAGCTTCGTGCCGCTTATCGCCCCTACGACGGGCGACAGCCGGATGCCCCTGGCCACATCCACGGCCGATGCCTTTCTCTACTGCGTGAGCGTCACCGGGACCACGGGACAGCGGGATTCCCTGCCACCGGAGCTCGGCGCGTTCATCGAACGGGTGCGAGCAAGCTCACCGTTACCGATTGCTATCGGCTTTGGGATCTCGCGGCGCGAACACGTCGAGGCGGTGGGCAAGCTGGCTGATGCTGCGATCGTAGGCTCTGCTATAATCGCGGCCATTGACGCCGCGGAGCCTGAACGCCGCGCAGAACGCGTCAGGGAGTATGTGGAGGGTGTTACCGGCCACAACTGAGCAGACGGTGATTACGGCCCGCGGAAGGCAGCGACAACCTGTCGCGCCGCTCTCTCGCGCGGGCCGGGGATACGGCTGTTCGTTGGCCGGGGTCTTTGCACGCTAGAGCAAGGCCAGCAACACATCGTTCCCTGATTCCGAGTTCCTGAGGAGACCCGAGCATGGCCGTCCGCGGCATCCGCGGTGCAACCACCGTGGACCGAAACGAGCGCGACGAGATCATCGCGGCAGCGAAAGAGCTGCTCCAGGCGATCATTGAAGCGAACGAAATCGATCCCGACGATGTTGCCTCCGCGTGGTTCACAACGACCGCCGACCTCAACGCCGAGTTCCCGGCTGTCGGCGCCCGCCAGATGGGCTGGACGTCGGTGCCGTTAATGTGCGGTCACGAGATGTCGGTGCCAGGCAGCCTGCCGATGTGCCTCCGGATACTCTTGCATGTCAATACCGACAAAGGACCGCATGAGGTACAACACATCTATATCCGGGGGGCCAGCGCCCTCCGCCCCGATCTCAGCACCAGTACGTTTTCTACCGCCCGCTAACAAGGGAGAAGCCATGATTATTGTTGTCTCGCCGGACGCGACCCAGGACGAAGTCGCCCGGATCATCGCCCGGATCGAAGAGTCCGGCCGCAAGGCCCACATCTCCGAAGGCCAGGAGCGAACGATTATCGGCGTGATCGGCAGCGACCCACCCGAACTCGAGGATATGTTCGGGTCGCTGCCCCACGTCGAGTCTGTCCACCGGGTTACCCATCCATACAAGATGGTGAGCCGCCAGTTCAATCCAACCGACACGGTTATCGACATCGGCAAAGGCGTGACGGTGGGCGGCAGTGAACTGGCAGTGATGGCGGGCCCCTGCTCTATCGAGAACGAAGGCCACATCGTTGACACGGCGAGAGCCGTACAGCAGGCCGGCGCCAACGTACTGCGTGGGGGCGCCTACAAGCCCCGTAGCTCGCCCTACGCCTTCCGGGGCCTGGGCGAAGAGGGACTCCGCTGCCTTGCGCAGGCCAGCAAAGAGACAGGGATGCCGGTCATCACTGAACTCATGACTGTGCGGGACGTCGATGTCGTGGCAAAGCACGCCGATGTCATCCAGATCGGGGCCCGCAACATGCAGAACTTCAACCTCCTGGATGAGGTTGGGGCGCTGAAAAAGCCGGTGATGTTGAAGCGAGCGATGAGCGGCCAGATCGAGGAGTGGCTGCTTGCCGCCGAGTACATCCTGTCGGCCGGCAATCCGAACGTCATCCTCTGCGAACGGGGCATTCGCACTTTCGAGACCGCCTACCGCAACACCTTCGATGTCAATGCCATTCCCCTGGTGAAGGAGCTCAGCCACCTGCCGGTCATTGCCGACCCCAGCCATGGCACGGGCAAGTGGGGATTGGTGGCACCGGTAGCCCGGGCCGGCATCGCTGCCGGGGCCGATGGCCTGATGATCGAGGTGCATCCGCACCCCGAAGCGGCCCTCAGTGACGGCGCCCAGTCGTTGACATATGAAAGCTTCACCAAGATGATGCTTTCGGTCGCCGGTATCGCTGCCGCGGTCGGGCGGACGCTTTCAGGAGTGAAGGCGACTGCAGCGGCAAGATAGTGCGGTGCCGGGAGCGGATGGGTCCCTGCGGGGGGATGGCGATCCGCAAGAGGATATGCCGCAGATTCGCATCCCCGCATTTGAAGGACCCCTTCATCTCCTCCTCCAACTGATCGAGCGGGACGACCTGGATATCACGGCCGTCTCGCTCGTCTCGGTTACCGACCAGTACCTCGCTGCCGTCCGTAAGAAGAGCGGCATCGACGTGAACGCCCTGGCAGAGTTTGTGGCGATCGGCGCCAAGCTCATCTATCTCAAGTCGCGCGCGTTGTTGCCGCCGGAACCGGGCGAAGGGGAAATCGACGAGGACGATGTTGGGCGCGAACTCGTCGACCTGCTGCTTGAGTACCGGCGCTTCCGGGAAGTAGCCGACGTGCTGCGGGAACGCCAGGAACAGGGCCTCCGCTTCTTTGTGCGCACAGCACCGCCGCCCGCGCTTGTACCGGGCCCGGGGCTGGATGGGGTAACGGTCCAGATGCTCCGCGACTTGATGGAAGAAGCGATGAAGCGAGTGCCGGTTGAGAAGCCCAGGGCCTTCATCCGGCGGGAGACGCTGACGCTCTCCCAGCGCATCGAAGACCTTCGCGGCCGCCTGCGTAAACGGGGCAAGTTTTCGTTCCGGGCCATCATGCAGCGGTGTGAGACGCGGATCGAGGTCGTCATCGTCTTTCTCGCCATCCTCGAACTGCTGAAATCGGGGGAATGCAGCGTGGAGCAGGAGCGGCGGTTCGGCGACATCCAGGTATCGGCGGCGATTGCCGGAGCGCCGGCCTGAGCCTGTATCACGGCGGAAGCCACTGGTACGCTTCGACGGCATGAGCATCCCTTCATTTACTGCGGCGCAGTTGAAGGCGGGTGCCCCCGGGATTCCGGCGGCGCTGACGATCGGCGTGCTCGACGGTGTCCACAAGGGCCACCAGGCACTCCTTGGGCGTCTCGGTGCGGAGGCAACGGCGCGGGGATTGTCGCCGGGTGTGGTTACCCTCCACCCACATCCGATAACGGTCCTTCGACCGGAGATCCAGCCGAGCTATCTAACCACGCTGGAGCGGCGGATCGACCTGATGATGCAGGCGGGGATGGCCTGGGTGATCCCCATGACGTTCACCTCGGATGTCGCTGAGATCGAGTGCGAGGACCTTGCACTGGCCTTCCAGGAGCTTGTCGGAATGAAACTGCTGGTGATGGGGCCAGATGCCGCCTTCGGGCGTGGTGCTCCTAAAGACACTTACGAGCGAATGCTCCACCTGAGTAAAACGGCGGGCTTCGATGTCCTGCGGATTGAGCCGCTCATGCACGATCACGAGCGCTACAGCAGCACGGCCGTACGGAAGGCACTCGCCGAGGGAGACATGGGACGCGTGACGGCGTTGCTGGGTCGCCATTACTCGCTCTCAGGTCCAGTGGTGAAGGGGTTCGAACGCGGACGCACAATCGGCTTTCCCACGGCGAATATCTCGATTGCGGCCGACCGTGCGATGCCGGCCCTGGGCGTCTATGCGACCAGGGCGAAGGTCAACGGACAACGGTACCTGGGGGCCACAAACATCGGACGGCGGCCGACGTTCGACGCGGGCCATGTCTCGATCGAAACGAACCTGTTCGACTTCGCGGGTGATTTGTACGGCCAGCGGATGGAGATCGACTTCGTCGAACGCATCCGTGCCGAGGTCAAGTTCGGGGGAATCGAGGAGTTGGCCACGCAGATTGCGAAGGACGTAGCAAAGGCGCGGGAGATACTGGCATCGTGAGCCGAACGATGGCGCCTGTGGACGAGCAACTGCGCATGCTGATGAGTGGCGTGGACTACGGAGACGAGCAGCTTCGGGAGCGCTTCTCCTCTGAGCTCAAAGGCTTGCTGGAGCAGGATCGGCCGTTGAAGGTGTACCTGGGGATCGACCCGACGGCGACATCGCTCACGCTGGGACACACCGTGCCGTTGCGGAAACTCCGCCAGTTCCAGGAATTCGGACACCACACGGTCCTGCTCATCGGCGACATGACGGCCCTGGTCGGCGACCCCAGCGACAAGAATGCCCTGCGGCCGAAGCTCACGCAGGAAGCGATACAGGCGAACGAAGCTACCTACTTCGAGCAGGCCGCGGTGATTCTCGATGCCGGCAAGACCGAGCTACGGCACAACTCCGAGTGGTTGGGCAAGCTGGACTTCGCCGAGATCCTCGACCTGCTCTCGAAATTCACCGTGGCCGAAATGCTGCGTCGCGACAACTTCCGCAAGCGCTTCGACGCCGGTGATGCAATCTACCTGCACGAGTTCCTCTACGCCCTGATGCAGGGGTACGACGCCTATGCACTCGAATGCGATGTGCAGGTAGGCGGGACCGAGCAATTGTTCAACCTGATGGCGGGACGCAAGATCCAGGAGGATGCGGGGCAGAAGCCCCATGTACCGGTGACGATGCCCATCCTCGTCGGTCTCGATGGCAAGGAGCGGATGTCGAAATCGAAGGGCAACCACATCGGTGTTCACGACGCCCCCGAAGAGCAGTACGGCAAGGTTATGTCGCTGCCGGACGAAGTGCTTGGGGACTTCTACACGCTTGCGACCAATGTCGACCGGGGCGAGGTTGAGGGGATCATCGCTGGTCTCGGCGACGGCTCCCGGAACCCAATGGAGCAGAAGAAGCACCTGGCCCGGACGATCGTGACGGAACTGCATGGCGACGCCGCCGGTAGTGCTGCTGAGGAGCACTTTGAGCGGACGGTGCAGCGGAAGGAAACGCCTGACGACATGCCGGAATGGAACCTGCCTGAGGGTGCGGCGCTGCTTGACGTGATCGTCGACGGGGGCCTGGCCCCGTCTCGCCGGGAGGCACGGCGGCTCGTAGAGCAGGGCGCGGTATCACTGGATGGCGAGGTCGCGAATCTCGACACGGCGCCGGGCAAAGGCACTGTGCTCCAGGTCGGCAAACGCCGCTGGCTCAGGCTCGTCTAAGCGGTCACCTGGCGCAGGCGGGCTTCAAGGAAGGCTCGTTCCGTCTCGTTGGTGACAAGGTCCAAGGCGCGGCGGTAGGCAGCGGCAGCCTCTTCGTGGCGCTCCAGGCGGCGGAGCAGATCGGCTCTGGCACTGTGATAGAGGTGATAGGCGGCGAGTCCGTCGATGTCGTCGATCTGTGTGAGCCCGGCCCTGGGGCCAAAGGCCATCGCGTGGGCCACGGCTCGATTGAGGGCGACCACGGCGGTCGGGGTCAACTCGAGCAAGCGGTCGTAGAGTGCGGCGATCTGCACCCAATCGGTGAGGTCCGCCACTGGGGCATTGGCATGCAAGCCGGCGATGGCCGCCTGGACCTGGTAGCTCCCGGGGCGATGGGTAGCGAGAGCCTGGTCGAGGATATGGTTCGCCTCGTTGATCCGCGACTGGAGCACCTGGCGCGAGGCCAGGTCGGCGAGCAACACCAGCGACCCTTCCGGCGAGACCCTCGATTGCCGTCGCGCCTCGTGGAAGAGCATCAGCGACAGGAGCCCGAGGGCCTCGGGCTCTTCCGGCATCAAGGCGGCGAGAGTACGAGCGAGGCGGATGGCCTCCGTGCTCAGGTCCGCCCGGGCCAACTGATTGCCGGTGGTGGCCGCGTAACCCTCGTTGAAGACGAGATAGAGCACTGCGAGGGCGCCATCGAGCCGCTCGGGGAGCAGGTGGTCGGGAGGCACCCGGTAGGGAATGGCAGCGTCACGGATCTTGCGCTTCGCACGGACGATGCGCTGCGCCATGGTCGATTCGGTCGAGAGAAACGCGCGGGCGATCTCGGCGGTGCTCAGGCCCCCGAGGGTTCGCAGGGTAAGGGCCACACGAGCATCGGGTGAAAGGGCGGGGTGACAGCAGGTGAAGATGAGCCGCAGGCGCTCGTCGGGTATCGAGGTTTGCCAGTCCACGGGGCGAGCCTCCTGCGCTTCCAGTTCTGCCACCAGCCTCATCTCCTGCTGTTTGCGGAGAAGATTCTGCGAGCGACGGAGCCGGTCTATCGCCCTGTGACGGGCAGTGGTGATGAGCCAGCCGGGTGGGTTCGCAGGAACGCCGTCGGTGGGCCACTTCGCCAGCGCCACACCGGCGGCATCCTGGAGGGCATCCTCAGCGAGGTCGAAATCGTTGAAGGTGCCGATGAGCATCGCCAGGATTCGGCTGTGGTCGTCGCGGAACGCGCGGTCGAGTGCATCACGCGCTGCCTTCGCCGACTCGCTTATCACGGCGCCAGTGTGCACCAGCGCGTCAACCGCGCCCATGGCTACTGACTAGCCTTCGAGGTCCATCACCGGCCGCACTTCGACGCAACCGCGGGCCGCCCCGGGGATCCTGGCGGCATACTCAAGGGCCTGGTCGAGGTCTTTGCAGTCGACAATGTAGTACCCGCCGAGCTGTTCTCTGGTCTCAGCGAATGGACCGTCAGTGTGAGACGCCCGGCCATCCCTCACGCGAACGGTCGTTGCCGTTGCTACCGGCTGGAGCGGGTCGCCGGCCTCAAAAACGCCGTTTGCGCGAATCTCATTGGTGAAGTTCATGTAGCCATTCATCATCTCTTCGAAACCGGGATCGCCGGGGCCGAGGTCGGTGGACTCGTCGCTGTAGATCAGCAGCATGTAGCGCATGGTGTTTCTCCTCTGTGAGCTGGCGACCGAGCCGGCCGCCTCTACCGAAATGACGGATGCGGCCATGGAAGATCGACATCCTGCGCGTGGCAAGTCCTGGAAATTCGCGGTGATTGCTGCTGGTAGGATGCCGCTATGGCCAGCGACGCCTACCGGGTGGGCATGGAGACGCAGATGGAACGCTTCCACGAGGCGCTCAATGCCGGTATGCCGCGGCTCGGGTGGAAGGTTGCACTCAGCGACGCGTCTGCCATGCAACGACTGGGAATCGACGAGCCTGCTGTCGCCTGGCTCGATGGCAACAGGCTCCTGCGGCCCGGGGACGCCTACCTTGCCCCTGCTGGGGCTCGTACGGCAGTGGAAGCGGAGGTTGCGATCCGCATCGATGGCGGCGGAACTATCGAAGCGGTAGCGCCGGCGATCGAGTTCATCGACCTCTCCAGGCCCGGTGGGGCGATCGACATCATCCTCAGCCATGCCGTCTTCCACGATGCAGTCCTGCTGGGGCAGGAGCAGCCGTTTGGGGACTGGGTGAACAGCAATTGGCCTCCCAACGGCTGGCCGACCATCTCGAAGAACGGTGTGGTCGCGGAAATCCTCCAGCCGTCGATGGCACCCGGCGACTTTGCGGCACTGGCGGCCGCGAAGTCCACTCAGCTGAGGACTGCAGGCGAGAAGCTGGAGGCGGACGATTGGATCATCACGGGCTCGCTGACCACGCCCGTCCCTGCCGGCGAGGGCGATGAAATCACCATTGAGTACGGGGTGCTGGGGACTCTCACGGTGCGAATTGGCAACGCCGGTTAACGAAGCATTGCCGCCGGTTCGTCCTGCCGGGTATGCTCCCGGCGAAAACCTAGCGATCGGAAAGCAGGAATCATGGCTGAATTGAACGAGACTCGCGAACGCCACGCCAAGGACGTCGTGGCCAACAATATGGCATCGCTGATGGGCGACTTTACGCCGGCCGCGATGACCAAGGTCATGGGGATCGCGGCGAACCCGATCCAGGCGACGAGCTACGAGATCAAGGACCTTGGCAACAACGAGGCCGAGATCACCTACATTGGCTCGACCCGGCGCACGATCTGGAGCAAGTGGGAACAGAACGGCGAGAAGTGGCAGATCGCCGACCTCAGCGAACGGTAGGCGGATGACCAATCCGGGTCCCCAGACGGCCCGCGAGGCAGCCGAACTGAACGCGAAGGCAGTAGCCGAGGGCAACCTTGCCGTTGTGATGGGCCAGCTTACGCCCGAGGCGATGGCGCAGATGATGCAGCTTGGCGCCCAGGGCGGGGGACTCACGCCCCAGCAGATGCCGGCCATCACCGGTTACACCATTGAGGAAGCCGGCAGCGATGGGGAATCTGAGACGTTCAACGTGACGTTTGCCTCTGCGATTGGGACCGCCACGGTGGCTGCCCGCTGGAAGCAGGTCCTGGGGCAGTGGAAGATCGCCGGGATTGCGTTGGTGTCGGCGGAGCAGACGGGCGAGGCCGGGAACTGAAGTGCGTCTCTGCCTTGTCCGCCATGGAATCGCCGAAGACCGGGGGAACTATGCCGACGATGCAGAACGCCCCCTCACCGAGCGAGGCCGCGACCGGATGGAGGCAGCCGCCCAGGGCCTCGCGACGCTGATCCAACCCGACGTGATTCTCAGCAGCCCGCTGGTGAGGGCGCATCAGACCGCAGAGCTGATTGCCGCGGCAACGGGTGCGACCGTTGAAGAATGCGAGGCGCTGGCGAACGGCGACCACGAATCGCTGCTTGCGGCCGCCTGCCTGGAGACCGTGGTCGCAGTGGGCCACGAGCCGCACATTTCCGGCTTTCTCAGCTGGGCACTTGGGGCTCACCACCTCCCTGTGGAAATCAAGAAGGGGTCGGCTGCCCTCGTTTCCTTCGATGGGGTGCCGGAGCCGGGGAGCGGCCGGTTGGACTGGTTCATGCCACCGCGGGCCCTACGCCAACTCCGAAAGGTGCCGATCGGGTAAGGCTTCTACTGCGACGTCGATGCCTATCCCGAGCGCATTCTCGAGGCGGCGCAGCGGCCGTTCCAGGGCATAGAGTTCAGCATCGAGCGGAACCTGCGAGCGGAGCACCAGGTCGAGGTGCTTGCCCATCTGGAGGTTAGCCTCGACCACCGGTGAGCCAGGCCTCCGGGCCACGGCCCTGGCAACTCCCAACATCGCTGCAAGGGTAGCCACCAGGCGGCCGTCACGCTCATAGACAACCGGCGCGTAGGAAGAGAGGTCAACGGTACCGCCCGAGGAGTAGCGGACGATAGCTGCGAGCAAGACGATCTCGCGGTGGCTGAACCCGTGAAGATCGCCGCTGTGCACGAGGTATTCGGCATGACGATCGCGGTTGTAGAAGTCCACATGCATACCGATCTCCGAGAGACGAGTAGCGGACACCAGGAGTTCGAGTTCGGCATGGCCAAGCCCGTGTAAGGGCACGGTCGCCTCGAAGAGTTCGCTGGCAAGCCGTACTTCTGGTGCCGAAGCGCCAGGGTCCACGCCGTTGGCTGCGGCAAGTCCAGCGATGGAGGCGGCACGGACATCCGGGAGGAGGGGCCGCTGACCCCGGAGTTGCTGCCAGACCAATCCTTCGCGGAGCCCCTGGCCGGAGACGAGAACGGTCTCGACGTCCAGTACCGCCATCACCTCATCAAGCACAATTGCTGCCGCAGGAAGTGTTGCCGCGCGAGCTGAGTTGAGCCCGGCGATGTGGCGGCGCTCACCGGCAGGATGTCGCAACATCTCCTTGAGGACAGCTTTGAGCTCTCGGCGATCGAAAGTGAAGCCGTGCAATCTGCGGAGTGGATAGCTACGCCTGAGCCGAACCATCCGGGCGATGTTGCGGCAGGCGCCACCGGTCGCCCAGAGGGTCTCCACCGGCACTTCCTGTTCCGATTGGCCGTTGATCTGTCGCCGCACAGCCTTGCGCAAGGCTCGCACTTCCCGCGGCAGCGGGGGATCGCTGGCCAGGTAGCGTTCGGTGGAATAGATGGCACCCAGGGGCACGCTTCGTGCCGCGGTAAACCGGCGGCCGGCGACCCGGATGACTTCGAGTGAACCACCGCCGATATCGATAATCGCCCCATCCGCCAAGCGCGTCGCGTTGATGATGCCGAGATAGCTGGCGTGGGCCTCTTCCTGGGCTGAAATGACACGCACTGAGATACCCGTTTCCGCGTGGATGCGGGAGATGAGGGCCCCGGCGTTCGAAGCGGTGCGGAGGACCTCGGTGCCGACCGCGATTGTTGCCCGGGGTGCGTAACCGGCGGCAACCTGGGCGATGATTCGCATCGCAAGCAGGCCGCGTTCAAATGCTTCCGGGCTGATGGCGCCGGCCACCAGTCCCTCGCCCAGACGGGCATCGAAGCGCTCTTCGTCAACGACTTCGAAGGCTGACGAACTCAAGCGGCGGGCGACGAGAAGGCGGATAGACTTCGATCCGACGTCGACGACGGCGTAGATTGGTCGCTGTGAAGAGCCCGACACCATTACCGAGGATAGTACCGATGGCGAAGCGTGGCGATTGTTGGATCTTCACGTTGGGGGGGCTGGATCCGGTGGACACTCGAAAGCGGCTGAACATATGATACCGCGGTTCCCGGAGGCCTCCCGGCATGACTCTTGACTTCTCCAGAGGGTGTTGATGGAAGATTGCATCGCCCAGTTTCTTAATTTCCTTCGCGTCGAAAAGAACGCTTCCGATAACACCATCCAGGCCTACAAGAATGACCTGGGCCAGTTTGCAAAGCAGTTTGCAGGCAACCCGGAGCCGCCGCTTTCCGAGTGGAAGGCCGTCTCCCGCGACAAGGTCATCCGTTTTGTCGAATGGATGAAGGAGACGCGTGGGTACAAGGACGCCACGGTGGCCCGCAAGGTGGCGGCCGTGAAGTCGTTCTTCGCCTTCCTGGCGGCCGAAGCGATCATTGAAAACGACCCCACTGAGAACCTGAAGTCCCCCCAGGTCGGGAAGTCGTTGCCGGGTGCCCTGACACTCGAAGAGGTCGATGCCCTGCTTGAACAGCCGGCCCGCAAGAGCACGCCGGAGGGGCGCCGCGACAAGGCCATGCTCGAACTGCTCTACGCCACGGGCGTCCGCGTCACGGAGCTCGTCTCGCTGAACCTTGAGGATGTGGCACTGGAGAGCGATCCCGTTACCGTCCGCTGTGTGGGCAAGGGAGACCATGATCGGATCCGGCCGCTCCCTCAGCGGGCCGTCGACGAGATTCGTCAGTACATCTTCCACGTTCGTCCCCGGCTGGTGCGCAACAAGAAAGAGCGCGCGCTCTTTGTGAACCGGCGCGGTGAGCGCCTGACGCGCCAGGGGTTCTGGTTGATTCTGAAGAACTACACGCGGCAGGCAGGCATTACCAAGAAGGTGACGCCGCACACGCTCCGCCATACGTACGCTACGCACATGATCGAGGGTGGGATGCCATTGCGGACTGTGCAGGAAGCACTCGGCCATGCCAGCATCTCGACGACGCAGATCTACACGCACGTGACGAACGCCCAGAAACGGACCGAATACGACCGGGCACATCCGCGGGCCTGAGCCGAGCCCGTTGGTGCAACGTTCGCTGCTCGCTGCCCTGACGGCGCCGAACGGATCCGAGCTTCTCCGTGAGCAGGCTGCATCTCGACAGCTCTTCGACTGGCTCCCCGAACTTGCCGAGGGCGAGGGTTTCGAGCAGCCAGCGCTGCACGCCTACACGGTCCTTGAGCACTGCCTCGCAGCGGTGGAGGCCTTCGACGAACTGATGAGCCTCGAGGACCGCGGCATCGCCTTTGCCGAGCGGACGGCATGGTTCGGGCGTGAAGGTGGACTGGCAGGCGAACTCGATGGGGTGCCGATCGAAGCGCTGACGCGGCTCTCCTGCCTTGTCCACGACATTGCCAAGCCGGCAACGGCGACGTTTGTAGCAGATCGCCTGCGATTCCCCCGTCATGGCCCCCGGGGTGCTGAGATCCTTGGCGATCGCCTTCCCTCCCTTGGTTTCGGGCCAGCGGCGACTGCCTTTGTGCAGGCGAATGTCCGTTACCACCTGCGGCCACGGGAACTGGTGAAGCCCTGGCCGCCGTCTGACAAAGCCGTGGGCCGCTTCCTCCGCGACCTCGGCGGGCGCATGTTTCCCTTGCTGATGGTGAACATTTGCGACGGGATCGCCACGCAGGGTCCCCGCTACACGGACATACATTTTGACCGCCACTGCAACTTCCTGACGTACGTGATGACGAGGGTGGCGATGTTGGAAGAGGAACCCGGAGCACTCCCACTAATCGACGGTAATGACCTGATGACGGAACTCAATATGGAAAGTGGACGGCTTGTGGGGGCTGTCCTAACATCGGTACTTGCCGCGCAGGGCGCCGGACGGGTGACCGATCGGCATGAAGCCCTCGCATACGCCCGGACGGTGTTGCAAACGCTGGACGCCAGCGGCAGCTGATACGGGGCACGCCGGAGAACACCGATGGCCGCGATGTGGAGTGTCATTTTCTACACGGTGCTGGCCGTGGCAGCGTTCTACTTTATCCTTCTGCAGCCTGTTTTGAAGAAGCAGAAGGAGCAGCGTAAAGCAGTCTCTATGCTTCGGATCGGTGACGAGATCGTCACTACGGGCGGCTTCATCGGTGAGGTCAAGGACGTGGTTACGCCGGTCGAAGGGCCAACCGAGATCATCCTCGAGATTGCCCCGGGCATCCGCGTGCGAGCAGTGACTGATGCAGTGCTCAAGAGGCTGACCACCCTGGAGGCTGAACCGGAATCGGAGCCCCACCGGGCACCCGAGAGCAACCCCGTGGCCGGGTCGCGTAGCTAGTGCGCAACGCTTCCACCCTCCTGACATTCTTCGCCGTCCTCGCCCTCACGGTGTTCTCGGTCATCGTGATCTGGCCGAGCTACCCGGATCGCTACCTGCCGGGTGACTTCTGGCCCAGCGGAAACGGCTTTTCACTCGGCGGTGTTGAACGGGAAACGATGCGCCTGGGACTCGATTTGCAGGGCGGCGCCCACCTGGTGTTGGAAGCCAACCCTCCGGCCGACTACGAGGGCGATCTCGATGCCGCACTCGATGTGGCCAAGGATGTCATCGAGAACCGCGTGAACGAATTCGGCGTTTCGGAATCAGAAGTTACCCGGGCCAGTGGCAATCGCATCGTGGTTCAGGTGCCGGGGCTCACGCTCACTGAGGCGGAAAACCTGATCGGGGCCACGGCATCGCTCGAGTTCCGCGTCATCGACGGCCAGGGCAACGAGGTACCGGCGACGGGCTTCGTGGACGGCCAGGAGCTGGCGATGACCGGCGCCTACCTCAAGAACAATGCCTTCGCCGACCGGACTGCCACCGACTTTGCCGTGGTGTTCGAAACGACGAGCATCGGGGCCCAGCTGCTGGGCCAGATAACAAGCCGGGCACTCGATTTCTCCGCGGGTGACCCTCAGCGACTTCTGCTGGTCTATCTCGACGACCAAAATGTCAGTACCGCCACAGTGAACGGCGTGATCACCGACCAGGGCACGATTACCGGCCTGGATAGCTTTAGCGAGGCGGACACCCTTGCGAAGCAGTTGAATGCCGGTGCCCTGCCGGTGCCGCTGCGGACCGTGCAGTCGAACGAAGTGAGTGCGACGCTCGGTGATGACTCGGTGCGGAACACCGTACGGGCCGGCGAAGTCGGTCTTCTCGCTGTAGCTCTCTTCATGATCCTGTACTACCGACTCCCGGGCCTGCTGGCGACGGCAGCACTGGCCGTCTACACGGCCCTGGCACTGGCGGTGTTCAAACTCTGGCCGGTAACGCTCACGCTCTCCGGTATCGCTGCGTTTGTGCTCTCGGTGGGTATGGCTGTTGACGCCAACATCCTCATCTTCGAGCGAATGAAAGAGGAGTTGAGACGCGGGCGGACGCTGAATACGGCGATCGATATCGGATTCCGGCGCGCCTGGTCGTCGATCCGCGACTCGAACATCTCGACGCTCATCACCTGCGCCATTCTCTTCTGGTTCGGCGACCAGTTCGGTGCGGCCCTGGTAAAGGGGTTCGCCCTCACCCTCGCGATTGGCGTCCTCCTCTCGATGTTCTCGGCCATCACGGTCTCCCGTACCTTCCTGAAAATGCTGGTGGGTACTTCGCTAGCCCGGAATCCCTGGCTGTGGAACGCCAGCGAAGAGCGCCGCCGCGATGACAGCTCCCCGAATGCCGAGCCTCACGGCCTCATTCACTTCGCAGAGAAGCGGTGGTGGTATCTCTCAGCCTCGATGCTGGCATTCGTGACAGCCTGCGTGATCCTCGTTATCCCACCGGCCCTGAAGGGTGGGATTGAGTTCACGAGCGGCTCGACCTTCACCTTCAGCTTCGATGACCAGTTTGTAGAACAGGCCGACCTTCGGGATGCGCTCAGCGACCTGGGCTACCCGGAGGCTCGCGTCCAGGGATCCGGCGAGAATTCGTACCTCATCCGGACGCGGGTTCTGGAAGGAGCCCCTGCGCTCGAAGATGCTTCCGGGCCGATACCACCCGGTGAAATCGACGACCTCCAGGGGAACCTTGAGGAACGGTTCGGGGCAATCACCCGCGAGGACTTCCAGACTGTCTCAAGCACGGTGTCGTCGGAGATCGTTCGCGCTTCCATTGGCGCCGTGTTGGCCGCAGCCGTGGCGATCCTGATCTACATCTGGATCTCGTTCCGCCATCTGCACCAGCCGTGGAAGTTTGGTGCTGCAGCGGTCATTGCGCTCACGCACGACACCTTCATCGTGCTCGGGCTCTTCTCCTTCCTCGGCAAAGTGGCGGGCACCGAAGTCGACACAGCCTTCATTACTGCCCTGCTCA
>JAGQGZ010000179.1 GCA_020432105.1 Dehalococcoidia bacterium | reverse complement strand
TGAGCGGATCGTCACGGCCTGGAATTGGTTCTTCCGCTTTCGCAACGGTTTCGTCGCCGCTAATGTCGGCTCGGGAGTTCGGAGCCCCCATTGAGAAGATGCTTGAGAACGCGAGTGGCTCCTGGCTGACGCTGCTGCACGTGTTCGAAACTCGTACATCGTCTGTGCTCGCGCCGCAGGCAATATCGCGATTGGCGGACCAGAAGGACAGCCGCCCCAACTCGACCGACGCAGCGAATTGGACCAGTTCCCTCGCATCGGACAGCTGGAAAACATCCGTCGGCACGTCGTTTTGGCCAATCATGGGGGTGGCACCAATTCGATGCCATAGGTCCTCCTGGAGGAGGGGTGTACCCGCGCGCTCGTACGCACCCTCGAGCTGTTGGAAGGTGGCATGGAGAGCACTGAGATTTGCCTCGTGCATCGTCGTCGAAGGACTCCGGGACTCGGCGTAGTTCATGGTCATCACATTGACACCGGTGAGGTCGACCCCGGACGACAGGAGTCCGTCGATCAGGGTGACCGCCTCAGGTGTCAGGCCGTGGGGAGCGACTGGGAGCGTGAACCAGACGCGCAGCCCGGGGTTATTCGCCTGGAGTTGGGCGATGGCCCGTGCACGGCGCATATTCGCTTCGACATTGGCGATCGCCGCGCCCTCGATGTCGAAGTCCAGCACGCCAAGGTCGTAACGATCGATAACCTGCTGGTATGCCGCGACGAGCTGTTCGTCGGTTGTACAGACGGTTGCCAGCTCGTCGTTGAAGGCGCCACCGAAAGAAACGATGGCATCACCTCCCCGTTCCCGAAGGTGCACGATGCGGCGATCGAGGTCCAAAGCCCTGGCAGCCGCGTCGAGACTGTAGTACGTCCCCCAGCTCGGACTACAGCTGCTAGAGGGGTCGGCAACGACGAATCCAAGAACGACGTCGAGGGCAGGCTGTTCCGCCCGGTCCTCGAAGTGGAGGGTTGGTGTCAGGGTGACATCCACGTAGGGGGCGAACCATGTCCTGGCCGCTTCGCTGCTCGTCTGCGCAAGCACGGAAAGGACCCAGAAAGCTACCGAGGCTCCAAGAATGACAGTGAGCCCGAGCACTACCAGGAGTCGTGATGGGGAAAGCTGGTGTGAATTCTTCATGCGCTTTAGTCCTGTTCTGCCACAACTGGCTGCGACCGACCTGCCGGTCGCGGACGTCTCTTTGGCATTGCCGGGCCTGCTGACGACTTACGGCTCGGTGGACCCAAATCAAAACCGCGCAGACTCCCTTCGAAGGAGGGTTCCCGCTGGGCGACCTGGTCGTCGGCTGCCAGTGCCACGGCGAGCGGTGCCGACCGTTCGACTTCCTCGGGGTCGGAACTACCGACATAGAGCACAGACGCCCAATGCGGGACGTGTGGCCGTTGAACGGGGATCTCCTTCGGCCGATACACGAAGGTCTTGAGATTGACGACCGTATCCACAACGAGTGGAGCGACGCCGATGAATGCCAACACCGCGTAGCTGGTCATCGCCAGGTTGACGCTCGCGAATGCGCCATGGGTATAGGCACTGTTGTCGATATCGATAGTCAGTGTTCGAGCGGACCAGACGATGAGTACGACGGGTAGCGCGATGAAGGCCAACGGCGCAACGGTGCGGTCTCGCACCTTGGGCGTACGGGCAAAGGCCATCTTCTGACCGCCGATCGCCTGCACAGCCGATTGCAGCGTCCCCGCAAGGTTCACCGGAAGCAGGAGAAGGTTGAAACCGTACACGCCGAGAATATCAACCCAGCGGTACCCGACGTGCCTCAGGTCGCTGGACATGGCCCAGAAATACGGCAGCGCGGTGAATACCGCGAACCTGCTGAGCAGCTGGCCATCGAACGGGTAGAAGAGCAGTAAGAGCAGTCCCAGGCTCGCCCAGGAGATCGAGGCGAGGTAGTTGGCCCGGAGCAGGATCTCGCGGTGAGATGCGGCGTTTTTCGCCCGAGTACGCCACAGCCGGGCGAGCTTCGGCAGGATCACGAGACCACCATTTGCCCAGCGTTGCCGTTGAATGACCAGGGCGCCGAAGTCGGGTGGTGTCGCGCTATAGCTCAGTCGCTCCGGGTAGTTGTGGAGCTGCCAGCCTCGACTCCTGAGGTCGATACTTGACTCCGTATCTTCGATAACCGTTCGGTCTCGGATGAAGCGGCGGATGGTGAACCCTGCTTCGTCTTCACGCTCTTCGAGTTCTTCCAGGGCCCGCTTGCGAATCACTGCATTGGCACCAACCCAAAACGTGGCGCCATACGATGTCATTCCCTGGTGCACGATGTGTTGGATGTCCGTGGTTGCTCCCGCGATGCGCTCGATGCGTGAGGCTGGATTGGGATAGGCCGAATACGGTGTCTGCACTACCCCGACCGTGGCGTTCTGCGGCTGCTCCATGAAATAGACGAGGCGGAGACAGTATTCGGGTAGCAGGACGCTATCTGCGTCGAGAGTCAGGACGTAGTCACTGTCCGGCACCACGAGATCGGCGTGCCGCTGGCCAGCGGGAACCAGTACCTGTCCACCCGGCGAGTCGACGATGGAGAAGTTACCGCCCATCAGGCCCAGGTAGCTGTTGAGGTTCATAGCCTTGTTCGCTTCATGTGACAGCGATGCGAACTGCTTACGCTCGAAGCTCGACAGTTCAGCCTGGAAGATGCGGACCAGCCTTGTGTACAGCTGGTGGACACGCCGGCGACTGACCCCATTTCCTGAGGCCTCCGCTGCCTCTCTTGTAGCCTGGGCGGTCATCCTCAGGTCTTCGGCCATCCGGCCCAGGAACTCTGTTGCGAGGAACTCGTCGGAATGGTCAACCCGGGGAAAGCTGCCGGCTTCCCGCTCGAACCAGAGGGCTGCTTCGTCAAAGTGTGCCGCCAGCTGTACGAGCGTTGGCCGGTCTGCAAAGGCCTCGTCGGCCTTTGCCAGCTCGAAAGCCTTGAGCGCCTGTTCGAAAGGGAGCCGTGCCTCGCGGAGGGAGCTCTCGACCTCGAGGGGCAGACTGCGTGCTCGGGCAAGCTGTTCGCGCTGGCTCTCTGTGGATGGACTGGGAGGGTCGTCCACCAAGAGCACAATGCGCAGGTTCGAATATTCCTGGAGCGCAGCCGAGAGGAGGGTTTGGCGAATGACGCGTTCCTCTTCCCGATAGGACGGCACGAGGACGGTAAGAGAAGGCATTGTTCGATCGAAGAAGTTGTCGATCGTGCTCTTCGGTACGCGCCGATGCGCTGAGATGCGTTCGAAGTATCCGATCCGGGTCAGGAGATAGGCCGAAGCGGAGAGGGTTAGCAGCGTGACCAGCGCAACGTAGACCGCCGTTTCCAGGATCGCGCCCGGGGACATAGCGGAGTTGGCAACCCTCATTGCCTGTTCCACCAGGTAGGCCAACCAGGCGGCACCGGTGAAGAAGAGCGCAAATCGAGCCGCCGAGGCGGTAGTTCGGCCTGGTGCCCGGGGGACTACTCGTACTCGCCCTCTGGCTTGAGTTGACTTAGCCG
This sequence comes from Dehalococcoidia bacterium, assembly GCA_020432105.1. Lineage (GTDB taxonomy): Bacteria > Chloroflexota > Dehalococcoidia > Tepidiformales > Tepidiformaceae > JAGQGZ01. The sequence continues at coordinate 1,770 of JAGQGZ010000179.1, read as the reverse complement.
CGATAACGTCGGCTCCGACGATCGCGATTTCCGGTTCGGAACGCTTTCTCCCGAACATGAAGCTTCTAATCGCCATCTGCATCCCCGCTTACTGCACATGGCCGAGAAACCGGTGAGACATCTCCAGAAGATCGGAAATTCCGCCGCCACCGCCGCCCGACGATTCTTATGCTGTGTTTGACTGGCCGATTTTTACAGTACGGTTACAAAACCGGAGAGACAAGGGAAAACCCCTAAGGGTTTACCATTCCTGCGTATCTCTAACGAGTGGGTGAAATCGGTGGGGCCCTGGAGGGCACCACCCGAGCTAGCGCGTGGTAGCAGGGGGGAGACTCGAACTCCCGACCTCACGATTATGAGTCGTGCGCTCTAACCGGCTGAGCTACCCTGCCATCGTTGGGCTGCCGAGCGCCAACCTGACCGGCGAACGACACCAGAATGTCAATCTAGCAACGGCGCCCATACCCGGCAATCAGGCATCGAATTCACCGGCTCGTCGGCGGGGGTCCACAGGATGTGCGCGCCAGGCCACGTTCTCGGCGCCAAAGTCGACAACCATGGCCCAACCGGCCTTGCGGTTCGCATCTGAAAGCGGCATCGGCGCTCCCGAGTACACGGCGGGCGTCGTGCCAGTGCTGACATCGGCGTGAGGCTCCCAGTGACCCAGCGCGACATAATCCCACTGGCCCCCGGCGGCTTGAAGTTCTTCCTGGCTGATTAGCAGCGACCGGTGTTCGTCGCCCGGGCCCGCGACGTGGCCGTGGCCGAGAGCGATGTGATGACGGCCGTCCAGGCGTTCCGGGAGTCCGGCGAGTGGACGAAACGACCAGTCGTCATCGTGATAGCCGCGCCCCCAGAACACCGCATCGAGTCCATCCAGTTCCAGGAATTGGCCATTCCGGTCGCGCACGATCTGGAGTCCCGGTACATCGGCCTCGAGGTCTTCGCGGTCGTACAGCCGCCCGGCATCAAGCGGATCGTGGTTACCGGGCAGGAGCACTTTCGGCCCCGGAAATCGGCGCAGTTCCGTCTTCGCGAAATCGACGACTGATTGAGGAACGCGGTCGTTGTCAAAGAAGTCGCCGGCAATGAGGAGGGCGTCAGCGTCCTCTCCCAGGGCAAGGTCGATGACACCACGAAAGGCTGCTTCGATAAGGACGTTGCGACCGGACCAGGCCGATTCGGCCTTCGAAGAGAAGGCGCCGAGATGCACATCGCTCGTGTGGACGAGACGGAGTACCCGCGCCGTGCCACCCGGCCGACTCAGAGTTGCGCATCCATCGTTTGCAGCTGGCGAGCGTGGTCCTTGCTGTGGATACGAAGGAAAAGGAACCACTCGCGCCAGTTGAGGTCGCCGAACATGGGATGTTGCCAGCGCACATCGAGGTTTCCCTCGGGGTCGGCATCGCGAACGTGCTCGTAGAGCGAGTCCATGGCTTCCTGGTGCTTCTTCAACGCCTCTTCGATGGTGTCAGGAATCTCGGGCGAATCGTCACCCGGGGGTTCGGCGCCGTGGGCGACATGAAGGATGCGCGTTGCCCCGGCCATGTTGCCGCCAACGATGTGTGCGAAGCATTGTCGAGGTGTCCACTCTTCCCCGGGTGATTCCTCGCTGGGGCAGAGCGTGTCGAGTTTGGCCGGATCGAGTGCTCTTGCCGCTTCGGCTAGCTCATCTACAGCTTCCTGGACGCGTTGCACGAGGTCGTCGATCGACCGTGACTTCGCCTGCGACTGCAGGTAGCCGAGGATGCGCGCGGATTCGGTCTCAGG
>JAGQGZ010000178.1 GCA_020432105.1 Dehalococcoidia bacterium | reverse complement strand
ACCGTAGTCGGTGCCGCTGACCCAGGCATAGGCCTGAAGCTCGCCTTTGTCAGACCCGAGCGTCCAGTTGAACTCGTAGCTGGTGTAGTCCTCGTACCGGCTGGCGCCGGGGCAGGAGGGGTCGATGCCGCGACGATTGAGGGTGGACTGGGTGACTTCGAACCCATCTGCCGCAGGTGTGCCGATGCCGAGTTGAGCGAGCGCACTTGCGTCGAGAGGGGTCAGTGAGATGAGGCACTGGCGAGAGAACTGGGGATCGAGGGCAGTGGCTACGGCGGCGATGGGCTCAACGCCGAGGCCCCCATCCCGGTCACTTCCCCAGACGCCGAAGCTCGTGCCGTTGCGGGTCCAGTTGGCACCCCATTCGTCGAGGTTGCCGGGCCAATCCCCCTCGTCTCCGTAGTACGGGTTGCGATACATGTTGACTTCGAGATAGCTGCGGCCATTGTCGGCGGTCCACTGGGCCCAGAAGGAGTTGCCCATCGGCGGTTCAGCACCGTTGTCGGGGCAACCGGCAGCCGGGGGTGCGAACGTATAGAGGTTGAAGTTGGACAGGGTGAAGCCAGCCGGGATAGCCGAACGAGGGTCACCGATGCCAAGGCTGGCAAGGTCAGACCAATCTCCCTCGGTCTGCAGGTAGTAGCAGGTGCTCGGCACGGAGGGAGCGATATCCGCGAGGGCAGCCGTGAGTGCTGCTTCGACATCTTGCTGATCGGATGGCGGCAGGATATCCGCCGCGTCGTCGCTCACCGGAGTGTCTTCGTAGAAGTAGTAGTTGTTCCAGGCGTTGACGGTGAACAGATAGCCATCGGAGACGACGGAGGCGGAAGTCTCGTAGCGGACATTTGCCACCGGTTCTGTGAGGAGGCGTTGGCTGATGGAGACCGTGGCGCCAGACTCAGTGTGGCGCCAGGAGGACTCAAGGACGGGCCTGCCAACGGTGGCCCCACCCTGCTCGTCGCATTCACCTTCGGCCCAGAGACTTAACCGAATAAGCTGAAACTGCGGTCCGAGCAGCTTCGGGGTGATGCCCGCGGCCGCCGGATCGAGTGAGGTTCCCTGGATGACATCGCCAAGGAGGGCTTCGCACCCGTAGTAGCTGGGTGGAATCGCCATCTCGCCGTAGCCGCCGTAGCCGCCGTAGCCGTCACGGGCGATATCTTCGGTGGCCGCCATGTCATCGGACCCGCTCGAACGTGGAGCGGCTGTGCGGACGAGGGAGTTGCTCCCATCGTCGCGGGCGCCGGCAAAGGGGCCAGTACGGGGGAGGAGGTTGCCGACACTGTCCCCGGTTCCACCGGAAGCGGGCGCGTCGTTACTTTCGAGGGATCGACCGGCAAGAAGTCCGCCGGCAAACAGTGCTGCCGATAGAACGACAGCGGCGATACCAAGAACAGGCCAGTTGAGGAATCGAGATCGCATAGGGACCCACCTTCTCTTTCGAAGACAGCGTTGTACAAACCTCCAGACGAGCGGCACCGTGGAAAGGTTCCCATCGTTCGACGGCAATTTCACATGACCGCGATATTTCCTAGGTAAGAGCGGTTGCGATTGCCAGCACTGAGCTGCCAACAAGCATGACGTACACGATGGCGGAGAATAGGCCGGGTTCGATGCGGGTGAAGAGCTTCCCCCCGGTCAGCCATCCAACGACGATGGCGGGGACGCCGACTAATGCCAGCGCAGCGAGATGCCGGTCGAGGCTCCCCTGACCGGCAAAGAGCGCCGCCCCGGCGATGCCGGTTACGACGAAGAAGGCGGTAACGGCCGCCCGCTGGAGTTCGGGAGTGAGTCCACTGGCCTTGAAGTAGAGGACGACAGGCGGGCCGGGCAACCCCGCCGTCATGCGGGTGACGCCCCCGATGAACCCGGCGACGAGCGGCCCGGTGTCGCCGCCGGCGGGCACGCGATAGCCGCGGATGAGCAGGGCGGTAGCCACCAACACGGCGATTGCGATAGCGACCTGAAGGACATCCTTGTTGAGGGAAACGAGGACGACGAGCCCAACGGGTGAGCCAATGATGGCGCCGGTGATTGCGATCGTCGCAGGTCGCCAGGGTACCTGCGAACGTAGTTGCAGGAGCATGAGCACCGAGAGCGATGTCCCGAGCATGGTCGAAAGCACGACAGCATCGCGGGGGCCAAGAACGAGGACCAGGAAGGGGATGACGACGAGTCCGAAGCCGAAGCCCGTAACGGACTGGGCGGTGGCGGCAAAGGCCGTCAAGAAGAAGACGGCGGCGGCTTCCTGCAGATCCACCCTGTGGTTGTACGGAACGTGAACGTAGGGGCAATTCATCACATCCCCAGCCTGGTGCGGTAGTGATGTAGCGAATTCGTCTGCCGCCTGACCGGCGTCTACCATGAATACAAGGGGGCGGGATGGAAGTAGCGAACGAACTGATGATCCGCGGCATAGTCGTGGGGGTTTTCCAGGAGAACTGCTGGGTGGTGGGCAATCGCCGGACCGGTGAGGCGATATGCATCGACCCCGGTGACCAGCCAGATGAGATCCTGGCCCTGGCGGCAGACATGGGGGTGCGAATCAAGTACATCGCGAACTCCCATGCCCATGTCGACCACATCCTTGGTGTTGCCGGGGTTCACGCGGCGACAGGAGCGAAGTTCCTGTTGCACGAAGACGACCTCAATCTGCTTCGCACGGGTTGGAAGGGTGCAGCTGAGCGTTTCGGTATCGACGTTGGCGAGGGGCCGCCCGACCCGGACATGTTCGTGCAGGACGGCGACAAGGTTGAGGTGGACGGACTACAACTGACGGCGATCACCACGCCCGGGCACACTCCGGGGAGTGTGAGCTACTACAGCGAAGGCATGCTCTTCAGTGGCGATACGCTGTTTCGCGGAAGCATCGGGAGGACGGATCTGCCCGGTGGCGACATGATGCAGGAGATGACGAGCATTTGTGATCGGCTGCTGGTGCTGCCCGATGAGACGCTGGTGTTGCCGGGCCACATGGAACAGACGAGTGTGGCGTTCGAAAAGGAGAATAACCCGTTCGTGCAGCAATTCATGCAGCTGCGGGCGCAGGGGAAAGCATGAGCGACGAGATGACAACAGCCGAGGTTGACGACTTCTTGCGGGCGACGCGCATTGCGAGCCTGACGACGGTTGCCGGAGACGGCAAGCCGGTCACGGTACCAGTGTGGTACGAGTGGGACGGCAAGGTTGCGCGACTGTTTAGCGGGCGAACTGCCGCAAAGATGCGGCGCATTGATGCGAACCCGGTCGCGAACCTGACGGTCTATGAGGGCGTCGGCGTACCTGAGGCATGGGTGAGCATTGAAGGAGCGGCCGAGGTTGAGGACACCGAACCCGCGGAACTCATCACGCGGCTGGCGAAGCGCTACTACCCGGCCGATCGGGCGGAACGCATCCTGAAGCAGTGGCTTGGCGGCGGCGGAAGCCCGTTTGCGGTGATCACCATCACACCGGAGAGAATTCGAAGTTACCGGACGGAGTGGTAGCGGCTACCGATCGCGGAAGTTGAGGTAGTAGCGGCTCGGCGTCGGGCCTTCCTGGCCCTGGTACTTGCTGCCGGCAGCTTTCGAACCATAGGGCTGTTCGGCCGGCTCTGTGAGCCTGAGGAAGGAAATCTGTGAGACCTTCATCTTGTGGTACAGGGTGATTGGGAGATTGGCCACGTTCGAGAGTTCAAGGGTGAGGGCGCCGTCCCAGCCGGGGTCGACATAGCCGGCGGTGGAGTGGATGAGGAGACCCAGCCGGCCAAGCGATGACTTGCCCTCGAGACGGCCGACGATGGTGTCGGGCAAACGGACGCGTTCGTAGGTAACGGCGAGAGCGAACTCGCCCGGGTGAAGGATGAACGGCTCATCGCCGGCGATCTCAACAAGCTCGGTGAGGTCCGGATAGTCCTGCTTGACGTCGATGTAGGGGATCATGGAATTGCGGAAGACGCGGAACTGGTGGCCAAGGCGAAGGTCGACGCTGGCCGGTTGCACAGCATCGGGACCAAGGGGGTCGATGGCGAGGTTACCGGCTTCGATTTCGGTTCTTATGGTGCGGTCGCTGAGTACCACAGGCGTCTCCGGGTTTGCGGGTGAGTGGCTCAGCTTACGGGCACCGGGGGTTTGGTGCAGTGGCTAGAATGGAAGGGTTCCGAAGTGGAGGGAGCAGGGGCGATTCCATAGGTCAGGCAAGGTCGAAGGCATTGAAAGCGATGCCGAGGAGAGCGCCGCCGACAATGAGCCAGGTGGTGTTGAGGTTTCGGAACAAGGCAACCGCGGCGATGGCGAGTATCGCCCCCGTCCAGATGTCGACTACGCCGGAGCGCAGAAGTTCGGCCAGGACCCCGGCCATGAGGCCGATGGCGGCGATGTTGACACCATCGATGAGGGCTGAGGCAACGATGTTACCGCGGAGCCTGGGCAGCAACGGATTGACCATTGCGACGTAGAGGAAGCCCGGGGCAAAGATCGCGGCCGTCGCGATGAATGCGCCGGGAAAGCCGCCGGTGATGTAGCCGACAAAGGTGGCTGTGGTGAAGACGGGACCGGGTGTCAGCTGACCGATGGCGATGGCATCGAGAAGTTGCTGTTCGGTGAGCCAGCCGAGGTTGTCAACGAAGTCGCGCTGGAGGAAGGCGACAAGGACGTAGCCGCTGCCGTAGAGGAGGGCGCCAATCTTGAGGAAGGTGAGGCCGAGGGTGGCGTGGCTGTACTCACGGAGCGGTTCAGCGGCCTGGTAGGCGAGAACGGGCATCGCCAAGAAGGGAGCGGCGAGTGCCACCGTGCGACGGGAGAACCACTGGTAGAGGGCAGGGGCGTGGCGAGCCAGGGCGAGCGTAATTCCCCCGGCGAAGAGGAGGATGAGCTCATGCACGCCGAGGAGGTAGAGCGCCATGACCGCAGCGCCGCCAGCGAGCAGCCAGGGAGCGGGACGGATGGCGACGAGGCCGAGCCGCCAGACCGCCTGGGCGATAATGGCGATCACCACGGGTTTGATGCCGTAGAGGATCCACTCGGCTGATGGGGTGGTGCCGTACTCGTCGTAAAGGACGGCAAGGACGAGGACAATGAGGAAGGCGGGGAAGATGAAGAGGGTGCCGCCCGCGATCAGGCCGCGCCACCCGGCACGCTCAAGGCCGAGATGCATCGTCATCTCCGTGGAGTTCGGACCGGGGATAAGGTTCGTGATGCCGAGGAGGTCGAGGAACTCCTGGTCGGTCATCCACTTGCGGCGAGAGACGACTTCGTCACGCATCATGGCGATGTGCGCGGCAGGCCCACCGAAGGCGAAAAAGCCGAGGCGAAGGAAGAGCGCCGCGACCTC
>JAGQGZ010000177.1 GCA_020432105.1 Dehalococcoidia bacterium | reverse complement strand
GGTGAAGGCACAGCCCTGGTGTATTAGGGGCTTCGCACGTTGGCGCGACGCTGCGTAGCATCCACCTTTTCACGCGGTGGAGGAGTGCAAATGTCGGTTGAGCGATATATCGAGGGAGAGATCGCTTGCGGGCTGCTCGGCGCAGATGGTGTACCCGGCCATCCGCTTCCCGGCGACAGGCCGCAGTGGCCACGCGACCGCATCGCCGACATCCGGCATTCGAAAATCGACGTCCGCATAGACGTTCCGGGACAGGGCATCTCCGGAACCGTCACCCACACGCTCGTTGCAATGAACCCGGGCCTCCACACCGTCTCGCTGGACGCCGTCGATATGCAAATCGAGAACGTGATGGTCGGGGGGAAGCCGGTTGAATTTGGCTATGACGGCGAGCAGATCTCGATACCGCTGGATCCTCCCCGCGATCGTGGACAGGAGTTCCGGGTGGCTGTCACCTATGCTGCCACTCCTCGCGTGGGCCTCTACTTCACCGGCCCGGACGACGGGTATCCGGAGAAGCCGGTCCAGGCCTGGACGCAGGGCCAGGATGAAGACTCGAAGTACTGGTTTCCCTGCCTGGATTCCCCTAACGGCAAGCAGACCACCGACCTCCTGGCGACGGTACCCGGGCACTGGTTCGTGCTGTCCAACGGTCGTCTGCTCGAAAACAAGGAGAATCGTGATGGGACACGCCGCTATCACTGGCACCAGGACCGGCCCCACTCGACCTACCTCATCAGCATGGCAGCCGGCGAGTTCGAGCGGATCGAGGCCAATCGCAACGACCTGACGATCGACTACTACGTCGAGGAGAAGGACGTCGACTCCGCCATCAGGACGTTCAAGAACACGCCGGAGATGGTGGAGCTATTCGAAAAAGTCTCGGGCATCCCCTATCCCTGGGCGAAGTACAGCCAGATCGTCGTCCGCGATTTCGTCTTCGGGGGGATGGAAAACACAAGTGCTACGACGATGACCGAGCTCATCCTCCTGGACCGGAAAGCGGAGCGCGACTTCACCAGCGACGGCCTCATCTCCCACGAGCTGGCGCACATGTGGTGGGGCGATCTGCTGACCTGCCGGGAATGGGCGCATGGCTGGCTGAACGAAGGTTTCGCGACCTACATGGAGTGCCTCTGGACCGAGCATCATCGCGGAATCGATGAGTACCACCAGGAAGTGCTCGACAACACCGCCCTCTATCTCGCTGAGGAGTACCGGCGCCCGCTCGTCGCGAATGTCTACAACGAGCCGATAGACGTGTTCGACAGGCACCTGTACGAGAAGGGCTCACTCGTCCTGCATATGCTCCGGCAGGAGCTTGGCGACGAGGCCTTCTACCGATCGCTTCAGCTGTACACCCGCGACAACCAGGATCGCAACGTCGTTACCCGTGACCTGGTCCGAGCCATCTCTGAGGAGACCGGGCGCAATCTCGATTGGTTTTTTGACCAGTGGGTGTTCAAGCCCGGTCACCCTAAGTTCAAAGTGAGTTGGAGCTGGGACAACGACCGGAAGGTGGCAACCGTCAGCGTGAAACAAACGCAGGACACGACGGACGGCACGCCGGTGTTCCAGACACCCGTACGCATCGGCTTTCGCACAGGGCGCGGCAGGCCCCAGGAGTTCCAGGTGAGAATCGAGAGCGAGGAGGAGTCGTTCTCTTTCGCCCTGCCGCGAAAGCCAGACCTGTGCCGGTTCGACCCCTATGGCGCCGTCCTCAAGGAGCTCGAGTTTGACAAGCCCGCAAAAGAGCTCGTGTTCCAGCTCCAGAACGACGACGACATCGGCGGGCGTGAGGCAGCCGCCCGGGCACTCGGGAAGAAGGGGGGAGCGACCGCCGTGGAGGCTCTCGCCACGGCTATGACCGGCGATCGCTTCTGGGGCGTGCAGGCAGCCGCAGCCCGGGCGCTGGGAAAAGCGGGGACGGCGGATGCAAAGGCAGCCCTCATCGCCGCTATCGGCATACGCCACCCCAAGACGCGTCGTGGCATCGTCGAAGCACTTGGCAACTTCCACGACGATGAGGAAGCGCGCGAGGCGCTCATTCCCCTTTCTCGCCGCGACCAGTCATGGTTTGTCGAGGGCGAAGCGAATCGCAGCCTTGGCAAGCTCCGTGTAGCGGGGGCCTATGAGGCGATCATGGCCAACATCGACCGCCCTTCATTTCGGCAGGTTGTGCGGATCGGCTGCATCGACGGCCTAGTCGAACTCCGCGACGAGCGGGCAGTCGAACAGGTGCTGCGTGTCGCGAAGTATGGCGAGCCGTTCCAGGCCCGCCCGGTTGCGATGCGGGCCCTCGGACAGCTTGCCAATCGGTTCGAATCGCGGCGAACCGAGATCTGCGATGTCCTCGTCGACTACCTGCGTGACCCGGACTTTCGTGTCCGGATCGCGGCAGCGAACGCCCTAAAGAGAGCCGGCGACGGCTCTCGCGCCCCGGCACTCGACGAAATGCGTGAGCGCGAACTGGACGGGCGGGGCATCCGGGTAGCCCGGCAGGTTTCAGCGGCTCTCCGTTCGGGCGACACGGTGCCGGGAGAGGTCCGCAAACTGCGCGATGAACTGGAAGAACTCCGCCGTGAACACCAGAAGCTGACCGAAAAACTGGAGTCGAGCCGGCCGCGGCGAAGCTAACCGCCACGCCCCTGCATTCGTATACTCCACGACGATGGCTGCCGCACGGATCCTCGCTATCGACCAGGGCACCACAAGTTCGCGGGCCCTCGTGGTCGATGAACTGGGCGCGGTGCTCGGCATCGGCCAGGTGGCATTTCGCCAGTACTACCCGGAACCGGGCCGTGTTGAGCACGATGCCGACGAGATCTGGACGAGCACGCAGGAAGCGATCGCGACAGCCCTGGCCGCTGCCAGCGTCACCACTTCCCGGCTGACGGCGATTGGAATCACCAACCAGCGGGAGACCCTGGTCGCCTGGGACCGTGCTACGGGCGCGCCCGTCGCCCCTGCGATCGTCTGGCAGGATCGCCGGACGGCGCCCCTGTGCGAAGACCTTCGCCTTGCCGGCCACGAAGAGACCATCGCTCACCACAGCGGCCTCACCATCGACCCCTACTTCACCGGCACGAAGCTCGCCTGGCTCCTCGAAAGCCAGCCCTCACTCCGGTCGATGGCGGACAGCGGCGGTCTTGCAGTCGGGACTGTCGACTCCTGGTTGCTCTGGAAGCTGACCGGCGGCGCCGTCCACGCCACCGACTTCACGAACGCCAGCCGCACCATGCTTTTCAACATCCGGCGGGGCCGCTGGGACGAGACCCTCTGCGAGATCCTCAATGTCCCCTCGGGGATCCTCCCGCGGGCGGCGGCTTCGATGACGAACTTCGGCTACACCGACAGCGACGTTCTTGGCGCCAGGATACCCATCACCGGTATCGCCGGAGACCAGCAGTCGGCCCTGTTTGGCCAGGCCTGCACGCGGCCGGGTCTTGCCAAGAACACCTACGGCACCGGCGCCTTTGTCCTTGCCCCCGCTGGACGCGAGCCGCGGGTCAGCGAGAACCGGCTGCTCGTCTCCCTCGGCGCGAACACGGGCAAGGCCGGCCCGGAGTATGTGGTCGAAGGCTCGGTGTTCGTCGCCGGTGCGGCGGTGCAGTGGCTCCGCGACGGGCTCGGCATCATCTCCACGGCAACCGAAAGCGAGGCCCTCGCCGGCTCCGTCGCCGATAGCGGGGGAGTGACATTCGTACCGGCCTTTACGGGGCTCGGCGCTCCCTACTGGGATCCGGAAGCCCGGGGGGCGATGTTTGGACTCAACCGCGGTACCACGACGGGCCACCTCGCGCGGGCCACCCTGGAAGCGATCGCCATGTCCAGCGCCGACCTCATCGCCGCGATCAATCGTGACCTGCCCCAACCGGTGACGGAACTCCGCGTGGACGGCGGCGCTTCGGCCAACAATCTCCTGATGCAGATGCAGGCAGACCTAGCCGGCATCCCGGTGGTCCGGCCAACGAACATCGAGACCACCGCCCTTGGGGCGGCCTACCTCGCCGGGATTACTGCCGGAGTCTGGGAATCCGAGGAGGCGGTGGATGGCCTCTGGCAGCCGGACCGCAGCTTCGAACCCAGGATCGGCGATGACGAGCGGGAGGAGCGGATGGAGGTGTGGCACGCCGCCATCCGCCAGGTCAGCGGTGGACGTCCCGGCGGATGAACCTCCAGGAAGCGGCAGCCCGGGCGCCATTCGACCTGCTCGTCATCGGCGGGGGCATCAACGGCGCCGCAGTCGCCCGAGAAGCCGCCATCAGGGGCCTGCGCGTTGCCCTCTTTGAGCAGGATGACTTTGGATTCGGAACGACGTGGCGCTCGACGCGGTTGATTCATGGCGGGCTGCGGTATCTCGAACACGGCGAGGTCGGACTGGTCTTCGAGTCGCTCCGCGAGCGCGGCCGCCTGCTCCGGGAACGCCCTCACCTGGTCAAACCGCAGCCGTTTGTACTTCCGGGTGGACGGTTCTCCCGGCGTCCTTCCTGGCAGATGCGAATCGGGCTTGCCGCCTACGACCTGCTGGCGACCGGCGGCAGTCTCCCTCGCCACCAATCGCTCACGTCCGCGGAGGTGCAACACGCCGTACCGGGGCTCGGCCAGAAAGCACCCGGAGGCTTTTCGTTCTATGACGCGCGGGCAGTCGCCCCGGAGCGGATCGCCCTCGAGCTGGCCCTCGAAGCTCGCAACCACGGGGCTCTGATAGCCAATCACGCGTCCGTGACCACGATCGGCCATACGGATGGGCTGGTCACCGGTGTCACCGTCGTTCACAGGGGCGAGGAGTTCGAATTCCGGGGCGACCATGTGATCAACGCCGCCGGGCCCTGGGTCGACGCCGTCAACAACACCACCGGCGCCCGCCTGCCGCGCATTCTCGGCACAACTCGCGGCACACACATCGCGATCGAGCTGCCCGCGCCACTACCCGACGCAGCCGTCCTCGCCACCGCCCGGTCGGATGGCCGCGTCTTCTTTGCGCTGCCCCACTCCGGGCTCCTGCTCGTTGGCACCACCGATGTCCGCGACGAGGGAGACCCGGGCTTCGTATCACCCACCCGCCGCGAGGCCGAGTACCTGCTCGGCGAGGCACAATCACTGCTCCCGGACTATGGCATCACGGCGGACATGGTGCGCTATGCCTATGCCGGGCTTCGACCCCTCCTCGCCTCGTCTCGCGGTCCAGAATCGGCCATCACCCGCAAACACGCCGTCGTCGACCACTCGCTAGCGGGTGGGCCCGCCGGCCTCTACAGTGTCGCCGGTGGCAAACTCAGCACCTACCAGCCACTTGCCCGCGAGGCTCTGAGGGCGATCGGCATCCACTGGGGTTCGAACC
>JAGQGZ010000176.1 GCA_020432105.1 Dehalococcoidia bacterium | reverse complement strand
TAGTGGCGGTTGTCCGTCTCGTACTCCACGTGGGCAATCGCGATCGTGATCCCGCGCTGGCGCTCTTCCGGCGCATTGTCGATCGAGTCAAACGCCCGGAACGAGGCCTCGCCCTTCAGCGCCAGCACTTTCGTAATCGCCGCTGTCAGGGTCGTCTTCCCATGGTCAACGTGACCAATCGTCCCCACGTTTACGTGCGGCTTGTTTCTCTCAAACTTCTCTTTCGCCATCGCCCTGTTTCTCCCTCTCTATGGGATGTCGTTGGTGTGTTCGCCAGGTCTGGAGCCCTCATCCGGATTTGAACCGGAGACCTCGTTCTTACCAAGAACGCGCTCTGCCAACTGAGCTATGAGGGCTCTCTGGTGGTCCATCCGGACCGGATTCAGCTTAGTGGTGCAGGGGGCAGGATTCGAACCTACGAAGCGCGTAGCGCGGCAGATTTACAGTCTGCTGCCATTAACCACTCGGCCACCCCTGCCCGGCGCCCTGGCTGCCGAAGCAGGCCATGTTTTGTGTGGAGCCCAGGAGGGGACTCGAACCCCTAACCTATCGATTACAAATCGATTGCGCTGCCAGTTGCGCCACCCGGGCCCGGGCCTTCCCACAAGGGTATCTACACAAAAACGATCCGCCGGAGCGGACCAAGATTCAGTATGGATGGTCGCCCGCTCAATGACAAGAAGCCATCGCAAGGGGACACCAATGGGGACTCCCGCACACTGAGTATAGCTTCCGCATTCACCGATCCGCCGGGGCCTCGAGAGATGGAGTGCTGCAAGTGTGTCCGGTAAAGGCGACAACGTTCGAAACGAAGGCGACGCCTCGCGTCCGGCCAGCGCCACGGTCCGGGCGGACCTCCGGACTCGGCCGTCGACCCTTGCTGGTATGCAGAACCAATCGACAACCAACTTCGAGATAGACCATGGATGCTGAAGCCGCACGTGTCGTCTGGTGGGCAATCCTGGCAGGCGGATTTCTTGGCGGAGTGGCGCGCATCCTGCTCTCCACCCGTATCGAGCTTCCCTACGTTGCGCGGGAGGAACTTACCGGACGGCTGATCGTTGTGCCGGGCGTCGCCGGTGACCTTGTCCTGGGGCCAATTGCGGCGCTGGTGCTGGCCGGCGCCGGGGCCTCCACCTTCGACGTGCAAACAGGCTTCGACCCGCGCGGTTTCTGGGGGCCGTTCACCGCGAGTATCGCCGCCGGGCTGGCCAGCGCCCACATCCTCCATGTCGTCAGCGAATCGACCCTCGCCGAGGTGGAGTCGGCTATCGAAACAGAAATCAGCATTCGGCTGGACGAACCGGCCACCAGAGGAGATACCCGATGACCTACCCCCCGAACGTTCTCATCCACCCATCCCTTCGGCTGCTGGAGTACCGGAGCCGCCTGCGCACCGCCCGGGGCCGTGAACGTGCCCGCCTGCTGGTAGAGATTGGCCGCTGGCTGGCGCGCAGCAGCCGTTTCGATCGCTCTACACGTGCATCCTCTCGTGCTTCGGCGGGTGCCGGCCCTGCATTGATTGAGGTCGACGGCCCGTCTTCACGGCCACCAGCCAGCGATCCGCCAGCCGATGCTCGGAGATGACCTGGCGGCGGTACACTCCCCCCATGCCCTACCCGCTGATCGAGCCCTACGAACACGGGTGGCTCGATGTGGGCGACGGGAACAGCATCTACTGGGAACAGTGCGGCAATCCGGACGGCAGGCCCGCGGTGGTGCTGCATGGCGGCCCGGGGTCGGGGTGCAGCAAGGGCATGCGGCGACTCTTCGACCCGGCAGCCTACCGCCTGGTGCTCTTCGACCAGCGGAACTGCGGCCGCAGCACGCCCACCGCCGGTGACCCCACTACAGACCTCTCGGCAAACACGACCTGGCACCTCGTCGAAGACATCGAGCGGCTGCGCAAACGGCTGGGAATCGACCGGTGGCTGGTCTACGGCAACTCGTGGGGGTCGACGCTGGCGCTCGCCTATGCCGAACGGTACGCCGATCGGGTCGCCGCCATGGTGCTTGCCGCCGTGACCATGACCCGGCGAAGCGAGATCGACTGGCTCTACCGGGGCGTTGGCCGGTTTGTGCCCGAACAACATGAGCGCTTCCTCTCGCACCTCCCGGAGGCTGAGCGAGGCGACCCGGTGGCCGGGTACTATCGGCTGCTGCAAGACTCGGACCCGCCCACCCAGCTCGCGGCGGCGCGGCACTGGTGCGAGTGGGAGAACGCACTCGTGAGTATCGACCCGGGCTGGAAGCCAGAGCCGCGCCGCCTGACCGACGAGTTCCAGCGGGGATTCGCGCGCGTGGTCACCCACTACTTCCACCACAATGCCTGGCTGGAGGAGGGGCAGCTGCTGCGCGATGCCCGGCGATTGGCCGGCATACCGGGGGTCCTCATCCATGGGCGGATGGACCTGGGGAGCGCCCTGGAGACGGCGTGGCAACTGTCGATGGCCTGGCCAGAGGCTGAGCTGACCATCGTGGAGAGCGCCGGGCACTCGTCCGGTGACCCGGGGATGCCGGAGGCGATCGGGGCTGCGCTGGACCGGTTTCGCTAGCCCGCCTCAGCCCTGGCCTTGAGCGCCGCCGCGAACTTTTCGAATTCGGGCTGCAAGTTGGGGATCGAGCGACCGATGAGCGGCGAGAGCGGACCGCTGTAGACCTCGCGCATGGCG
Source organism: Dehalococcoidia bacterium (assembly GCA_020432105.1). Classification (GTDB taxonomy): domain Bacteria; phylum Chloroflexota; class Dehalococcoidia; order Tepidiformales; family Tepidiformaceae; genus JAGQGZ01. The sequence continues at coordinate 2,732 of JAGQGZ010000176.1, read as the reverse complement.
AACTCGACGCCGCCGCTGTCCGAGCCATTCAACTCGAAAGTCCGCGTGCCCCGGAACAGGCCAAGCGGCATGCCCCCTTCCCAGACCATCACCCGGGGTGCGTGCATGTGACGCACCTTTACCGGGAAGGCACGTTTGGGATTGATGGCGGGGTAGACCTTCACCGTCTCCCCCTCGGCAATCGTCCCTTCGAACTTCACGACGGTCGGGTTCCAGTCCGTCCAGGTCGAACCATCGGTGAGGATTGCCCAGATGCGCTCGACGGGTGCATTGATGCTGGTGCTGGCGGCGTACTGCTTCATGGCTGCTCCGAGTGGCGTGGGGCGGATGGTAACCACTTGGTTACGCTACGGCAACCAGGCTCGTGAAACAGAGCTCCCACGAGGCCACGTAGAGCGGGGCCCGCGACTCCCAGAGGTCCAGGCTGGCAGCCGTCGGGACGTGAAGGATAGCAACACGCGTCCCTTCGCTTTCGGCTACAAAGCTGACAGTCACGCGAGTGGGATGGTCGGGGTCGGTGCCCTTGTAGAAATCCATCACAAGCCTGTTCGGCGGTGACCAGTCCAGCACGCGGCCGCACTCCACCTCGGCGCCATCGGTGCCGCGCTCCCAGAAGCGGCCAGACGGCTCCATATGAAGGGTGGCCTCGGGACCAGTGTACTTGCGGTCCGGTGGCCACCAGTCGCTCATGCGGTTGGTGAAAAGGTCGAAAGCCGCGGCCTGGTCGAGCGGCAACACCACGCTGAGCCTCACTTCATTCATTCGCGAGCCAGTGCCTCCAACCGGGAGAGGCCCTCGGTCCAGAAGTCCTCGATGAACTCGCGCGCACCGGCGAAGCCTTCCGGCCGGATTGCATAGATAGCCTGGTTGCCAGAGGCGGACGCGGTCACCAGCCCCGCTTGGCGGAGTACGCGTAGGTGGCGGGAAACTGCCGGGCGGCTGACTGGAAAGCGCGAGGCAAGGTCGCCCACGGAACATGGGCGCGACCGCAGTGTGCGAAGGATGTCGCGGCGAGTGGGGTTTCCAAGGGCGTCGAGGGGATGCACCGGTAACACGGATGTTACCGCAATCTGGAGGGATGGTTCACCCCTCGTCCCGGAACGGCGAATGGCTCGTGCTTTCTGCAAGGAGCACGGCAGTCGCCTGGCGAACGAGCAATTCCTCGTTGTGACCTACCGGTACATCGAGTGCGAGGGGCCGGGCGTACATCGGCGACGGCGACCCGGTGGCACCGTTCGATAGTCGGCTGAAGAATCCGGCGGACCTCATCCGCCCGGCGGGGCCCGGACGTTAGCAGCGGCAGTCGAAAAACAGCCCGCAGGAGGCATGGGTTTGCCGCTGTATGTGACCTATGTCACGCATTGATAGAAGCACTTACCGGAAGTGTTGCTAGATGCAGGTTGCAGTGCTGTACTTGAACTGTAGTCGCTGAAATCGTCCCGGTGATCGAGGGGCGATGCGGGGGAACCAACTCTTGAGGCGAATCCGTCTTCTTGCAAAGGACGGGGCGGTGACTTCAGCCGCAGCCTGACAGCTAACCCCGTAGGCGTTGAAGCATCACCCACGAGCACCGCGGAGCGGCAATCACGCTCCGGCGGACTCGCGAAAGAAGCCGGGCACAATCGGCCCGGGATTGGAAAAGGAATGTCCGACATGGAATACATCATCGCTCCCTGGGTAGTCCAGGCACGCAATGCCGAGCTGAACCGCCCGGCGGTACGGTACCGTCGCGAGTGGGAGACAGCCCGGGACGCCGAGCGATACGACCACCTGCTGAAGCAGGCGCGAGGTCGTCTCGGCGATATCGCCCGAACCGTCACCGTCTAGCCAGCCGGTAGACCAATAAGAAGGCCGCCCACATGGGCGGCCTTCTTCATCTCAGCGCCCCTGGAAACGGGGCTCGCGCTTTTCGAGGAAGGAAAGCCGCCCTTCCTTCACATCCTCCGTCTGTGAACTGATGCCCTGGAGCATCTGCTCGTGTTCGACCTGTGTCGTGAGATCGGTTTCCCAGGCCTGGTGGGCGAGGCGCTTCATCAATTCGATGGCGACGCTGGGACCGTGGGCGATCTCAGAGGCAAGGGCCATCGCCCGGACCATGAGCTGATCGTTGGGGACGACTTCACTGACGAGCCCCATCGCGAGGGCCTCCTGGGCAGGGACAAGACGACCGGTGTAGAGCATCTTGAGGGCGTTCTCCATGCCGACAATGCGGGGGAGGAACCAGGTGCAACCGGTGTCCGCAACGATCGCCCGCTTGACGAACACAGCACTGAACCGCGCAGCCTCGCTCGCAATGCGGATATCGACGCTGAGCGCGAGCGAGAATCCGGCCCCGGCACTGGCCCCGTTGACGGCGGCAATCGTGGGCTTTCGGCAGCGGTAGATCTGCTCCATGACGAGGAAGCGGGACCGTAGCTTCTGTTCACGGGGAGTAAACGGGCGAGGGTGCCAATCGGCCTCGGTCTCGGTGGTGGTGAGGTCGGTGCCGGCGCAGAAACCCCGGCCGGCCCCGGTGATCACAATGCAGCGAACGTCGTCGTCATCCTCGGCATCGGCGATAGCCGTTTCGAGTTCGGCCCACGACCCCCAGGTCATGGCATTGAGCTTTTCGGGTTTGTTCAGGGTAATGAGGGCGACGTGGTCGTTGACGTCGTAGGTGAGGTCTTTGAAGGTCATGGTCCCCTCCCGGCGAATGTTCGCAGCCTACCGGATGTGGCGACCTGCGTGGCTAG
>JAGQGZ010000175.1 GCA_020432105.1 Dehalococcoidia bacterium | reverse complement strand
CACCCCGCCACCCACGGCGTCTTCCGCATGCTCCTCACCGTCGATGGCGAAGTCGTCGTCGATTGCGAACCCTATATCGGCTACCTCCACAGGGGCCTCGAAAAGCTCACCGAAAACGCCGACTACCGCCAGGCCATGGGCTGGTGGGACCGCACCGACTACCTCGGCGGCCTCAACTGCGAAGGCGCCTACTGCATGGCCGTCGAGAAGCTCGCCGGGGTAGAAGTTCCCGACCGCGCCGAGTACATCCGCGTCCTCATGATGGAACTGAGCCGGATCAACTCTCACATGATGTTCTTCGGTGCCTTCGGCGCCGATGTCGGCTCCTTCGGTACCAGCTTCGTCTACGCCTGGCGCGAACGAGAACGTATCTACGACCTCTTCGAAGAAGTCGCCGGCGACCGCATGTTCCCCACCTACTTCCGCGTCGGCGGCGTCACCATGGACCTGCCCGCCAACTTCGAAGACCGCTGCCGCTGGGTGCTTGGCTCCATCCGCCAGGGGCTCGAAGACTTCGACGGCCTGCTCACCGGCAACGAGATCTTCGTCGAACGCTGTAAAGACCTGAACCCGATGAGCAAGGAAGACGCCATCAACTGGGGCATGAGCGGCCCCATGATCCGCGCCGCAGGCATCCCCTACGACGTCCGCAAGGCCGAGCCCTACAGCATCTACCCGCACCTCAAGTTCACCGTCCCCACCGGCCAACAGGGCGATGTCTTCGATCGCTTCATGGTCCGCATGGCCGAGGCCTACCAGAGCACGAAGATCATCGAGCAGTGCCTTGAAGAAATGCCGAAGAGCGGACTCGTCCTCAACCCCTCACTCCCCAAGACGCTCCGCATCAACGATGCCGAGTGCTACATGCGCACCGAAGGCACCAAGGGTGAGTACTCCGTCTACGCCCTCGCGAAAGGCGGCAACCAGCCCTACCGGATGAAGCTCCGCTCGCCTTCCTTCTGCAACCTCAGCGCTCTCCGCGAGATGGTCGTCGGCAGCTACCTGGCCGACGCAATCATCATCCTCGGGTCGCTCGATATCGTGCTCGGCGAGGTGGACAAGTAATGGACTTCGGCCAGGCCTTCTTCGGTATCGCATGGATCGACGCCATTATCCGGGTCGTCATCGTCGTCCTCGTGATGACGATCGTCGTCGTCTACCTCACCTACGGTGAACGAAAGGTCGTTGCCCGCTTCCAGCAGCGCCTGGGCCCAACCAAGACCGGCCGTGCCGGTCTCCTCCAGGGCTTTGCCGACGCCCTCAAGCTCGTCAGCAAGGAAGATCTGCGCCCCCGCAACGCCGACCGCTGGGTCTTCGAGTTCGCTCCCTTCATGACCTTCATCCCCGTGTTCACCATCCTCATCGTGCTGCCGTTCGCGGCCGATTGGGGTGTCCGCAACCTCGCCCTCGGTGTCTTCTTCGTCTTCGCCATCCTTGGGCTCAATATCGTCGGAATCATGATGGCCGGCCTCGGCTCCGGGAATAAGTACGCGCTCCTTGGTGGCGTCCGCGCCGCTGCCCAGATGATCAGCTACGAGATCCCCCTCGTGCTCGCCCTGCTTGCCGTCGTCATCGTCGCCCGTGGCGAGATCGATGGTGTCCAGATCAACGGCACGCTCAACCTCCAGGAACTGATACTCCTCCAGGAGACGCGTCCCTTCATCCTCATCCAGCCGCTCGCCTTCGTCATCTTCTTCATGGCCATGCTCAGCGAACTCCACCGCGCTCCCTTCGACATCCCTGTCGCCGAATCAGAAATCGTCGGTGGCTATTTCGTCGAGTACAGCGGTATCCGCTGGTCGATGTTCCAGCTCTCCGAATACGCCTCGCTCTGGGCCTTCAGCATCTTTGGGTCGGTCGTCTTCCTCGGTGGCTGGGAATTCCCCATGGGCTCCGATTGGGGCTGGGGTTGGCAACTCTTCCTCACCGGCGTGAAGAGCCTCCTGTTCATCTTCCTCGTCATGTGGGTCCGGGCCACCGTCCCCCGCCTCCGCATCGACCAGCTCATGAACTTCTGCTGGAAGGTCCTCATCGAGGTCAGCTTCCTGCTTATCATCGTCAACGGCGTCTTCGTGCTCTATGACTGGCCCGAAGAGATCCTCGCCCTCGTGAACTGGGGTGCCACGGTGCTCTTCCTCGGCATCCTTTACTACCGTGGGGTTCGCCGGGCGAAGACCAGCGACTACGTTGGCACATACCGCCAGGAAGAGATGTCACTCGCATGATCGGCATCCTCAAGGGTCTCGCCACAACCATGAGCACGTTCTCCCGCAAGACGGTCACCGTCGAGTACCCCGACGACAAGCGCGTGCTGCCTATTCGCCAGCGTAGCTTTCCCGTGCTCGTCTGGGACTTCGATGCCAACGAGCAGGCCTGCACCGGCTGCAATATTTGCGTGCGCAACTGCCCCGTCGACTGCATGACCGCAATCATGGTCGACAACCCGAAACACGCTGAAGGCACCAGTGATCGGCGCAAGATCGGCGAGAAGTTCTGGATCGACTACGCCCGTTGCATGCGCTGCAATATCTGCGTCGAGGTCTGCCCCTTCGAAGCCATCGTCATGGACAACAACTGGACCGGGCATGAACACGCCGTCTACGACCGCCTCGACCTCCACATGGACATCGACGATCTCCTCGTGGCGAGCAAGACTGGCGCCCTCACGGTCCCCTTCCGCCCGCAGGATCGCATCACCCAGATCGAGGCCGACGTCTCCGGCGAAACCGTCGAAGAGATCCCGTTCAAGTTCGCTCTTCCCGAAGCGCGCAAGGCCCAGGAAGAGCGAGTCCAACGGGGTGAAGGCCCGGCAATTCAGCTCCGCGAACCCGAGAAGAAGGCCGTAGCAGCCACCGCAGCCGGTGGTGGTGCTGCCGGTGCCGAGGATGTCGAAATCCTCTCCGAGCGCAAGCTCCGTGCAAGGCGGATGAAGGCCGAACGCGAAATGCAGGCGTTCGTCGACCGCGGCGAGGCTGTACCACCCGAGGTGGCCGCCGCCGTCGAGAAGTACCAGAACATGAAGCCCGGCGTGCCGTACGGCGGTGGCGGTGCTCCCGCTGCAGCTGGCGCTCCTGCAGCCGATGCCGCCGCTTCCGGTGTCCAGGGCGACCCCAATTCGCCCCGCAAGCTCAGGGCTCGTCGTATGCGCGCCGAGCGTGACGCCAAGGCACTCGTCGACCAGGGCCAGGAGATCACTCCCGAACTCATGGCCGTGCTCGCCGAGACCGGCTCGGACATGGCCACGGAAGAAGCGAAAGCGGCCGTGGCAGCAGCCAGCGCCGCACCCGCCGCAGCTGAAGCACCGGAAGGTGGCGACTCACCCCGTAAACTGCGCGCCCGCCGAATGCGTGCCGAGCGTGCGGCCAAAGAGGCGCTTGCCGCCGGCGAAGAAGTCCCGGACGACGTCGTCCAGACCCTCGCTTCGTTCGATATCACGATTGAGAGTCTGCAAAGTGGCGACTGAAGTCCTCTGGTGGCTCTTCGCGGCCGTCATGGTCGCCTCCGCAATCGGTGTCGTTGCCGCGCGCAGCATCATCCATTCGGCCATCTTCCTGATCATCAGCCTCGGCGTGGTCGGGGCGATGTACCTCTTCCTCACCGTCGAATTCCTCGCGCTCGTCCAGTTCCTCATCTATGGCGGCGCGGTTACCGTGCTCATCCTCCTTGCCCTCATGCTCACGCGTATGGCCACCGGCGATGAGCGGATGATCGTCAACGGCCCCCAGGCACCGTTCGGATTCCTCGTCGCAGGTGTGCTAGCGGTCATCCTTGTTGGCGTTGCATTCGGCACATCCTGGCGCGGCGACGTCGATGACCTGCCGGCCAATATTTCGATTCACCAGGTCTCCGAGGTCATGTTCATGAACTTCGGCGCACCCTTCATCTTCGTCGCCGTGCTCTTGCTGGTAGCCCTCGTTGGGGCCATCATTCTGGCCCGGCAGGAGGATGCCGAGTAAGCATGGTTCCCCTTGAGAACTACCTGGCGCTCAGCGGAATCATCTTCGCGATCGGCGTCTATGGTGTCCTGGCCCGGCGCAACGCGGTCGTCATCCTCATGAGTGTTGAACTTATGCTGAACGCCGTATCCCTCAATTTCGTCGCCTTCGCGGCCTATCTCGATCCCGATGCAATCACCGGCGCAGTGTTCGCCGTATTCGTTATCACCGTTGCCGCGGCAGAAGTCGGCCTGGCGCTCGCAATCGTCATCCGGCTGTTCCGCAACCACTCCACTAGCAATGTGGACGAGGTGGCGGCACTCAAGTGGTAAGAAGAAGGGGCCGCCTGGACTAATGGGAGCTGAACAAGCATGGATACTTGCCGCCGTCCCGGCTGGCATGTTCCTCGTCCTTGCCTTCGTTGGCCGCTGGCTTCCTCGCCAGGGCGACTACTTTGGCGTCCTCGCCATCGGCACTTCCTTCGTTCTCTTCTTCTTCGTCCTTGCTGACTTCCTCGGTGCCGGCGACGGCCTCGGCCCGTTCGTCCGGGAAATCGAATGGTCACGGATTGGCGAGTTTGAGCTTCACCAGGGCATCTTCGTCGACCCCATCACCATCGTGATGCTCGGCGTTGTCACCAGCGTTTCCCTCATGGTCAACATCTTCAGCGTTAGCTACATGAAGGGGGAGCCGCGCTACTTCTGGTTCTTCGCCGTCCTCCAGCTCTTCGCCGCCTCGATGATTCTCCTCGTCCTCGCCGACAACCTTCTCCTCGTCTATATCTCGTGGGAGCTCGTCGGCGTCAGTTCGTTCCTCCTCATCGGCTTCTACTGGGAGCGCCGGAGCGCGGTGGAAGCAGCCAAGAAAGCCTTCATCACCACCCGCGTCGGCGATGTCGGTCTCCTTATCGGCATCATCCTCCTCTGGAAGGGCGCCGGGACGTTCAACATCCAGGAGATCATTCACTTTGCCGAGGAGGGTGGCTACAGCGCCACCTACCTCTTCGTCGCCTGTTTCGCGGTCTTCCTTGGCGCCATGGGCAAGAGTGCCCAGGTCCCCTTCCACGTCTGGCTACCCGACGCCATGGAGGGTCCGACGCCGGTCAGCGCCCTCATCCACGCCGCCACCATGGTTGTCGCCGGCGTCTACATCATTGCCCGCCTCAGCCCGCTCATGGAAGTGGCCGACGGCATGCTCCTCGTTATCACCCTCGTTGGTCTCACAACCGCACTGCTCACCGGCGTTATCGCCTTCGTCCAGACCGATATCAAGAAGGTGCTGGCTTACTCCACCGTCGGCCAGCTGGGGTTCATGTTCATCGCTCTCGGCGCCGGCCACCCGGAAGTTGCGATGTTCCACCTCATGACCCACGCCTTCTTCAAGGCCCTCCTCTTCCTCGGCGCCGGCAGCGTGATCCACGGCCTGATGGGGGAGCAGGACATCTTCAAGATGGGCGGGATCCGCCGCAAGATGCCCACCACCCACGCCACGTTCCTCGTCGCCACCCTGGC
>JAGQGZ010000174.1 GCA_020432105.1 Dehalococcoidia bacterium | reverse complement strand
GCCACATCGTCGATGAACTGCCTCGCTGCGGGACGCCTGTCCAGCTGGTATACGACGGACTCCCCCAGTGCGGATTCGAGGTCCGCGAGGACGTCGCCGGCTGCCGTAACGTCGCAGAACTGTGCGACGTTGGCCTGGCTCGCGTAGCGCAGCATCTTGATCGCCGGCACGCTCACCAGCCGTCCGATACCGGCCTCATGGCGGCAAGCCCGGCAGGCCAGCCCACCGGCCGAGGCGGAGAACAGCGCCGGCTCCTCCGGGAGGCGGCAGCCACAGAGGGCACAGGCCCCCAGCTGCAACGCAAACCCCGTAAGCATCAGTACGTGAAACTCGAAGTATCGCAACACGAGTGGTGATGGCCGCTCGCCCAGGGCTTCCAGGCAGGCCCGGAGCAAGGCAAAGAGACCACCACTGCCCTCGCCCTCGACGGTGAACCGCTCAGCCAGCTCACAGCAATAGATCGCCGCCGAGCTGCGGTCGAGATCCTCGCGAATTGTCCGGTAGGCGTTCACCGTCTCAACCTGCGTGAAGACGTCGAGTGACTTTCCCGCGGCGATCAGGAATTTGCCGTGCGTGAGGGGTTCCAGGTGCCCCCGCATACGGCTGCGGGTCTTCCGGACGCCCCGCGCGACGGCCTCAAACCGGCGCCCGTCCGTGCCCAGCACGGTGAAGACACTGTCCGCTTCACCGATGTTCCGGCGCCTCAGCACAATCCCCTCGGCGCGAAAGATGCGGGGCCGGGTGCCACTCACTACGAGATCTCCTGCCTGCCTTCAAATGCCCGGGCGAGCGTGACATCGTCGGTGTACTCCAGGTCCGCGCCCGATGGTAGTCCGCGAGCGAGCCGTGTCACACGCGCCCCGGTGTCCCCCAGGAGTCGCTGTACGTACATCGCCGTGGCTTCTCCTTCCAGGCTCGGATCGATTGCCATGATCACCTCAACGAGGCCTTCGACCTCCACGCGGTCGTGCAGTTCACGGATACGAAGGTCATCGGGCCCGCGTCCTTCCATCGGGTTAAGAATGCCGTGGAGAACGTGGTACAGCCCGCGAAAGCCCGTCCGTTCGATGGCGACGATGTCCAGCGGTTCCTCGACTACGCAGACCACCGTCCGGTCGCGGTGCTCGTCCTCGCAATAGCCGCAGGGGTCGGACTCGGTGAAGTTGAAGCAGATGGAGCAGTACTGAATGCGGCTCTTAACGTCGCCGATTGCCGTCGCCAGGGCCTGTGCTTCCTGGTCGGGCGAACGGAGGATGTGGTAAGCCAACCGCTGTGCCGACTTCGGGCCAATGCCGGGGAGCCGGTGGAAGTGTTCGATGAGGCGGGTGATTGGTTCTGGCGTGCCCGACGCTTGCCCGGGCATTGCGCTACTGCAGCCCGAGGCCGGGGAGGTTCAGTCCCCCGGTGATAGCCCCGAACGACTCAGCCTGCTGAGCAGATGCCTTTTCTGCCGCATCGCCGATTGCGGCCATGATGAGGTCCTGGAGCATCTCTACGTCGTCCGGGTCGACAACCTCCGGCTCGATCGCCACGCCAAGAACCTTTTGATCTCCGGACATCGTCACTCTGACCGCACCGCCGCCCGCGCTGCCTTCAATACGGGCAGCTTCGAGGTCCTGTTGGGCCTTCGCCAGCATCTCCTGGGCGGCGGCGAGGGGGTTGTTTCCGCCCATGCCACCAGCACCGGGCCGGGGCATTCCACCACCCTGGGCACGCCGCATGAATCGGTTGCGACCGCTACTCTTCGCCATCTAGCTCTCCTTCTCCACCGGTGTCGCTCCCATTGCCCGGGCAGCCGCTGCGAGATGGCCGCTCCTGGGCTTGCGCTCGTTCCGCGCATCCTTCTCCAGGAGCGAAACCTTGAGATGGATGGGCCGGCCGAGCAGCACCTCGGCCTGTTGTTCTACCAGCGTGCGGCTATCCGTGGCCACCTTCTCCATGTGCATCTTGCGATAGAACCCGAGCTCCAGTTCTTCCTCACCGATCGCCACGACTTCGCACGATCCGTTGAGCCAGGCGGCTGCCTTCATGTTCGTCATGCGACAGCGGTCGTAGAGCTCCTTGAGGAAGCGCTCGTCTTTGCTTAGTGGCCGATCCTCGCTTACCGGTTTGCCCTGCGGCCGAGCCGGGCGACCGGCTCCATTCTGCCGTGCGGGCGTCCCCTCAGCCGGTGCGACGGCGGCGACGGGCGAGCCACCCAGTATCGCTAGGGCGAGTGCCACCTCCAGCGGCACCGGGCTGGCCGGGTCGAGTCGGAAATCCGCCCGCGCCAGTTCACCAATCGTCGTCGTCAACACGCGAGCTCGTGCCTGCTCACCATCCCGGAGCGCCGTTAGCTGCCTCTCCCGCAGTTCATTAATGAGCTCGCGAGTGAAGAGCGCTATGTCGAGCCCATCATCCGCAATCTCCCTGGCGATCGTAATCGCTGCGGCAAGATCCTCTCCCTCGACCCGGTCGGCAAGCGACAGGGCGCGCTCGTCGCGCACCAGGCCGAGCGACTCGAGTACCTCTCCTTCCGAGGGATTCGACCCGTAGCGAGAAGCAACCTGTTCCATCAGCGTGATGGCGTCTCGAAGTCCTCCACGGGCGACCCGCGCGATGGCCTCGAGCGACGATTCATCGAGCTGGAAACCCTCCTCGGCGGCGATGTACTGCAGTCGTGAGACGATGGCATCGTTGGGCACGCGCCGGAAGTCGAAACGCTGGCAGCGGGAGATGATCGTCGGCGGAAGCTCGTGCGATTCCGTGGTTGCCAGGATGAAATAGGCGTGCGGCGGCGGCTCTTCGAGCGTCTTCAGGAGGGCATTGAACGCGCCCTGGGTGAGCATGTGCACCTCGTCGAGCAGGTAGACCTTGTACTTCAGGTCACTTGGCGCGAAGGCGATGCGTTCCCGGAGCTCCCGGATGTCATCGATGCCACGGTTGCTTGCGGCATCCATCTCGATGAGGTCCATGGCGCTGCCGTTGGCGATAGCGATGCAAGCCGGACAGCGGTTGCAGGGCTCCCCATCCAGAGGCGACTGGCAATTGAGGGCGCGAGCAAGGAGCCGGGCCGTCGTCGTCTTACCTGTTCCCCGTGGCCCGCTGAAAAGGTAGGCATGAGCGACCTGATTCTGCGTCAGCGCATTCTTAAGGGTGGTAACGACGTGGTCCTGCCCGCTGACCTCGGAGAACGTGTTGGGCCGCCACTTGCCGTAGAGCATCATCCCTCAATCTCAATGGAAGTAGCCCGAGTATAGAACAGATGTACCGAACCTTCGATTCTGGAACTATCAGGAATGGACGTTGGCCAGTGGACCAAGGTAGCGCTCTTCTCGCGCGCGCATGGCTCCTTCGGCTTCCGGGCTTTCCTCGTGGTCGTGTCCGCAAAGGTGCAGCGTGGCATGGACCACAAGGTGTGCGACTTCCTGCTGAAGCGTCCAGCTGTGCGCCTGCGCCTGGCGGAGGGCCGACTCCAGCGAAACAACGATGTCGCCCAGTTCGTTGGCATCATCTCCCGCGAACGCTTCGTCGTTCCCCATCTCGAACGAGAGGACGTCCGTCGCCGCATCGATGCCACGGTATTGCTGGTTGTAGGCGCGGATCCCCTCGTCATCGGTAAAGAGGATACCGACCACCGAGCCGTCCGGGGCCTCTTCAGCTTCCAGCACGGTTTCTACGAGCGACGCCAATCCATCGGCATCGAGCAAGCCTGGCTCTGTCTCGAAGCGTATCCCGACCGTGTAGCCGGGCATGCTACTGGGCGAAGACGCCCGCTGCCTCTTGCGCCGCCTCGATCAAGGGCCCGGGGATGATACCGAAGACCAGGACGCCAGCGGTGGTCGCGGCGACGGCGATCGCGATTGCTGGAGGCACACGGAACGCCGGTACGGAGGCCTCGTCTTCCCCGCCAAGGAACATCTGGCGAACGATGCCAAGGTAGTAATAGGCGGCCACTGCGCTGTTCAATACGGCGATGATGACCAGCCACGCGAGGTCGGCCCGGATGCCCGCGTTGAAGATATAGAGCTTCGCCCAGAACCCCGCTGTGGGCGGGATCCCGGTGAGCGAGATGAGGCAGAGAGCAAGGGCAAGGGCAAGGACGGGAGACCGGCGCCACATGCCTGCGTAATCCCGGATCTGGTCGCTGTTGATGCGCTGGGAGATCGCGATGATGGCGACGAACGCACCGAGGTTGGTGAACGAATACGCCGCAACGAAGAACAGGATCCCGCTCGCGCCGAGGGTAAACTCCTCGCCCGGCGTGGCAATCGCGGCAAGTCCGATCATGAAGTTGCCGGCCTGGGCGATCGATGAATATCCGAGCATGCGCTTGATGTCTGTCTGAACCACAGCCATCACGTTGCCGAGAGTCATGGAAGCGGCCGCGATCACCGCAAACATCATCGACCAGTCATTGCTAAGGAATTCCGCATCGAGTGATTCGAAGAAGAAGCGCGTGACAACGGCGAAGGCTGCGGCCTTGGAACCGACCGAGAGGAAGGCGGTAACCGGCGTCGGCGCCCCCTGGTAAACATCGGGCACCCACATCTGGAACGGTACCACCGCCATCTTGAAGCCAAACCCGGCAACCATCATCACAACGGCGAGGATCAGCAGCGACCGGTTCTGGTCACCCTCGCTGGCGATGAAGTCAGCAATTTCGGGCAACAGCGTCGTGCCGCTCACTCCGTAGAGGAGTGCCATCCCGTACAGCAAGATCGACGAAGCGATGGCCCCAACCAGCAGGTACTTGAGGCCCGCCTCGCTTGACCGTTCATCCTTCCCCCAGCCGGCGAGGATGTACTGGGGAATCGAGGAAAGTTCAAGCGCGATAAAGATCGTGATCAGGTCCCGGGCGCCAGCCAGGAACATCAGGCCGCTGCACACCGTCAGGACCAGGGCGTAGTACTCCGCTTCGCCACGGCCCGTCTTCTCCACCCAGTCGATCGAGGCGAGGACGACTACCGCCGTCGCGCCGGCAAAAACGTAGTAGAAGAACACTGAGTACTGGTCGAGTGAGAAGGTCCCGTCGAAGATAGTCTGATAGTCGTCGCGACCGACCCAGGACGTGGTCCAGAGCACCGAAACGAGGAGGGCGAAGAGCGCGACATACGGCAGCAAGCGCCGTTGCCTGGGGAACAGCGCTTCGCCTACCAGAATAGCGCCGGCGCCAACAAGGACTGCGAGCTGCGGGCCTACGACATCGAGGCTGTTCACAGGCCGGCCCCCGCGATAACACTGGCAATGGCCGGGTCGATCATGTCCATCAGCAGCGCCGGATAGACTCCCAGCAGGACGACAAACACGGCAAGGCTAAGAACGGCTCCATGTTCCCACCAGTGCTCCTGATCGGTCAGCGCGTCCCAATCGTGGTTCACCGGGCCGAATACCACGCGCTGCAAGAGCCACAGCACATACCCGGCAGAGAGCACCACCCCGAAGATCGAAGCGATGACGGCCCACTCGAAGCGATCGAAGGCGCCGATGAACACCGTGACTTCGGCAATGAACCCGGCCAGTGCCGGTAGGCCGAGGC
>JAGQGZ010000173.1 GCA_020432105.1 Dehalococcoidia bacterium | reverse complement strand
TCCGCGGTCGACAATCGTCCTGGCGGCCTCTTCACTGCGATTGCGCCGGTGCAGCGGCAAGCGCGCTGCCTTGCTCACGCTCCCCACGCGTTCCTAGGCCGATTTCGCCCTCATGTGCGGTCCCCCTCCCTCCCGCTCATCGATACAGAGCGCAGCCCGCCCTGTTGCCCGCACATTGCTTGCCTTCCGGCTCTTGCTGTCGGTGAACACCTCGAACACCCCATCCCGGTACAGGTACCAGACAGGCACCGCGTGGGGTCGACCGTGCCGATCCACCGTTGCAAACACCGCCGTCAGTGGGCGGTCGACGAATCCCTGCCGTTCCTCTTCTTCCATCAATCCATCGTAGTTGCGTGGGAGATCCGCGGCGAGTCCGCTACGGTTGAGATGTGCGAATTGCATCCTGGCGCCTGGTACTTGCAGCGTCGTTGAGCCTCGTGTTCGCGGCCTGCGACGGCACCGGCGAGGCATCGGATTCGCTCACCGGGGATCCCGGCCGCGCCTGGCCCCCGTACCCCGCGGAAGTCCGCCAGCCCGTGCCCGATAGTCATCCGGACCCCAATCTTCCCCCGGTGGGCGTTATCGAAACCGACCTGGCTGCGCATGCCGGGTTCCCGGCCACGCTCACCTTCTCAGCCACTGACCCCGATAGCATCGGTCTCACCGGGAGCATCAACTTCGGCGATGGCAGCCCGCAGTTTGCGGTCTACTTCGAAGGTACGACCGTCACGGTCACCCACACCTTCGCGGCACCCGGCAACTACGACGTTGTAATGCGGGTTACCGATGGCCGCGACGAGTCTCGCACCGTTGCAACCCAGGCGGTGATCCCTCGCAAGGTCCTCGTGGTCCAGGGCTACGGCAGCGAATCGCAGTGTCCCTCCGGCGCCGGGTTCGCCAACCGCCTCGACCACTGGCTACCCGGCCTTCTCGATAGCGCGGCAATCGCCACCTCCACCTCGTCTGACCTGCTCTATGGCAGCTACTCCGGTCGCTGGTGCGATGGTGGCGACGGTGCCGATGGCGACTTTGCCGAGTACAGCAGTGGTGAGACCTGCCAGGGCATCGACGACGAAGGTGGGCTGGCTGAGCGCCTGCGCGCACAGGTTGACGCCGCTGCCCCGGCGAAAGTGGTGATCATCGGCCACAGCATGGGTGGGCTTGCCGCCGCCTACCTGGTCGGCAGCGACCCGGATTGGGCCCGTCAACACATCGCCTCCGTCGTCACCTTCGACAGCCCCCTGCAGGGCGTGCCACAGGTGAACCTCACTGCGCTCCGCATAGGCGGTGGCTGCAGTTTCAACAGCAAGTCCACCCAGGATCTCAGCGACGGGAACAGCAACCTGCTGAGCGTCGCCAGGACAGCGGCCGCTATCGTCCCCTTCTACAACCTCGATGCCACCGATCGCGAGAGCGTCTTCTTTCTCGATATCCGCCAGGCAGTCCCAACCGACCGCACCCACCTCGATGGCGAAGCCATCCACTGGCAGTTAGGGGCCAGCCACAACGGCCTCTGGAACACCACGCCGGGCGACCTGAAGGATGGACCGATTATCCGCGCGGCCATCGTGTGCGCCGTCGAACTGGTGCCCGGCGTGCGCTGTCAACCGCCGGGCATCGAAAGCTAGATCCTCGCCACCTTCGCGTCTTCCAGCTTCTGGAGTTGCGTCTGGTTGTTCACCACGCCGTGTTCCATGAAGTCGGCGACGACCTCGCTGAACTCCTCCGGCACGTCGCTCGGCACGCTGTGGGCCACGCGACTGAAGACGTGCAGCGTCGCATTTGGCAACCGCTGGAAATCGAGCAGGTTATGGGGCAAAAGGCCGTCAGCCGCCCCGGCGATGACAAGTGTGGGGACCTGCATCTGGTAGAGGGCGTCGCCCCGGCGGCTGTCGCGCAACTCTTCCCAGGACTGTTCAAAGTGTCCCTCGGACACCGAGAGTGCCCGGTCCACCGCCCGCCTGATCCGTTCTTCCTGGCCCTCGCGTGGAGCCATGATCGTCCGTTCACTGATCATCGTCTCGCGGTCACCGGCCTCTCGCAGGGCGCGGCTGCGTTCATGCATCGCTGCCGGCGCATCGATGCCATCGGCCGGCGCCGGCGCCACAAGGATGAGGCGGTCGAGCCGTGCCGCATGGTTGATCCCCAGCTCCATGCCGACGACCCCGCCCATGCTGTGGCCGCAGTAGGTGAACGCCGAAATGCCCAGGTGGTCCATCAGCCCCAGGACATCGAGCGCGTACTGGCTGATGGTGTAGCCACCCTCCGGGTGGCCGCTGTCGCCGGCGCCCCGGGTATCCATGCTGATGCAGCGGTAGCGGTCCTTCAGACGCGGCGCGATGAGCTCCGTCCAGGTGTCGTGCGAGCCTGTGTAGCCGTGGTGCAGCACGATCACCGGCCCGTTTCCACCCGTGTCCTCGTACCAGAGGTCGACGCCATTGATCGTTGCCATTGCCATCTTCTGTCCCCCGTTTCGTGTCGCGATTGTAGTCAACCGCCAACCATCCTCATAGCGCCCCGAGGTCATCGCGACCGGTCGCGGTTCGAGGTGCCGCAGCTCTATGCTCCCTACAGCGCACCCTGCTCGGCAAGCCAGTCCTCAACCAGCCAGCCTGCTATCGACATTCCGCCGCGCGGATAGGTCTCCGGCATGTTCCCCACGCTCCACCAGCGGGCGTCTACGATCTCCGACTCCTGCAGGTTCAGGTCTCCAGACTCGTAACGCGCCCGGAAGCCGATCATCAGGGAATTGGGGAACGGCCACGGCTGGCTCTTGAAGTAGGTGATGTCTTTCACCCGGATCCCCACCTCTTCCTCTACCTCTCGCGCCACACAACCCTCGAGGCTCTCGCCCGGCTCCACAAATCCCGCCAGGCAGCTGTAGAACGTCCGCCCAAACTGGCGTCCGTGGGCCAGGAGCACCTCTTCGTCACGCTCACCGCGGGTCACCAGCATGATCGTCGCAGGCGAAAGCCGGGGGAACTGCATCAGCCCGCAGCGAGGGCAGACCCGCGCACGCTCTCTCGGGTGGCGCTGGTTCTCTTCGCCGCAACGGCCGCAGTAGCGGTGGGTCCGGTCCCAGGCCACGATCTGCTCCGCCCGCCCGGCAACCGTCCAGTCCTCTTCCGGGAGTTCCGCAAATGCCGCCCGCAGGTTCACCCAGCGGTAGCCCGGCGGTTCCTGGATCGAGGTGTCTTCGCCGACATCAATGGCGTAGCTGATCACGTCGTTGAGCGATCCGAGGATGTGGCGCGATAGGCCCTCGATCGGCGGTTCGCCCCGCCGGTGGGGGATCTGTGGACCTTCAGGTGAATCGTAGATGAGGATCTCGCTGCGCCGGACGATGAACCAGTGCGCATCGGGATAGGGGTCACCGGGGTCGTGGTTGTGGATCAGGAAGCTCATAGCTGCCCGATTCTAAACGAATCGGGCCCGCCCGGGGACGGCAGCACAGCAGCCTGCTCGCGTTCCTCCCCCGCCAGCTATCCTCAAGGCAGGCGCCGCCGATATCCGGCGCATCCCCATTTCCCCAGTACCGGAGACATCCCATGACTACCGTTATCGCCCAGTCCCTCCCCGATTACGACTTTGCCCAGTTGATGACCGCTCCCGGTGTCTCGCTGGTCGCCGATGAACCCGAGGATCTCGGTGGCGACGACCTCGGCCCTTCTCCCTACGAACTGCTCACCTGGGCCCTCGGCGCCTGCACCGCCATGACCATCCAGATGTACGCGCGAAGGAAGGAGTACCCGCTCGAAGAGGTCGCCGTCCAGGTCGAACACGAGCGTATCCACGCAAAAGACTGCCATGACTGCGAAAACGAACACGAAGGCTACGTCCAGCACTTCCATCGCCGCATCGTTCTCCGCGGCGACCTCACCGAGGACCAACAGCAGGACCTGATGCGCGTCGCCGGCAAGTGCCCGGTCCACAAGACCCTCATGGCCATTCCCGAAGTGCACGATTCCCTCGAAGTCGTGGCCTGAACACCCGAGGGGTCAGCTGGCCCGCGTTCGGCCGCGGGCAACTCGCACCGGCCCCAGCGCGCGTCCCGCCTTCAGGCAGAGGGCGAGACTGGCGACGTAGTCGTCGTGCCCGCGGTCGTTCCCCCAGTTGAAGCGGCCACCATGTTCGCGGACGGCCTGGCAATCGCGGAGTTCCTGGAGGCAGCGTGTGTACTCGTCCGAGCCGTCGCCCGCGTAGAGCGCCAGCCCGCCGGTTTCCACCGCCGCAATCAGCAGGTTCCCAAGCTCCGACTTGCTCCCCGCCGTGAACTTGAACGCCTCCACCGGGACCTGCTGCTCCTCCAGAAGGTCCGGCAGCCCGGCGCCGATGCCCGTCGCATCGACGAGCACCGTGGCCATCCGCCAGTGCCGCTGAGCCGCGCCAACCTCCCGGGCCAGCTCGCCGAACCCGGCACTTTGCCAGGCACGATGCTCCACCACCTCGAGCCGCCGTCCTACCACCCGGCCGATGGTCAGCACCGTTGCATCGGCGTTCGGCCCTGGACCGCCAATATCGAGTCCGCCGACATACCGTTCGCCCGCCACCGGGCCCCTGAGCCTGGGATGGGCGCCCCGCAGGTTCCCTAGCTGTTCGAGGCTGAGCAGCGAATCGTGGGGCTGCCCGGCCAGCAGTTCGTACTGTGTGCGAAACAGGTGGTGACCCGCGCCCAGGCGTGCTCGCTCGACTCTTACATACTCGCCGTATTCCGCCAGCTCGGCAGCCACATCCCTCCAGCTCACCCGGTAGTTGCGTGAGCGCTGTATCTGCTCGTTGCGCGCCACGGCCCTCTCCAGCAGCGACTGGCCGTTCCACGGCGTCCCGAACATCACCGTCGGCGCTCCCGTCGATGCCGCCATCGGGCGAAACTGGCGGTCGAACCAGTCGCCGTCGATATCCTGGGCTTCGTCCGCAATGATCGCCAGCGAGGCCGTGTGGCCCGCGACGTTTGCCTCGGGGTTGGCGCCAAGGTAGTGCGCTCGCGCATTTCCGAAACGGATCGTGTTCCGTTCTACGGCGAACCGGCCGCTCAAGCTCACCATCCGTCGAAACAGGTCCAGCGACCGGTGGAAAGAGATGAGTGCCTGCGGCGTGTACGTCGGGGCACAGACCACGACGCTCCCGCCCGTTCGTGAATGGGCCGCCAGCAAACCGCCAACGAGGAAGGCCGCGACCTGGTTTTTGCCCGACTGCCGGGGAAACATGACCGTGTAGGTCCCACCCCGCTCACGCACCATCCCCCGGTGGATGCCGACAAGCACCGGACGCTGATAGCCACGAAGACTCATGCGATCATGGTCCAGTCAGCCTTGTCCGGCACTGCCCCGGCCGCTGTCAGCCCATGGCCAGCACCCGACGCGGCATCGAAGAGGGAGTTGCGACACTCCGGCCGTTCGAGTACCCGGCCGCCGGGCCCACCCTCGCAGGGCGCTTGTCGCGGAGTCCCCCGCCGCGTAGCTTGGCCGTACTCCACCGGAGGTGCGCGCCATGTCCCTGATCGAGCCGGCCGAGATCGAAGTCGACGAGCCTGAGTCCTACGACTGGCAGACGCTTCTCGCTGACCTCAATGCCCTCCTTCGCCTCAAGACCACCCCCATTGGCATGAAGCTCTTCGA
>JAGQGZ010000172.1 GCA_020432105.1 Dehalococcoidia bacterium | reverse complement strand
GGCCAGCCGCCGGGTTCCCCGAAGGCGATCTCGCCACCGTAGAACCGGGTGCCGAGCTGCTCAGATCGGATTGCGTCGGCGTCAAGATAGTCGACCAGGTCGGCGATCAGACGCGACCGTTCGATGTTCCAGAGCGCCGGGCCCCCGGTCCGGCCAAGCTGTTCGAAGCGGGCACAATGCTCGAGCGCTATCGCCGTGATCCTTTCCCGGTCGGCGCGCGACCAGGGACCCGGTGGTCGTCCCGCGTTCTCCTTATAGAACTGATCGAGCGTGTCGTGGACGATGGTGCCGCGATCGAGCGCACTCAGCGAGCGGACCTCCTCCGGTTCTTCGAATTCTGCCACGCGAAGGATGCTGCTCAGGTAGTAGCGGAAGGGACAGCGCGCGTAGGTCTCGAGCCGCGTGGGCGAGGCAACGCTGTCGCCGAGGGCGGAGACGAGCCCGGCAAGATTGCCGTCGAAGCGGCTAAGGCCGGGGGAATGGTGTTCACGGAGCGCTTCCATCCCGAGCGTGACGGATTCACGAATCGCGGCGGCCGGGCCGGAGCGTCGCATGGCTGCCAGCTCGTACTCCGAATCGTCGATGAGGGGTAGGTGGGCATCCATGAGGCGAGCGCTGAGCGAAGGAGAGCGCAGAAGCCAGGGCTCGCTGTGGAGGCGACTGAACTCCTCGCTATCGATGCGCCTGCCGACGTGGGCCGAGGCCGACTCGAGCAGCCAGCGTGAGGGCAGCTGGGCGCGGCCACGGCGGAGGTTTCCGACGGGGTAGCTCAGGGTGGACGCCGTTGTTTCGGCGAGGGCGGAGATGTAGGCCTTCCGGAGGTCGTCCAGTCTCGTGCGGCTAAGGGGCAGCGAGGGCACGCGGGCACGATCGCGATCCGAGAGCAGCGGGTCTTCGCGCAGTGTTGAGGGCAGGACGCCTTCGACCGCCCCCAGCACGTAGGTGGATTCCATGCCGATACCGGCAGCCAGCCGCAGGGGCGCGACGAGCACGCCGTGGCCAAATGGGAACTCCGGGGGTGTGCCCCGGGAGAGCATCTGGCGGGCGGCCTGCTGAAACGCGCCGGGATCGACCGCGGCAGGCCCACCAAGATCGTCCAGCGCCGCCAGGTCGTCGAGGCCGGCAACCACGGCGTCGACAATCGCCACTTCCGGGGGCTGTAGATCGCGCTGGTCCAGGTAGTGGAGGAGGAGACTCCTGGCCCACACCGTCCATGCGCGCCACCCGGGGGC
Organism: Dehalococcoidia bacterium; assembly: GCA_020432105.1. GTDB lineage: Bacteria > Chloroflexota > Dehalococcoidia > Tepidiformales > Tepidiformaceae > JAGQGZ01. The sequence goes on along the minus strand of JAGQGZ010000172.1, from coordinate 4,483 downwards.
CGCCGGCGGCACCAACGATTCCGCCAGTTCGGCCACGAATTGCCCCAACTGCGATGCCGAGTCCAGCGACCGGTCGATTGCATCCGCCTGGCCGTCGCGACCGTCGTGCCGGGCCTGCAGCAGGCGCCGTTCCTGGTCCTGGCGGTAGCTGCCGAGAGCGACATCCCATCGTTCCGGTGGTCCGCCAGCCACGCCGGCGTCGCGGCTGATTCGGCTCCAGGTGCGAAGAGGGACGGCACGCGACCCGTCGCGAATGGGTGCGGCCGAGAGCCAGCCGACGAGTGCCGCGCGGGAAATCGATCCCGGGTCAAGGGCCAGCAGCCCAAGCAACGCCCGCCCGGGCGGAGTCGAAGCGAGAGGCGTCCCACCTGGTGCGTTGAAGGGCACACCGGCTGCCCGCAGCTGTTCCGTGAGAAGCGGCTGGTAGATCTCTTCGATGGGGTAATAGCAGGCAATTTGGTCTGCCGCGCAGCCCTGCTCCAGGTCGGCGAGGATGAGCGAGACTACCGTGCGCACTTCTTCGTCGATGTCGGTGGTAGTGAGGATGCGCCCGGCGACCGGGGCACCAACCGGGCTGGCGTTGATCACCTGGCCCCGGCGGGAACGGACGAGAGCATCGACGAGTGCCGCCCTCGAGGGGGCTAGCCGTCCCGGCAGGTAGACCACGACGTGTCCGATATCGCGGAAGATGCCGGCGCCGTGTTCCGTGGCCCGGACGGCAGCGAGGAAGAGTTCGGGACGCGAATAGTAGGCAGCCGTCGACCGCCTGAACTCCCCGTACAGGCGAACGATTTCTGCGGCACGCCCGCCCGGTGCGGCAAGGGCGGCGAGATCGCCGGGTGCAACCTCATCCAGCTCCTGGAAGGATGCGACGAGCGACTCGGCGGTTGATGGGTGGGCGGCCACGCGCTCGAACATGCCCGGGTCGGCCGCCAGCACCTGGCGAACCGCCTCGGCAGCGACCGCGGGGGTTCGTGGCCGGCTTCGCGGTGATTCGACGCCGGTGGCGCCGAGGAACTCAGCCAGCCGAGCCAGCGACATGAATCGGACGTTCGCGAGGCCACCTTCGCGGGAGAGACGCCGGCGAAGCCAGAGCCCGGCGAAATTGGTGGGAGGCACGACGGTCACGGGTGCGAGGGGATCCAAGGCCTTGGCACCGTCGATTGCCGACTGCAGGGCAGCGACGGCAGCGGGGCCGAATCCAACCGTATCCGTGTCAGCCATTGCCGCTCCTCTTCCCGCGCCATGGTAGCCGGGCCACGGGCCTTTCATTGAAGCGCAAGAATGCGACCGTTCCTGTCGCGCGAGCGGTGACGCCGGGTTGTTGACACCGATTGGCCGCTTATGGTTATTGCACACATGCTTATACGGATTGGCAGAACACGATGAGCTTTCGATTCGTCCATGCGGCCGACCTTCATCTCGATAGTCCCTTCAAGGGGATCGGCAGCGTCGACCCTGCGCTTGGTAAGACGTTGCAACAGGCGACGTTCAGAACGTTCGAGAACATCGTTTCGCTTTGTCTTAGCGAAGCGGTGGATGCGCTTGTCGTAGCGGGCGATGTGTACGACGGCGCGGACCGGAGCCTTGGCGCCCAGATCGCCTTTCGCGATGGGTTGCTCCGCCTGGCAGATGCCAGCATCAGGACCTTCGTCACGCACGGTAATCACGATCCGCTGGACGGCTGGGGGGCGAGCCTTGATTTCCCGGACCTCGTCCATCGTTTTGGCCCTGCTGTGGAGACGGCGGCACTCGAGACACGAGACGGCGAGCATGTTGCCATCCACGGGTTCAGCTATCCGCGACGGGTCGTGCTGGAGAACGTTGCGGCGAATTTTGCGGCCGACCCACGGGCTGACATCAACCTCGGTGTGCTGCATTGCACGGTGGGCACGCAGCCCGGGCATGACCCCTACGCACCGTGCTCACTGGCGGACCTGGTGGCAGCGGGGATGGACTACTGGGCACTGGGGCACGTCCACGAGCGACAGGTACTGCGCGCGGCCAAACCGGCTGTCGTGTATCCGGGAAACCCGCAGGGCCGACACCTGAAGGAGCGAGGGGAACGCGGTGTTTACCTTGTTGAGCTTGAACCCGACCGTGAGCCGACGCTCGACTTCCACGCCGTGGATGCTGTTCGTTGGGAGCGGGTGCAACTTGCCATCGATGAGATGGCCACGGAACAGGATCTCCTCGATGCGATGGTCCGTTCCGGGATACAGCTCGCGGCAGCAGCCGACGGACGCATGGTTATGGCAAGTATCTGCATTACAGGCGAAGGTCCGCTCCACGAGACATTGCGGCGCGAAGGCGTCTCGACAGACCTCACCGATTATGCAAACGGCGAGTTCGGGGCCCGTGACCTTCGCGTCTACTTCACCGGCATAGAGGACTCAACTCGGCCGGCTGAAGGGCTGGACGATGGAGGGGAATTCGCCGCGGAGGTCTTGCGGGAGGCGGAGGCGCTCCTGGCCAATCCGGGTGAAGAAGTGGAGCTGGCTCTCAACGAGATCCTCGACAACGTCGCCCTCCGCAGCCTGCAACGCCCGGGCGAAGAGGAACTGATGGAGATCGTTGAACGGGCCCGGGTGCTGGCTATCGATTCCCTGCGAGAGGCTGCCTCGTGAACATTCGCGGCATCGGCATCGACGGTTTCGGCCGATTCGCGGGGACACACTTCGAGCCGCTCGCGCCAGGGTTGAACGTCTTCTACGGGTCAAACGAGGCAGGGAAAAGCAGCCTGCTGGCGTTCATCCAGACGGTGCTCTACGGGTTCCCCCGGCAGCGGCGCGACGCTCACTACCCACCGCTCAACGGCGGTCTGCACGGCGGCCGGCTCTGGCTGGAGAAGCACGACGGTCTCTACGTGCTGCAACGGAGGGCCGCACCGAAAGGCAAGGATCTCCACCTGCGGCTGCCGGGCGAATCCGAGACCGACAGCGAGGAGGCAGTACACCAGCTACTCGGAGGGGCGACACGAGAGGTCTATACGACCGTCTTCGCCTTCAGCCTCGACGAGCTACAGGAGATCGGCAGCCTCGAGGGCAGCGAAGTGAGCGCCCAGATCTACAGCGCCGGCATCGGAGCGGGCGCGGTGCCGCGTGCGATCGGCGCACTCAAGGCACGGGAGGAATCGCTGTTCAAGAAGCGGGGGCGCTCACACGAACTCGCAGCCATTGCTTCGGAGCTCGATGAGGTGCAGCAGCGGCTGGCCGCCCAAAAACGTGACGACGCGCGCTACGCCGAACTGACCGTGGAGCGTGCCCGATTGCTCAGGGAGTCGGAGGAGCTTTCCAGCGCGATCGAGACAGCGAGGGAGCGGCGACTCCGGCTCCAGCGGCTTCGCGAGGCGCGGCCATCGTGGGTTGAGTGGCGGGGCCTGGTCGAGCGTCTTAACGAGGAGGAAATCCCCCGTGTACCGGCGGAGGCGGTGCCGCAACTCGACCGGATAGAGGCGGCCCTTGCGTCGGCGCGGACGGGACACAGCGCAGCAATACACGAGCTCGAACGGTCCAGGGCAGCCGTAGCCGCGATGGACGTCGATACAGGGATGCTGGATACAGCCGCGGCGATCGACGGTCTTGCTGCCGGACTCCAGAGCTATCAAGAGTCCGTTCGTGACCTACCACGGCGGCAAGCGGAACTCCGCGCCCAGGAGACCGACCTGGCCGATGCAGCAGGAGAAATGGGTGCCGGCTGGACCCCTGCGCGGTGTACTGGTCTCGACACGTCGATGGCCGCCCGGCAGCGTATCGGCGAACACGAACAGGCGATCAGCTCGGCCCGGCGAGAGCACGACCGGGCGGTGATGGCACTCCAGCCTCTCAAGGCTCAACTGGCGGACCTGGAGATTGAACTCGGGCAGGCGATCGCAGCCCGCGACGCGATAGATCCACCACTCGCGAGGCCTGAGGCACTGCAGGCCGAGAAGGCAGCGATCGAGCGCGATCGGATCCAGGCAGCCGGGGCCGCCCGGGGTCCAGGACTCACCATCCAGGTGCTGGTGGGCGCCACGGTTGCCTCACTGGTGGGCACCCTGGGGCTCTACCTAGCCGGACCCGCAGGCCTGGTGCCGGGGCTCCTCGTGGGCCTGGCTGCGGGCCTTGGCTCGCGCCGGTTCTTGTCTGAAAGGCGCCAGGTCGCCCCGGCGGGCAACTCCATCGACGCGATCAACGAAGCACTGGCCATGCACGAGGCCCTCGCCGCATCGACGCGGGCTGTCGAGGATTCGGCCCGGCAGCTGGAGCGCCTCCAGGCACGGGCCGACCATGCGGCCACGGCCGTGGACGCTGCCCGCGGTCACCTGGATGAGGCCCTGGCCAGCTGGCGGATGTTCGCGGAAGCGGCCGAACTCCCACCGGGCGTCTCGCCGGGAGTCGCCATCGACCTCCTGGCGCTGGCGCGAATCGTGAACGAGAAGCAACGCAGCGCGAAGGCGATGCAACACCGCGTCGCAGCGATACAGGTGGATATCGACCGATTC
>JAGQGZ010000171.1 GCA_020432105.1 Dehalococcoidia bacterium | reverse complement strand
CCTTCGCTGTCGCCGGCACGGTTGCACCGATGAATTCGAGGTCGCTCTTGAGGTACCGCTTCTCGTTGGCAGCGCGTTCCGCTGTGGCAACGGCCTCGAGGCCCGCCCGGATTTCCGCAACCACGCGAGCGGCTTCCATAGCCGCCGCCTACTGGCCCGGCACTCCCTGTGGCTCAGCGACCGTGTCTTCGCTCACACCCGGCAGCAGGGCGTAGGCAAAGACACCGAGCCCGATCAGCAGTCCAGTCCCCATCGCCGGAGCGAAGACACGCTTGCCAATGGTCCAGTCGCCGAGCAGGCTCACAACGAACCCGGCAATGCCGACGTTTACGAGCACGAAGGCCAGGTGGTGCCACCGGGAGTCGATACCACGGAAGGCCGTGGCGGCGAACAACATCGCGAAGATGGCGTTGGTGGTCGAGCCGATGAACTGTGCGTGGTCGAGCGCCAGGAGGTGGTTAATCGGGACGAGGTCGAAGTCACCTTCGTAGCGAATGACGAAGTACTGGGCGAGGCCGATGACAAACACCGAACCGACGGCGGAGAGCACCGCAAGCCGTCCGGCGTTGGCGGTCATGAAGTCGACGGTACGGAAGTGTCGCCGCATGCGGACCAGGAAGATTACGACACCGATGACTTCGAGGAGGATGGCGACCGGCGCGAGGGGGTCGATTTCGAGGAGGAGCGCGAGCATCAGGACCACGCCCCCAAGGAACGGAAAGACCATCTGGATGATGCCGGCCCGCGTGGCCCTTGGCGGAGTTGGGAAGGTAAAGGCCCACTCGGCCATTCCGAGTGCGACGGGGAAGAGGAAGCCGACCACCATAGTGGCGGGGTGGGCATCCTCGCCACCCTCGGGGAGGTAGTTATCGCCGGTTGCGATCTCGAGGGCGAGGAGAACGCCGAGGACGCCGCCGACCACGGAGGTAGCCATGGCGGCGAGGAATCCCCAGTGGGGCACACCGAGTTCAACGCGAGGCACCTGGAGCAAGATCCAGAGGAAGTAGAGGGCAATGACCGCGGTGGCGATGGTGCCCATGATCGGCCGAAAGTTCCCGTAGGTTGTGGAGAAGGCCACGATGTAGACAGCAAAGACGGCGATGGCCACAGCCGAGAGTCCCATCATCCGCGTGTGGCCCTGTTGGGAGACAGGGCGGTTGCCCCCGAATAGCCAGAGGGAGGCGGCGAAGATCGAGAGAGTGAGCCAGCCGAGGGTGCCGCCGTGCACGTGGCCGAGGATCCGTCGCTGGTCGAAGTCGACGATATCCATCCCGTTGAGGATCCCGATCCCGATGGTGTAGAGGAATATCGCCATGGCCCCGAAAAGGAGCACCCGGATCTCGGGCCAGTAGGTCGGGCGCTGGAAGTCTGCCGGCATGAATACGTCCCCTCTTTGTAAAATGCGCTTTACGAAAGACTCGGTGGATGCTACGACAGGGAATGGGACTGTGACCAGTGCCTGTCACCACCCTCATCCAAAGCCGCGCTCAGGCTCGCCGGCAGGCCTCCCAAAGTCGAATCCATTGGTCGAGTGATAGTTGAGAGGGGGCCACATCGCGGGCAACGGAGACCCGGGCAAAGGCAAGAGGCGACAGCCATGCGAGCCCCGGCTCCCGGCCGTAGGATTCAGGCAAAGGAGAACTATCCATGAAATTCGGCGTCCAGATGTTCCCAACCGACTACGCCATTCAGCCAGTCGAGCTGGCGAAGGCCGTGGAGGACAAGGGATTTGAGTCCCTCTTCTTCCCTGAGCACACGCACATCCCCACCAGTCGCAAGACACCCTGGCCGGGGGGCGCCGAGCTTCCGAACCAGTATCGCCATACGCACGACCCGTTCGTGGCACTGGGTGCAGCCGCCGCGGTGACCTCGCGGATCATGCTGGGCACGGGCATCTGCCTTGTCATCCAGCGCGATCCGATCACTCTTGCCAAGGAAGTGGCCAGCCTCGACTTCATCAGCAACGGGCGCTTCATCTTCGGCATCGGCGGTGGCTGGAACGAAGATGAGATGAACAACCACGGGACGAAGTACAGCCTTCGCTGGAAGATACTGCGCGAGCGCATCCTGGCCATGAAACAGATCTGGACGAACGAAGAAGCCGAGTTCCACGGCGAGTTCGTCGACTTCGACCCGATCTGGTCCTGGCCGAAGCCGAAGCAGCAGCCTCACCCGCCGATTCTGGTCGGCGGGTCTGGCGCCCGGACGCTCGAGCGCGTGATGGAGTACGGCGATGGCTGGATGCCCATCGGTGGCCGGGCCAGCGACCTCGGTGACCGCGTCAAGGAGCTGCGCAGCCTCGAAAAGGAAGCGGGCAAGGAGCCAGTGCCGGTTTCGATCTTCGGCTGCCCGCCCGATCCTGGAGCCATCCAGGAGTACGCCGGGATGGGAGTGGACCGGGTGATCTTCGGCATGCCGGATGCCGAGGCAGACGTAGTTCTCCCTCGCCTCGACCGCTGCATGGAAGCGGCAAAGGCGTCCGGGGTGGCCGTCGGGTAGGTTCCACGACGCAGCGAGAGTGTCGTCGACCGGTCGCTCGACGGGCCGGATCACTCACTTCCGCGCCGGTATGACCAGCTCTTCTATTGCTGCGAGGCCCGGTGTCGACAAGCGCTGCGGGAGTACCTGCTAGCTGCCATGGATCGGTTGGGGGCCAATACCCGTACTTCGCGATCGCTGCCGGCGGCGCAGCGAGAGGCCGAATGCGAGGTAGGCTGCGCCCACCAGCCAGATCGCGTCCTGCAGCAGCACCCACCAGCGCAGCTCCTGGCCGAAGAACTTCCCGAAGCAGCCGCAGTTGTCGAGGACGAGCCCGCGAACGAAGGCCTGTGTGCCGAGTGCGGTCCAGGCGATGGCAACAGCGAGCATGATGAGCGCGCCAGCCGCGGCCGTGGAGCGCCGTGCCAACGCCACGGCTGCGAACATCTCACCTGCGACAAGGAGCACGGCCATTGCAGCCGTGGCTCCGGCAGGGACAATATCGTACTCACGCAGGACCGCCCGGAACGCCGGGAAGTCGAGGATTTGACCGCCGGCCATGGCCACCAGCAACACCACGTACACCCAGCGAGCCACGTTCATCGTCACAATGGTGGCACCGCATTCAGCGAGGGGACTGTGACGGTCGACGCAAAACGCCAAGCTCGTTACCGATTTCCAACCTGGTGCGATCCCACGCAGTCCGGGGGGAATGCGTGACCCGGCGCGTTGAGCTTGTACCGTACAACCCGGACTGGCCGCGCATATTCACTGTGATGCGCCGGCGAATCCTGGAGCGCTGCGATGGCCTTGTCGTCGACGTAGAGCACATCGGCAGCACTTCAGTTCCCGGGCTGGCGGCCAAGGACGTGGTCGACCTGATGCCCGGCCTTCGCGCATTCGACGACGGCGCGAAGTGTGTCCCGGCGATGGAGTCGCTCGGGTTTGTCTACAAGGGCGAATTCGGTATACCCGGCCGTCACTACTTCAACATGGACGACCCCGAGACGGGAAAGCGTCTGCACAACTGCCACATGTACGCCATCGGTCACGATGAATGGATCGCCCACCTTGCCTTCCGCGACTACCTCCGCGGCCATGCCGACTGGCGGGACCGGTACGAAGCCCTCAAGCGGCACCTCGCTGTAAGGCACCGGGACGACGTCGAAGCGTATGCGGAAGCCAAGACCGACTTCGTCAAGCAGGTGGTCGCTCTCAGTCTCGCCGAATCAGGAAGTGACCATAGCTATCGCCGGATTCGCTGACCCCCGGCGGTTTCCGCGCGGTAGCGTACGCGGTATGGTCTGGCCGCGGCGGAGGACCGATGACAGCTTGTGGTCAGTGCGGCACGGAAAACCGTGACAACGCGAGGTTCTGTATTGAGTGCGGGGACCGCATCGATGGGCGCCTGGAGTGTCCGTCGTGCGGCGAGAGTGTCCGTGACACAGCGGTGTTCTGCCACATTTGCGGTGCGGCGATGGGGGAGGCTGCGACGACATCCGGGCCAACGTCCCGACCTCCGTCCCGGCCTCGACCTGCCACGGCTTCGTCTCCGGCTCCCGGCCAGCTCGACTGGCGCCGCTGGGTTCCATACGGTGCTGTGGCAGCGGTGGTTGCGGTCGTCGTCGCGATCGGTGTGTTCGTCCTGGCCGGCGGTGACGACGATGACAACGGCGCCGCGAGTCCCCCGGGCAGTACGGGCGACGAAGCTTCCTTCGATGACGCCGCAGCGGCCGACCTTGTAGCTGCCGGCTCACTGCTGCCCGAAGCGAGCGGCGATACGGAAGCCGAGCAGCTGATGTCGGTGCTGGGGCGGCCCGACGCCTTCCAACTCACGTTCGAAGTCCCGGAAGACGGCGCAGCTGCCGTTCGCTACGAGACCTGGTACTACCTCGACCTGGAAATCAGCTACGAGTTCGCCGATGGCGCGCTCCTCTTCACCGTCCCGGCCGCGGCGCCGGAAACGCTCACGCTACCGGCACTCCAGTACGACCCACTGGCGTTCAACACCGAGACGACGCTGGCAGACGTGAAGGCGATGGCAGGCGACCCCACGGCCCTTACTGCCAGCGAGCTGCCGGCCGAACTCGAAGCACCCCTGACGTTCTACGTGGGGGCGCAGCTTATCGTGGCCTTTGACGATGACGACCGGCTGTTCTCCGTAGAGACGGTTCCACTGGCACTGGGGGAGCAGTAGCCATGCGTCAACGAACGATGGCCATCATCCTCGCGCTGTCAGTCATGGCCGGGAGCGGCGCGGGTCTCGCATCGGTCCAGGTCGCGCAGTCGATCGGGCTCGTGGAGGCACTCGTCGGGCGCCTGGTCGTCCGGACCATCCACCGTGATATCGGCCGGGACCGCACAATCGCCGACATCAACCGCGTCTGGGACGACGTCCGCGGCGAAATCGACCAAACACGATCTGTAGTAGACGAACACGAGCGTCTTGGCTGGATTACCCCGGCGGAAGCGGCGCGCGAACGTCAGCGGCTCGACGCCTTCGCCACGGGCGTTGATGATGTCGCCCGGCGCGAGCGCCAGATCACGAACTACGACTTCCGGAACGGCGTCCGCAACGACCTCGCCGACACCTTCGAGTCGGTCGTCGTGAGCACCACCGGGATCAATCCTCACCTTGCGCGTTTCGCCGGGGGGATTATCCGCGGGGAGTCACCGGCGACCGCCGCAATCGACACCGCTATGGCTGCCATCACCGGCGAGGACACGACCGTGCGCGACCCCTTCGAGGACCTCCGCTCGGAGCTGGGTGACTTCCAGGAGGCGATTGGTGCGCTCCGGGGTGCCGAGAAGGAAGACATCCTTCGTGAGGTAGCGGGCGCCCTGACCGGGCTGGACGGGATCGAGGGTCTCTCGCCGGAGGAGCAGGAGGCGCGCCTTGGGACCATCCGCCGCGCAGTCGAAGAAGGCCAGGAGCTTCTCCGCGAGGCGGCGACGGTCCGCAACGACCTGCTCCCTGCAGGGATGCGCCGGGATGAAGAGCGTTTCAACGAAGATGGGAAGTGGCGGGCAGCGGCAGAAGCGATCCGGTCGAACTCAGACTCCACTATCGAAGGTGCGATTCTCTCCGGCATGGCGTCGGGTGGCATCGCACGGATTCGTGAAGAACTCGACCGCCTCGGCGTCGATGAGCAGGACATCGACCTCGACTCACTCATCTCGGCGGTTGTCCGCCAGGCTGCCGAAGCGGCGGGTGCCGACCAGCCCATTCCCCCGATCG
>JAGQGZ010000170.1 GCA_020432105.1 Dehalococcoidia bacterium | reverse complement strand
CGCCGGTGTGACCGTGGTCATCCTGTTGGCATTGTCGTACGCGTACGTCGTTTCGTCAGCGTTCCAGTCGGTGACAGACACGAGACGGTTGGCGTCGTCGTAGCCGTAGGTTACCTGATCGCTGCCACCCGGGTAGGTGATCGAGGTGCGGCGGCAGGCAGCGGTCGGGCCGCAAAAGGATCAGGCGTGATGAAGGTTCAATCGCCACCACTCGTCGGATCGCATAGACGCCGGTATTCTGCGGTCGTCCCAGTCATCGATTCCCATCGCGTCCAGTCTTGCGAAGAATTCCTCCCGGAGCGACTTGGGCAAAGGGCTCCCACACCACGGGCAATAGTAGATGCGCTGGACAGCCTCCTGATCCACTAACCGCAAGTGGTACTCCCGAAGGCGTGGCGAATACGCAATCGGAACGGACTCGTCGGGCACCATTGACCGCATTAGCTCGCATTGGTGAGGCATCCTCGAAAGATAGTCTGTGTTCATTCGATGTCGATTGACCTTCCGGGGACCTTGCTACTCGGCTTCATCTGGCCAGTCGCTCGGTTCCCGTGCAGGTGCATCGTATTGAGGAGTTCCTCGCCATCAAGCGTGGCAAGACGCTCGGGCCCGAACCGGTCCCGAAAACGGTGGTAACTCGCATCCAATTCAGCCGGGCGCAGCAGAGTGCCGTTGTCGCGTAGCTGCTCAAGCGTGTTGACGATGGGTTCGCGAACCTGGGGATGCAGCGAGAATGGCTCGGGCATAGCCAAAGCTCCAACTGGTCGGATGTGCGCGAGTCTACACGGCTAAGTGCGATAAGCCCTGTCGGGCACGTAGGCCCGGTGCCAAACACTATGAGCGATTAGTGTCGATTCCGACCGGGGCGCCATTGAGTCTCCTGCCAACGGCAGGCCTCATGCCAGGACACAATCAGACCAGAGCAGCCGCAGGCTAGGTTCGTGAGCGCCCAGTGCGGCCACCGATGCCCAGAAGCCTGATGGTACCGAAGACGGCATCATGAGTACCTAGGCCTGCTAGTATGCCGACTGCTAATGCTGCCAGTTGCCCCCAAAAGCCATCCCACGTCACCGTTGCCGACACGATGACCGCGACAGCGACAGCCACCGCAATGGCGAACAGCTTCGATCCGAGTGCGAAATCGATCACGGTAACACTTGCTCCTCCAAGAGCACTGCGCCCGCACAGGCCCCAACTCCGCCAACCACATTAGTCCACGAGCCAGGCGTTTTGCTTGCTCCGACCACAAATCCAGCTACGCAAGAACGCGCGTATGGCCACCAGCCTGACTCATCGAACTCCTGGAAGATGTTTTGAGTGACTTGTCCGCCCTTCGAACATCGAGCATGGACCACATGAGTCCCAGCGGAAGTTTGTCTGCCGGATACCGTGCATACCTCGCCTGCCAGCAACTGAATCGGCTCGTCAAATACCCCGTTCGTGCAGTCACGCGTCGCAAACGCGTGTTCGACGGTGGTGCAGAATCTGAGGTTCCATCCGCCATCGACATCGACGAATGCTTCGAGCCAAACCCCTCCGCTGTACAGCGGTGCGTCGGGCTTAAGATGCCAACCGTTGGATTTGTGACAGGCCCCGTTGGCGAACTCACAGCCATTGGCGTCAACCGGCTTCGTACCCATTGGGTCAATGCGTCCCACTGGATCCGCATTGCTATACGCGAAGCTGTTGCCAGACCAAGATATTGCCGCTGTCAGCGGCTCCCGTGAGATGAACCGCCCCGTCTCCACGTCGTAGTACCTGGCCCGCAGATACTGGAGCCCCGTGCTCCCGTCGACCTGCTGGCCGGCGAACTGGAACTCGTTGGCCTGCGCGCCAGACTCAGACCGCGTCGCGCCGAAGACATCGTAGGTGTACTCGTTGACCACGTCACCATCACTATCGACCGTGGCCATCGTGGAGCCTATGCCGTCGGTCAGGTAGTAGTAGCTCTGCCCTGAGGTCACCTGGCTGACCAGGCCCGCGCCGTCGTCGGAAAACACGGAGGGAGTCTATGTGGGCTACTGCTAGCTTGTCCGGATCCGGCGAATGTACTCGTCGTGTAGTCCAATCCAGAACCAGGTAATCGTGTCACCCTCGAGGTATCCGAGTGCGCGGACGGCATCTGTCACGCGCACCGAACATAGACTGGGCTCACCGACCTTCTTGAATTCCAATGATCTCGTTGAGGGATCTTCCGAGAACTGCCGAAACGCGATTCCTGCTCGCCTGCGAACTTCAGGGGTGAGGCGGTCGACAGCTCGCCAAAAGCGAGCTTCGGTCCTTGATTTCAAAATCTGTCCAGGTCGAGTGGCTCCGTTCTCCCGGCATGGTATTCCTCCCGTGCCGCCTCGCCCAGCTTGCGCAGTTCGCCCTGGGTCTCGGCCAGTATCCGCTCCCAGCGAGCGTTGTCAGCGAGTTCCTTAAGGAACCGCTCCGCGATCCGTTCCTGTTCGTCCTCCGGCAACTCGGCCATCCGATCCAGAAGCTCTTGCATCGACTTCGTCATAGCGACTTCAGTGTAGCCCACCCCCTCCGTTGACCTCCCGCCCCTGTGCCACCACAATCCGAACATCTGTGCTACTGGTGGAACACCATGGCCAAGCCGCCGCCCGCCTATCCTGCCCCGGCCGTCCGGCCCATACCGACCCATATCGTGGCTTCCGACCTCGTCGAGCGGTTCGCGGGCGAAGACACGGGACGCAAGCGTACGCCGTTAGGGCGGCCCTGTTGTAGGCGTGTTGTCGAAGCGGGCACTCTAGTCATCCTCTGTTCCGGGAGGGCAGCCAAGCGTCGATGGTGGCCACAGGCTCTCCTCGCTGTTCCAAAGCACCGCCATATCGGGTACCGAACGAATGGCGAGTTGCTTTAGCGTGGAATCGTCGCGTTTGGGAGGGTCGATAATCCTGCCCTGAACATCGGCACCGACAACACCTGGAGCTAGCCCAAGGACATTCCCTTGATCGTCGATGGTGGCCCAGAGCACGGAAATGTTCGTGTATTTAGCGGTCTCTTCGACCTGACGGGTTCCCTGACAGTGGAGGCGTAGCCACGGTCCGTTGGCCTCGATTGGTCCGCTGGGCAACGCCACATGGGCGCCGAGCCCAATGGGAGTTCCTTGCCGGTAGGCGGTGCCCACATTGGTAACAGTCAGATCCCGTTCGGCGAGCAGCGCGCCCATGTTCGGCTCGCTGCGTAGCGACTCCTCAATGAAAGCTGATGCGTCGGCCCGAACTGTGGGCCTGGCTGACGGGTTCGGATCAGGCACGAAGTAGCCATCCGTCCCGTCGTCAGCGCTTTTCGCGTAAACGAGGACGGCGCCTAGCACGAATGCAACAAGAAACCAAACGGAGAGGAAGAGTCTAGACCGCCAGATCCCCCCTAATGTCACTGCATGGCTCCAGCGTCGAGTTGGGGAGCTCACCAACCCGGAATGCCAGCAGGGTAGAAGGCAGGGGAGCAGAAATGCAATAGCCGGTCCCGGTCTTGAAGCAGCGGTGAGGGATAGGCCACTAGCGCTAGGCGGGCTCGCCGGTGTGACCGTGGTCATCCTGTTGGCATTGTCGTACGCATACGTCGTCTCGTCAGCGTTCCAGTCGGTGACAGGCACGAGACGATTGGCGTTGACCTCCCGCCCCTGTGCCACCATAATCCGAACATCTGTGCTACTGGTGGAACACCATGGCCAAGCCGCCGCCCGCCTATCCTGTCCCGGCCGTCCGGCCCATACCAACCCATGTCGTGGCTTCCGACCTCGTCGAGCGGCTCGCGGGTGAAGACATGGGGCAGGCCATCGTCCGCCAGATCTCGGCTCGCGATGCCCGCTTCGGCGATTGGCCCGAAGGGCTGGACTCTCGACTCATCGAAGTCCTTGCCCACCGGGGCATCACCCGGCCCTGGGTCCACCAGTCGCAGGCCATCGAACACGTCCGGGCCGGCCGCAACTGCGTGGTCGTTACCCCCACCGCCAGCGGCAAGACCCTCTGCTACAACGTCCCCGTCCTCGACTCCATCCTCAAGGATCCCTCGGCGAAGGCGCTCTACCTGTTCCCCACCAAGGCGCTCGCCCAGGACCAGCTCGATGAGCTCCACGGCCTTATCACCGACCTGCGCGCCGACATCCGCACCTTCACCTACGACGGCGATACGCCCGCCGATGCCCGCCGCAAGGTGCGCAGTGCCGGCCACATCGTGCTCACCAACCCCGACATGCTCCACACCGCGGTGATGCCCCACCACACCAAATGGATCTCGTTCTTCGAAGGGCTCGAGTACATCGTCATCGACGAGGTCCACAACTACCGCGGCGTCTTCGGCAGCCATCTTGCCAACGTCGTCCGCCGTCTCCGGCGCCTCTGCCAGTTCTACGGCAGCGACCCCACTTTCGTGCTCTGCAGCGCTACTATCGGCAACCCCCACGAACTCGCCTCCGCACTCATCGGCGACGATATCGAGCTTGTCGACGACAACGGCGCCCCTGCCGGGGAACGCACCGCCGTTATCTACAATCCCCCGGTCGTCAACGCCGAACTGGGCATCCGCCAGGCGGCAATCCACGCCGCCCGCGACATCTCCGCCTCGCTCATTCGCTCCGGCCAGCAGGTCATCACCTTCGCCCCCAGCCGGCTCCGCGTGGAGCTGCTCCTCACCTACCTCCGCGACGTGTTGCGAAACAAGCCCGGCGATCCGGAGCGCATTGCCGGCTATCGTGGCGGCTACCTGCCGAACGAACGTCGTCGCATCGAACGCGGCCTCCGTGACGGCAGCGTCCGCGGCGTGGTCGCAACCAACGCCCTGGAACTCGGCATCGATATCGGCGGCATGGGCGCCTGCGTAACGATGGGCTACCCCGGGTCCGTCGCCAGTCTCTGGCAGCAATTCGGACGCGCTGGCCGCCAGGGCGAAATGGCCCTGAACGTAATGGTCGCCAGCAGCAACCCCATCGACCAGTACATCGTTGCCAACCCCGAATTCCTCTTCGACGGCTCAGCCGAAAAGGCACTGATCGACCCGGACAACCTCCTCGTGCTTGCCAGCCACCTCAAGTGTGCCGCCTTCGAACTCCCCTTCAACGTTGGCGAAGTGTTCGGCCCGCACACCGGTGAGATGCTCGACATCCTCGCCGAAGAGGGCATCCTCCAACGCAGCGGCCAGCGCTACTTCTGGATGTCCGAAAGCTACCCCGCCGAAGAAGTCAGCCTCCGCACCGCCAGCACCGACAACTTCGTGATCATTGAGCAGGGCCCTCAGCCGAAAGTCCTCGGTGAGTGCGACCGCCCGAGTGCACCCCTCCTCATCCACGAGGACGCCATCTACATCCACCGCGGCCAGCAGTACCAGGTTGAATGGCTCGACTGGGACGACAAGAAGGCCTATGTCACCCCCGTCGACGTCGACTACTACACGGACGCCGAACTCGCTGTCGACCTCAAGGTCCTCGACGACTTCGAGCAGGCGGACGCCGGACAGGGCACGGTCTACCTCGGTGAGGTCGCCATCACCTTCCTCGCCACCATCTTTAAGAAGGTGAAGCTGCACACCCACGAAAATGTCGGCTGGGGCAAGATCGGCATCCCCGAGGAGACCATGCACACCAGCGCCTGCTGGTTCAGCTTCGACGAGCAGGCTGTGAAGGGAATGCGCCGTAACGAGGTTGCCGCCGGTCTTCTCGGGATCGCCCATCTCGCACGCAACCTCTCACCCGTCTACTGTCTCGCCGATGCCCGCGACATTGGCGCCGAAGCGCA
>JAGQGZ010000016.1 GCA_020432105.1 Dehalococcoidia bacterium | reverse complement strand
TTACAAGGGTAGGTCGCTGTGGGCGGCAGGTAGCGGATGTAGTTGCCCTGCCGCGGCACCGGGTCGCCGACAAACTCGCGCTGGAGGAACCCTACCCGCGAATAGCTGGCGATCGCATCCTGCATCGAGACCTCAACGTGGCCGCCGACGCCGGTCTTCATCATTCGAATGTAGGCGGAGAGGATGCCGATTCCGAGTTTCATCCCGGTGCCGGTGTCGCCATAGGTCGCGCCGGAGCGGATCGGCTCGGTATCGGCCCGGCCGGTGATCGACATGCTGCCGCCCACCGCCTGGGCAACCATGTCGAAGCTCCGGTACCTGGAATAGGGCCCTTCGCTGCCGAACCCCTTGATCGAGGCATAGATGATGGAGGGCTTCACCCGCTTCAGGGCTTCGTAGCCGAGACCCAGCCCATCCATCGTCCCCGGGGCAAGGTTCTCGGAGACAACATCGAAGTTGGGGAGCAGCTTCATGATCAGCGCCTGTCCCTCGGGCTTCTTTACGTCGACGGCGATGCTGCGCTTGTTGCCATTGAGGGTGAGGAAGTAGGTGCGGTCGACCGGGCCGTTGCCGCGGCCGCGCCCCGGTTCGCCAGTCACGGGCCGTTCCACTTTCACCACGTCGGCCCCCAGCCAGGCGAGGGTCTGGGTAGCAGACGTACCCGCCTCGTACTGCGTGAAGTCGAGAATCCGGAGCCCGGCAAGTGGCGTTGTCATGAGTATCGCCCTCAAACGTGATGCGGGCGATGGTAGCAGATAGCGAGGCGTCCATGGGGCCCGCTTGCGGGAGACGGGCGGCCTATACTTCGCCCATGCTCATCACCACTTCGTCCATGACGGTCGCCGAGTTTGAGGCGGGGACGGGTTGGGAACTGAAGCCGGAGGGCGCCTGCCGTGCTGCACTCTGTGTGCCACTCGGGGATGCGGGGCCAATCGACGGCACATTGGACCCACAACGCCTCGCTGCCAGGCTCGGGATGGCGTTTGTCCGCCACAGCGATACGCTCGCGGCACTCGGCCCGGCAACGGTGACCGGCCGTGCGCTGACCACCGCCGAGGCGCCCGAACTGGTACTCGACGACTTCGACGGCCGGGAGTTCCGGCTGTCATCGTTGCGAGGCGAAAAGGTCGTCCTCGTCGCCTGGGCGCCCTACTGAGGTTGCGCAAACGACCTGCCCGGGTGGCAGGCCCTGCGGACCGAGCTGAAGCCGAAGGGTGTCGAGATCGTGACGATTTGCCTGGAGGCAACGGGCCCCGAAGCGGGGCGACCATACGTAGATCGGGCAAAGCCGGAGCACCCGACGCTCATTGACCCGACGCACCGGATGGACGACCTCTTCGGTGTTACGAACATCCCGAACTCCGTCTGGATCGATGAGGCAGGGACGATCGTGCGGCCGGCTGAGCCGGCCTGGCCGGTTGTGCGTGAACCCCGCCCGCCGCGTGACGCTGCTGTCCCCGCTCCCGACCTCCCGGAGCACCTCCGCGAACTGGCAGCCGAGGCTGCCGGGATCGTCGTCGATTCCGGGCCCTACCTGGAGGCACTCCACGACTGGGCCGAACAGGGGTCCCGCTCCCAGTTCGCGCTGGCGCCGGATGAGGTGCTTGCCCGTTCGCAGCCACGAGGGCTGGAGGAGAGCGCAGCCGCTGCACACTTCGAGCTGGGACAGCACCTGCTGGTGTCCGGAGATCCGGCCAGCGCCCGCAAGCACTTTGCCGAATCCCACCGCCTGCAACCGGACAACTGGACCTACCGGCGGCAGGCATGGTCGCTAGAGCCGGGTGGCGAAGGCCCCCTCGCCCGCTTCTGGCAGGGGCCCAGCGAAGGGACTCCCGGCGACTGGCCCTACCCCGGCGACTGGGTGAAGGACATCAGGGCCGTTGGGGCGGAAAACTACTACCCGCGTTTTCGCGCCTGAGGTTCAGCCACCCCCGGAGGCTGTCACGACTCCGTAGACGTCCCAGAGCTGCCAGGTCTCCACGATCTGTTCGCCGTCGAACCGGTAGCGATTGACGCCATGAACCTCGATGGGCTGCCCCTTGCCCTGGACGCCAAAGACGCTGCCGGTGTGCTTGCCCCTGAGTGTGAGCCAGACGGCTGCCTCGTCGCCCGACTCGATTACATGGTCGATCGAAAGGTGAAGCCCTTCGACGCCGGCGCGGAGGCTCTGGATAAAGTCCGTCACCTGGCTTCCTCCAAGCTCTGGATAGGCGTGCACAAGGTCGTGCCGGGTGAAGCCCGGCGCGATATGTGGCGCGAGTTTGGCGAGGTCACCCTCGTTGATAGCGTCGATGAGTTCCTGCATCAGCGGGCGCCTGCTTGCTGCCATGTCACCATCTCCTTGCCCGGAGGACGTGGCGAGAATCTACGCCTGGAGATTCAGCGAAATCAACCCGCCGGCGGCGAAGCGACGACGCCGATGCCCGTTACCAGGGACGCCCTTCAGCCCGCTCCTGGGCATCAAACCGTTCGTTGCGTTCCTTCGACCAGGCGACCCTGTCGCTGGCGCTCTCGCCCCGGTCGATCATCCCTCCAAGGATCCAGAAGTTGCCAGAGGCGCGGATGGCTGCGCTTTCGCCCAGGATGTCGGCCGCCTGGTTAATCGACATCTTGCTCAGCTTCAGGGCCAGCAGGTCGTTGAGGGCTACCCGGCGGGCCAACCACATCGTCGCCTCCCGCAGCTTCTCCCGCGGGACCACATGGTTCACAAAGCCCGCCCGCTCGGCTTCCTCGGCCGTGATGAAGTCGCCTGTCCAGAGATGTTCCTTCGCCTTTTTCGACCCCAGGTCAAGGAAGTGCGTTGGGTATTCGTGGTGGGCGCCGCCCCAGCGGACCGACCGATCGGCGAACTTCGCATCGTCGGCAGCAACGACCAGGTCGCAGGCGGCCACTAGCATCCACGACCCCATGATGCAGTAGCCCTGGACCATCGCAATCGTGGGCTTGCCGATGTTTCGCCAGCGATCGTGCATGCGCCAGTAGACACCACGATCCATCTCCCGTACTCGCCCCAGGGGAGAGAAGTCGCGTGGGTACTCGGGCAGCTCCTCGCGGCTCTCCTGCGTGCCGAGGTCATGGCCACCACCAAAGTGGTCGCCGGCGCCGGCAACGACGATGACCTTCACCCCGTCGTCGTTCTCGGCCCGGGCGAAGGCATCATCGAGTTCGCGGTAGACCCGGCGGCTGATGACGTTGCGTTGTCGCGGCCGGTCGATCGTGACGGTGGCTACTTCGCCGTCCAGTTCGTAGCGCACGTACTTCGCATCCATCAGGGCATCCTCGCAGGGGTTTCCCGGGCGACGATACCGGAAGTGTCGAGCGCTGCACCACGAGCGCGGAGCCTGAATCAGGAACGTGGCGGCGTGATCGAAACATCCCGGGACATTGCCAGCTCTCGCAGGTCTGGCTGCGACGGATGCGGTTCGGCGACGCCGGTGAAACTGAATCCGTTTGCTTCGTAGAGCGCTATCGCGTGGGTGTTCCCCTCGGTAACCCAGAGCGTCAGCCTGTCTGCCCGCCGGGCCGTGGCCCAGCCGGCTACCGCATCGATCAGGCACTTGCCCAGGCCGTGGCCACGGCTGGCCGGGTCAACCCACATCGAGGTCAGCTCTACGCTGTTCGATTGGATGTGGCCCGCAACCAGGCCGCAGGGAACTGCCGCCTCTTCCGCCACGAAGATGACGTCCTCTGTGGCGGCGGCCGCACCAGCCACCCGCTGTTTCCACCAGGCGAGTGGGCGTGCCTCGGCTTCGGCCAGGGTAGTGCCAAAAGCGGCCGGTGCGTCTGCGAGGGCGCGCAATCGCAGGTCGCGATAGAGATCGACATCTGCGGTATCGACTCGCCTGACCACCACGTCGCGCGCTCCACCGGTAGCGGGTTCCTGCGGCATGGCGGGACGTTACCAGACCCCTCGTGGTCCGCGCAGAGTCCAGCCATGGGAGGACCCCCTCCGGTCAGGCCAGCACATAGTCCTCGGCGTTGACATCCTGCGTTTGGTCCCAGAATTCGAGCAGGGTGAACGGCCAGTTCTGGGCGGAGCGGTTCTTTTCGTTGCGATACCAGCTGGGCACCTCCGCGACGCCCCAGGCCATGCCCAGGTTCCCCCTGTCTATCCACTCGTTGTAGCGGTCGTGAACGTCCGGTCTCACGTCAAGCGACCCGTTGCCGGTTTCCATCAACAGGCGGAGGCAGTGCATCGTGTACTTCACTTCCAGCTCGGCGAAGTAGACCGTGCTGCCGTTCACGACGATGTTCGTGTTCGGCCCGTAGAGCATGAAGAAGTTGGGGAAGTACGGCACCGTGACGCCCATGTATGCCCGGGCGTCGCCGTCCCACTGCTCGTTCAGGCTGACGCCGTCGCGGCCGTACACCTCCATCGGTGTCAGGAACTTCGAAGCCTGGAAACCGGTGGCGTAGATCACATTGTCGACGGCGTACTCCTTGCCATCGCTGGTCTGCACGCCGCGGGGGGTGATCCGGTCGATCGGTTCCGTGACGAGGTGGACGTTGTCTCGCTTGAGTGCAGCCGGCCAGACGCCGTTGTCGAGGACGATGCGCTTGGAGGCAGGCGGATACTTGGGGATCACCTTCTCCAGGAGGTCGGGTCGATCTTCGAAAGACCGCTCGAGGTACTGGATCATCAGCGCCCGGAGCTCGTCGTTGGCCTTGCCGATCGACGCCGGGTTGCCGTCCCAGCCCTCATCGACCCGGGCACTCGGCACCAGCCCCTCGGTCGTCGTCCAGAAGAGGAAGAAGCGATACCACTGGGCGTAGCGCGGGACGTGGGCAAACAGCCACTCCAGCTTTTCGGGCACTGGGTCGTGGTAGTTGGGCACACTTGCGTACCAGTTCGGCGTGCGCTGGAAGACGTAGAGTTCGGCGGCGTCCTTCGCCACCTCAGGGATCAATTGCGAGGCGCTGGCGCCGTTGCCTATCACGGCGACAGCTTTGCCCTTGAGATCGACCGAGTGGTCCCAGCGCGCTGAGTGGAACGCCGGACCCTCGAAGCTGTCGCGACCTTCGATGTCGGGCAGCCGGGGACGGTTGAGCTGACCGGTAGCGGTGATGAATGCGTTGGCGGTCAGGGTTTCCATGGCGCCGCCGGCCTTCTTCACGCGCACCTGCCAGGTCGCCTCGTCCTCGTTCCAGGTGGCGTCGACAACCTCGGTGTTGTACTGGATCTTGCCCTTCACCCCAAAGGCCTCGGCACAATCGCCCAGGTACTCCTTCAGGACGCCCGAGGTCGAGTAGAAGTAGGGCCAGTCGAGCTTCTGGGCGAAGCTGTAGCTGTACATGTGGTTGGAGTTGTCGACCCGGCAGCCCGGGTAGGTGTTCTCCAGCCAGGTGCCACCGACCCCGGGGTTCTTCTCGATGACCGTGTAGTCGATGCCGGCCTGCTTGCAGCGGTAGGCGGCCAGCAATCCCGACATGCCCGCCCCTACGATGATCGCCGAGAAGTGGCGGCCGGGCGCCAGTTCGTCCACGGTCCAGCCGGGCGCGCGGGCATCCTTCACCGGATAGGCCAGCTCTTCCAGCAACAGGGGTACATAGCGCCCGTCGAGCCCACCACCGGTGAGGAACCCGAGGATCTTCGGCAGCTCGCTGTCGGGCAGCGCCGGATCCACAGGCGCTCCGGCATCGCGGAAGCGCTTGAGGGCATCGAGCGCGGCGGCTCGGGCCTTTGGCAGCTGGTCGGGTGTGTAGCCGCCGGCCGCGCGCATGGCCATCGTGCTGGTGTCAGGGGCAAGGTCGTCACGAAGTATCGACGTGTCACCGAGGTTCTGGGCCAGGCAGGCCAGCAGCGTCGCGAGATGGGCGTCGTCGAGTGCGGCCTCCAGCTCGGCATCGCTTGCCACCAGCGGTTGCGTTTCATGCGTTAGCGTCATTTCGAACCTCCCCGGGTTGCCCCCGTGCCGAAAAGCTTAGCGCCCCGCTGGAGGCGGCGAAACGGGCCGCCGGGTCGTACACACCCCCGGTTCTCCTGTTTACCGGTTCCTGTGGGCGGCCGGTTCCCGAACGCATCGCTACCGCGTACCCTCTGTCGTCAACCAGCGATCCTCATTCCCGACCTTTGGAGCGAAGCATGAACGACCAGCCCATCTCACCAAACGACAACTACGCACGTAAGCGGGCGATGGTCCTCGACTCGGAGATGGCCTATGTGGACGTCGGGGCCGGCGACCCTGTCGTCTTCCTCCACGGCAACCCCACCTCCAGTTATCTCTGGCGGAACATCATCCCCTACCTTGCCGACCGTGCCCGCTGCCTCGCTCCCGACCTCATCGGCATGGGCGCCAGCGGCAAGAACCCGGCCGGCAGCTACCGCTTCCTCGATCACGCGAAGTACCTCGATGCCTTCCTCGAAACCGTAGGGGCGACGAACAACGTGACGTTTGTCATCCACGACTGGGGCTCGGCCCTGGGGTTTCACTGGGGCAACCGCCACCGCGAGGCGGTGAAGGGCTACTGCTATATGGAAGCGATCGTCATGCCGGTCGAATGGGACGACTGGCCGGAAGCGGCCCGCCGCGCCTTCCAGGGACTCCGTTCGGAGGGCGGTGAGGCCCTCGTGCTGGAGAACAACATGTTCGTCGAGCGGATCCTGCCGGGCAGCGTCCTCCGCGGGCTGACCGACGCCGAGATGGATGTCTATCGGCGGCCCTTTGCCGAAGCGGGAGAGGTCCGGCGCCCAACCCTCACCTGGCCCCGCGAGCTTCCCATCGGTGGCGAACCAGCCGACGTCGTCGAGATCGTGAAGGCGTACGGCGACTGGCTCAGCACCAGTGACCTGCCGAAGCTCCTCGTCAACGCCGAGCCGGGTGCAATCCTCAAGGGTCGCCAGCTGGAATTTGCCCGCAGCTGGCCAAACACGACCGAAGTCACCGTAGCCGGCAACCACTTCATCCAGGAGGACTCGCCCCACCAGATCGGCGACGCCCTCCGGGAGTGGTACGCGAAACTGTAGGTTCCCTTCTCCCTTCTCCCTTCTCCCTCGAGGCCGTAGGCTCTGGCCTCACAAGCGAGGAGGAACCACATGGGCAAGCTCGATGGCAAGGTCGTCGTCGTGACCGGCGCCAGCCGAGGAATTGGCAAGGCGATCGCGGAGGTCTTCGCTGCCGAAGGCGGCAAGGTCGTTTGTGCCGCGCGAACGTTGAAGGAAGGCGACCATCCGCTCGAAGGCTCACTCGAGCACACGGTCAACGGCATCAAGGCAGCCGGAAACGAAGCCTCCGCCGTCGCCGTCGACATCAGCGAATACGAGGAATGCGAGAAGCTGATCCAGGCGACCCATGACCTCTACGGCCCGGTCGACGTGCTGGTCAACAACGCTGCCCTCACCTACTTCATCCCCATCGCCACCTACCCGATCAACCGCTGGCATCGCTCTTTTGCGGTGAACTTCCATGCGCCCTTCTACCTCAGCCAGCTCGCGCTGAAGGACATGCAGCCCCGGAAGTCGGGCGCCATCGTGAACATCTCCAGTGGCGCAGCGATCGGGCCCGGCCGTGGCCCCTACAAAGACCCGCCTCGCAGCGGCGGTACGCTCTACGGCGCCGAGAAAGCTGCACTCGAACGCTTCACCCAGGGCCTCGCAAACGAGGTTTACGAGGACGGCATCAGCGTGACCTGCGTCTCGCCCTCACAGGTTGTGCCGACACCCGGCACGGTGCACCACAAGCTGGTCACGGGCATGGACGATCCCCGCGGTGAGCCCCCGGAGTTGATGGCAAAGTCGGCCCTGCTGCTGGCCACCGAGCCACTCGACAAAGTCACCGGCCGCGTCACCTACAGCCAGGAGATCCTCCAGGAGTTCGGCTGGATCAAGGACGGCAAGGGTACGGGCATCGACCGCAAAGGCTCGGGCTACAGCCAGATCTAGGACGTCGGGCGCGGGCGGGCCGCGGAAACGAGAGCCTTGCCGTGCCCGTGACGACACGCGGGCACGGGGGAATGCGTTCCAGAGCCTACTCTCCCCGTTTCTCCTCGATCGCTGCCCTCCGCGCCATGTTGTAGGCGACGATGGGGCTCGGCTCCGATGGCTGCCAGTCGCGGTAGGCGACCTTCGTGTCCTGCGGCCACTCGATCTCTACGTCGACCCGTGACTCTGGCTTCGTGGAAGTCGCCAGCAAATCGACGGCGGTGCGCACGACGGTGAGTTGCATCTCCCTGTCACCGGGCATCCCGAATGCGTGCCCGAAGGGAAACTCGACGCCGACAATGCGGCTAAGCCGGTACTTCTCAGCGACGTCCGGCATCATCGTGACAGTGACGGTGGGAATGCCTGCGGCTTCGATGACACGTGCCAGCACGGGCACGTTTCGGCAGCAATCCGGTCAGGCAGGGGCAAGTAGCAGGGCGTCGACGTTCGCCGCCTGGATGCGGGCCGCCACTTCCGGGCCGTACTGCTCCTGCCACTCCTTTGCGCCGCGTTCCTGGAAGCCCATGAAGGAGTAGTGCTCGGCGGCGACACTGCCGATTGCCCCCTCCTCCGCCAGCGTGTCCAGCGCCCGGATGGGCAAGGCAACGTTGAAGTCCTCGAGAATGTCGCGGGTGTTGATGTGGAGGTGTGCCGCCCCGATCTGCGATTGCTGCACGTCCCGGGGGATCGCCCGATAGGAAGGGTCGCCCCAGAGCGGGTTCGCCTTCTCGCGTTCGAGGTCGAAGGGTGGCTGGCTGCCGGCGAGATAGACGCCGGCACTGGTGAGCAGCGCAACAGAGGCCTCGGTCACGGGCTTTTCAAGCGGCGCCCAGACCGGCTCATCGGCGAGGAAGGAGCCCTGTTCGTACCCGGCGCGAAAGCTTCGCGGCAGGAATTTGTAGCTATCGACAGGCATGGAAGCACCTCCGTGGTGGAAACAATCCTACGCCGGGGCGAGCACTGTTTGGCCGGCACCCGTTACCGACCGGGAGGTCTTGAGCGGATGGCTAGCCGTTCACCTGCTTCAGGGCCTCCACGTCGATCAAGGTCACGCCGCCCCGGTTCGTGCGCAGCCAGCCCTGGCGCTGGAAGTGCTGGAGCTCCTTGTTCACGCTTTCCCGGGTCACGCCGAGCATTGATCCGAGATCGACCTGCTTCACGCGCAGCCTGATCTCTCCCCGGGCATCGGGCTCCCCAACCAAATCGGCCATGGCGCAGAGTTGCTTGGCCAGCCGGTGCTGAAGATCGAGGAACATCACGTCAGTGAGGCCCTGGTTGGTGCGCCGCAGCCGTAGCGACATCGTCTCCAGGAGCGCCATCGCCGCATGGGGCCGGTTCTGGAGCCAGGTGCCAAAGTCCTCGCGGGTGACGACGAAGGTCTGGGTCTTCTGGGTCGCCGTGGCCGTGGCCGAGCGAGGGAGACGGTCGAAGATGGAGAACTCGCCGATGCAGTCGCCGGGGCCGAGGGCGGCTACCGTCGCCTCCTCCCCTTCGGACGAAGAGATGGAGATACGCACGGCGCCCGAAACGATGACATGAAGGGAGTCGCCGGGTTCACCCTCACGGACAAGTACAGCACCCTCGCGGAATGACTGGAGCCGGGCACGCGAGGCGAGCGCGCGGACGTCTTCGGTGGGCAGGCGCGCCAGCAGCGGCAGGGCACTGAGTTGTTCTTCGGCGTGTTCCACAGTTGGCACGGTGGCTGCTCTCCGGGTTCCGGAATGTGCGGTAATGCTTACCCCGTCACCGACCAGCCTGCAAGTGGCACACCACCACCCGGGTGGGGAAATACCCACCCGGTTCCAATACACTCGCCGCCATGCCTCACCCCTATACCCGTCCGGGCCGGCCTCGCCACCCGGACATCCTTACCCCGGCCGAATGGAGGGTACTCACCGGTCTCCGCGACGGTCTCGCCAACGCCGAGATTGCGGCGGCCGGCAACTGCAGCGTAGAGACGGTGCGATTTCACCTTCGCAATATCCGCGACAAGCTTGGCCTGCGCAGCCGCCAGGCGCTGCGTGACTGGCCCGGCCGCCCCGTGGAGCGGCTGGCGGCTGCCGAACGCGAGCCACGTGGCTGGCGGATCAGGGAGCAGATCCCCCTCATCGCTGTCCCGGACATGCCACGAGCACTGGCCTTCTATAAGGGCTTGCTGGGCATGGAAGTTATCACCTCCTGGCCCGATCCGCCGGCCGTGCCCGGTTGGGCGGCACTGGCCGCGGGCGCGGCCCGCCTGATGCTCCACCAGGGCCATCACCGCCGTGATGACGCTGCCCGGCCGCGCGGTGGGTCGATCACCCTCACCCTCTACGTCGATGGCCTCGACGCGATCCACGCATCACTCCTTGCGGCGAAGGCCAGCCCCACGACCATCGAGCGGATGCCCTACGGGGCGCGTGAGTTCTACGTGAGTGACCCCAACGGCAACGAGCTGGCGATAGTCGAGTTCGCCCTCAGCGATCCCGGATACACCATCAAACGAGACAGGGAGGACCAGGCATGAATCCGCAAAACAACTACGGCGTCGTCCACTTCGCAATCGAAGCCGACGATGTCGACCGGGCGAGAGCTTTCTACGAGGGGGTCTTTGGCTGGAGGTTCGAAGCCTGGGGGCCGCCGGGGTTCTACCGGGTGCTCTCGGGCACCGCCGAAGTGCCCGGTATCGAAGGCGCCCTCTACGCTCGCGCCGTGCCCAGGCGCGGCGATGACGCCATGGTCGGCTACCGCTGCACGATTGGCGTGCCCGACCTGGACGCTACGACCGCGGCAGTCGTGGCCAACGGCGCGACCATCCGGACTGAGCGTTCGACGATTCCCGGTGTGGGCTCGCTGATCGAATTCGCCGACCCGGAGGGAAATATCGTCTGCGCGATGCAGTACGAATAAGCGCGGGATGGCCCTACTCGCCGGTGTAGGCCGGCTTGCGCTTTTCGATGAAGCTCTTCCGGCTTTCGGCGACGTCGCTTGGGGCCCGCCGGGCAAAGCCAAGGCCTGCGGTCTCGTAGCGAAGTGCATCTTCGAGGCCCACGTTCATGTTGTGCTGAAGGACGCGCTTGGCACTCCGCATGGCGACCGGGGGCCAGCCGGAGATCTCGTTTGCAAGCTCCACCGCCTGCCCGATGAGGTCATCCCCTTCGAAGAGCCTATCGAGCAGGCCGATACGGTAGGCCTCCTCGGCATCGACAGCACGGCTGGTGAAGATCAGGTCCGCAGCCCGGGAGTAGCCGACGATCCGGGGAAGGAAGAAGCTCATCCCGCTGTCGGGCGACAGGCTGCGTTCGATGAAGACGGTCTTGAAACGCGCGTTTCGATTGCCGACACGCATGTCGCAGCCGAGCGCGAGTGACATGCCGGCGCCGGCAGCCACCCCGTTGACGGCGGCGATGGTCGGCTTGTCGAGGTTGTAGATGGCCAGAGCCTGGCGGCCAACCCAGCCCATCTCATCGAGGCGATCCTCTTGCGGCGGTATGCCTTCGCTCGCTTCCTGGCGGCCGGTGAGGTCAGCACCGGAGCAAAAACCCCGTCCGGCGCCCGTCCAGATCACGGCACGGATGGAATCGTCGCCCTTCACTTCGGCGGCGGCGGCTCGCATTTCGTCCTGGAGGTCGCGGCTCAAAGCATTCAGCTTTTCGGGACGGTTGAGGGTGATGACGGCGACCTGTTCGTGGCGGTCGAGGATAAGATTTTCGTAGGTCATGGTCAGGCGGTACTCCGGCGAAGACTGTGTGGCACCGAAGCATACCGTGGCCGGAACACAAACATCAGCGGTGCTCGGCGAGAGTGCCCGGTAGGATTGCCCCCCAGTGATAACTCCCCAGCCACGGCTTGCCCCTTTTCTTGCTGAGGCGATCGGTACGTTTGCACTCATCTTCGCCGGACCTGGCGCGGCTGCCGTCGACCAGGCCAGCGGCGGCGCCGTGGGGACCGTCGGCGTCGGCCTTAGCTTTGGTTTCACCGTCATGGCCATGATCTTCGCCCTCGGCCACGTCTCCGGCTGCCACATCAACCCGGCAGTGACGATCGCCGTCCTCGCACTCAGGCGGATGTCTCCCTGGCGAGCCGCAGGCTACATCGCTGCCCAACTCCTTGGGGCCGTGCTCGCCGGCCTGGCGGTCGTGGCGATCGTTGCCGGTGAAGGCGACGGTGGCGCCAGCATCCCGCGTATCGGCGGGGCGGAAGCAGCATTCTGGAGCGAGGTCATCCTCACCTTCTTCCTCGCCCTGGTGATCCTGGCCGTGGCGACGGACTACCGGGCCCAGGGTCCGCTCGCCGCCATCGCCATTGGAGGCTGGGTGGCGGTGGCCGCCACCGGCTGGGGCCCTATCGCCAACGCCTCAATGAACCCGGCGCGGAGCTTTGGGCCGGCACTCGCGGCGAACGAATGGACCTCGCACTGGGTCTACTGGGCCGGTCCCATCCTCGGTGCCGTGCTCGGCGCCTTCGTCTACGAACTGATGCGCGATCCAGGGGCACGGGGCCCCATCGAGCCATAACACTGATGCGATTGTCGCTTCTCTACGAAACGTAGCGGCGCTTGCGAAAATCGCCCGCCAATAACAAAGAGTTTACGTAGCAGTATCCCCCATGCCGGAAACGAGGAGTAAACCTCGAACTGGCAGCTTCGCGCGTCGCAACCCCGCCGGCGTGGAGCAGCGAACCAGCGCCCCGGGCGGCCGTTGCCCTCGACAGCACGGCAAGCCAGGGCGCTATTCACTGCACCCCGGCCCGGTACCGAAGCCCGTTCGGCTCCGCTAAAGTGCATAGAAGCAACAAGCGGTGGAGTGCGGCTATGGTCGATAGCAGGCGTCTAATCATGCCGGTCGCGATACGCGGCCTCCTGGCCCGGGAGTGGCTCAGCAGCCGGATCGTCTACAACCCGCTGGCCGACGCGTTCCATCAGAATCCCTATCCAAAATATGCCCGGCTCCGCGGCCGCGACCCGCTCCACTGGTCTCATCTCGTCAAGGGGTGGGTGCTCACTCGTCATGAGGATTGCGACGAGGTGCTGCGCGACTACAAGCGGTGGTCAAACGCAGAGCGCCTCCAGGAGGGCAGCGACGCCGAGCCTGCACTGGCGAACGATGCGCCGAGCATGCTCTTCGTCGACCCGCCGGACCACACTCGCCTCCGGGGACTGGTGAACAAGGCCTTCACGCCGCGCGCGATTGAGCAGCTGAAACCGCGAATCGCAGAGATCGTTACGGAGATCATCGAAAGTCTCCCTGAAGATGAGCCGGTTGATCTGATGGAGGTGCTCGCCTTCCCGGTCCCGGTGATCGTGATTGCCGAGATGTTGGGTGTACCGGCGGAAGACCGCGACGACTTCAAGCGGTGGAGCGACCCCGTCGCCCGGACACTGGAGCCCACGATCACGCCGGAGGAGACGAAAGCCGCACAGGCTGCATTCGCCGAGCTTTCCCAGTACTTCGAGCAGATTGTGGCGGAGCGTGCGAAGGAGCCCAGGGAGGATCTCGTCTCGGCCCTGATCGCGGCCGAGGAGTCCGGGGATCGCTTGAGCCACGGCGAGCTGCTCAGCACCCTTCGCCTGCTCCTCGTGGCGGGCAACGAAACAACAACCAACCTGATCGGCAACGGCATGCTCGCCCTCCTCAACAACCCCGACCAGCTGGAACGGCTGCGACAGAACATGGGCCTGATGGAGAACGCCGTCGAAGAGCTCTTGCGATACGACAGCCCCGTCCAGACGGACGGACGGACGGCACTCGAAGATGTCGAGATGTATGGAAAGACGATCAGGAAGGGGCAGCGGGTGCTCACGCTCCTTGGCTCGGCCAACCGCGACCCCCGCGTCTTCGCCAATCCCAACAAGCTCGATATCGGTCGCGAGGAGATTCGCCACCTGGCCTTCGCCCGCGGGATCCACCACTGCCTTGGAGCACCTCTCGCGCGGGCAGAGGGCCAGGCTGTCTTCCGCGCGTTGCTGGAAACGTTCCCCCGCATCGAACTCGCCGAAGCACCCCGCTATAAGGACCACGTGGTGCTGCGCGGCCTGAAGAGCCTGCGCGTGCGCCTGCACCGCTCCTGAGCACCCCAGCATGAGCCACGTTCCGTCTCCGTCCCCTTCGACCATGCTGCGAATGCGACAGATCTGCCTGGTGGCGAACGATCTCGACGCGGTAGAGTCCGATCTCCGTGACATCTTCGGCATCGAGGTCTGTCACCGCGACCCCGTGGTGGCTCGCTTCGGCCTGCGCAACTTCCTGATGCCGGTGGGCAACAACTTCCTGGAGGTGGTGTCTCCCCTGCAGGCGGGCACGGCGGGCGGGCGCTACCTCCAGCGCCGGGGCGGCGACGGCGGATACATGGTGATCATGCAATGTGCCGACGCTGAGGCCGCGAAACAGCGGGTTTCCGAGCTTGGTATTCGCATCGTCCTCGACACACCACAGGGAGCGAACCACGGCATCCAACTCCACCCGAAGGACCTGCCGGGCGCGATCGCAGAGCTTCGCCAGAATGAGGGCGCCGAGGACCCCGCCGGCCCATGGTCACCCGCCGGCGACAACTGGCAACAGGTGAAGAATACCGACGTCACCGTGGCGATGACGGCAGCTGAGATCCAGGCCGATAACCCGGACCTCCTGGCCGAACGCTGGGCGGCGGTCGTCGATAGGCTCGTAGAAGACCGGGACGGTGTCCCAACGATCAGGCTCGACGATGCCACGCTGCGCTTCGTGCCCATCACCGACGGTCGTGGCGAGGGCCTCGGCGGGCTTGACCTGCAGGTGGTCGACAAACAGCGAGTGAAAACGGCCGCCGCCACCCGGGGCTGTGCTGTCGAAGGCGACATGGTGATGGTCTGCGGCGTTCGTATCCGGTTGGTCTAGCGGACCGGGGGCAACGGACCGCCGGAACCCCGGTGCGGGCCCGCCGTGGCCGCCGTAGCGAACCACTCCTTCGCGTCCTTCACAGGGCCGAGTGCACGCATGATCGCCTTGCTGTTGAGGATCCCGGCAGGCGGATAGCCCGCCAGCTCGGCGCACAGTTCGCGCGCAGACTGGAGCACTTCGGCCTCGGGCACGGACCGCAGGGCGACACCCATCAGGACCAGCTCGGGACCGGGGATCCGGCGGCCGCTGTAGACGATGCTGGCAGCAGTCGCTTCGCTAAAGCGGGCACTGAGCCAGGCAACGTTGTTCGGGGCAGCAATCCCCTGCTGTACTTCGCCAACCTGGAGGTACGACTGCTCGCCGACGACGATGAGGTCACAGCCAAGAGCGAGAGCGGCGCCGGCGTTGATCGCATACTTCTCCAGCGCGCAGACGATCACCTTCGGACATTCATAGAGGGCAACATGGAGTTCCCGCATCGTCGCGCCCTGTTCGGCACGCCAGGCAGGGGGAGGGTCGGCGTTCATTGCCTTCAGGTCGAGGCCCGAACAGAATGCGCCACCTTCGCCCCGCAGGAGCACCACCGCGGGGGAGTCATCGCCACTGGCCGCGAGCACGGCGTCACGCAGTTCGGCGCCGAGCGGCTGGATAAGCGCGTTCCGCCGCTCGGGCCGGTTCAGGACGATCTCGGTATAGCCATCGTGGATTGAGGAACGGACGAGTTCGGTCATGCCGCGGATGTTACCCCACGGGATTACCCGGATGCCGCCGTCAGGAGTAATTCAGGATCAGCGAGGCCACGAAGAGAACGAGGAAGATCACGAAGATGATGCGCGCGATACTCGCCGCCGTCGCTGCGAGCCTTCCGAAGCCAAGGAACCCGGCGAGGAGGGCAACAATAAGGGCGGCAATTGCAAGGACAAGCATTGTGTTCACCTCCAGTTCGCTACCGTACCTGACTGTTCCGGGCTCTGCCTGCGAAGACAAAGGAGGTGAAAAGCGCGGCCACGGCCGTTCAGGCTGCGTTCAGTCGCCCGCTCGTAGAGTTTCCGTATTCCCCGAAGAAAGGGAGGAGTACTGCGATGCAGACCAAACGTATCTTGCTGGTGGCCGGAGCGGCCGCCGGGATCGTCGCCATCGCCGGAACCGCGGTGGCCGCCACCGGCGTGATCGATGACAACGAGGAGCCGATTACCGGCGAGGCGCTGGAAAAGGCCAGTGCTGCCGCACTTGCCCACACGGGCGGCGGCAAGGTCACGGAGACCGAACAGGGCGACGAAGACTCGTACTACGAAGTCGAAGTTACCTTGCCGGACGGGAGCCAGGTCGATGTCCAACTCGACAGGGACTTCAATGTCGTCGGTGACGAAGCTGACAACGATAGCGGTGACGACGACTAATCTTCCAGGATGGAGCGTCCCTCCCGGGCCAGGGCGGCAAAGTCCTGGCCCGTTTCCTGTCTTATTGCCCGCTGGAGCACGGGAGGCAGACCGTCGGAGGCCTCAACCAGGCGTTCCAGCACAGCGGCCAACTGGTCGGCCCGAAGCGAGCGGTCACCCGCCGCCACCAGGTCGCGCGTAATGGCATCCTCCGAGCGGGAGGCAACCAGCGGTTCCGCAACGCCGCGAACCCAGACCAGCGTCCGCCGGCCCGGCCCTCGCCCCTCGATAATCGGTCGCAAGGCCACGATTTCATCCGACCGCGCGTAGATGCCGTAGCCCAGGCTCACCCAGTTCCCCGGTTCGATTCGCATACCTCGATGGTACGCTCCCGGCGCAAGCCCTACTTCCGGGACAGGCTCCCGAATTATCGACCTTCACGCTAGCGTGAGGGTGTGATAGGTTTGACGATTCAAGGGGTATAGAGCTTGCGGAATCTTCGACGGGTCGTTCCCTATCTCCGGGACTACCGTGGCTACGTCACGCTTTGTCTTGTCTGCGTCGTCCTATCGGCAGCGCTTGTTCTCGTCGGACCGCTCCTTGCGGGCTGGGCGATCGACTTCGGCCTCGACCCCGTCCGTGTCAAGCAAGCGGACGGCACCGTCAGCGTTACCGGCTTCGACGGGAGCGAGTCACTGCTCGTCTTCGCCTCACTCTCCCTCATTGCATTTGCACTCGGACGTGGGGTTGCTGCATTCGGCCAACAGTTCCTCGCTGAAAACATCGGCCAGCGCGTCGCCTACAGCATCCGCAACGACATCTACGACAACCTCCAGCGATTGAGCTACGCCTACCACGACAACATCCAGACCGGCCAGATTATGTCGCGTGCGACCCAGGATGTGGAGAACATCCGCATCTTCATCAACATGGGCCTGCTGCGCATCATCTATATCTCGCTGCTCCTCCTGATCTCGATCACGGGCATGCTCATCATCAACTGGCAGCTGGCGCTCGTGAGCCTCATCACCCTCCCGCTCATCGCCTTCCGGTCTATCGTCGTCAGCGCGCGCATGCGCCCCGTTTGGCTCGAAATACAGCAGAACCAGGCTGAGATGACAGAAATCGCCGAAGAAGGTCTCACCGGCATCCGGGTCGTCAAGGCCTTCAGCCGCGAACCCTTCGAGAGCGCAAAGTTCCGCAGTTCGGCAGCACGCCAGGCCGAACTCAGCTATTCGCAGGCCAAGATCATGGCCACCCATGGCCCGCTCATGCAGGGCATCTCCATGATGCAGGTGGCCGTCACGGTCGGCTTCGGCGCCTGGCTCATCACCCAGGGCAACCTCAACGAGGGCAGCCTCCTGACCTTCGTCCTCTGGCTCAGTCTCCTCCAGATGCCGGTCCGCTCGCTGGGCTTCGTGATCAGCATCTCGGCCCGGGCCGTCTCGGCCACCGAACGTGTCTTTGAGTTGCTCGATGCCGAATCCGCCGTCCAGGAGAAGCCCGACGCCATTGATGCCGGCAAGCTCCGTGGCCACGTGGCTTTCGAGAACGTGAGCTTTAGCTACGATCGCCTCTCATCCGTGCTCCAGGACATCGACATCGGAGCCGAACCGGGCAAGATCATCGCTCTCCTCGGCCCCACGGGCAGTGGCAAGTCAACGGTCGTCAACCTCATCCCCCGCTTTTACGATGTCACCGCCGGGCGCATCGCCATCGATGGCATCGATGTCCGCGACATGACCCTGGAATCGCTGCGCAAGAACATCGGCATTGTCCAGCAGGACGTCTTCCTCTTCATCGGAACGCTGCGCGAAAACATCGCCTACGGCCGGCCCGAATCCACCCTGGAAGAGGTGCAGGCAGCCGCAAAGGCGGCACGCATCCACGACTTCATCGAGAGCCTCCCCTATGGCTACGACGAGTGGGTCGGTGAGAACGGCGTGACGCTCTCAGGCGGCCAGAAGCAGCGCGTCGCCATCGCCCGCACGCTGCTCCTCAACCCCAGCATCCTCATCTTCGACGACTCCACGGCCAGCGTGGACAGCCAGACCGAGTACCTCATCCAGCAGGCCCTGGCCGAGCTGATGAAGGGCCGCACGACCTTCGTCATTGCCCAGCGGCTGCGAACGGTGCGCAACGCCGACGAGATCGTCGTCCTCGACAAGGGCCGGGTCGTCGAACGGGGCTCCCACGAAGCGCTACTGGAAAACGACGGCCTCTACCGCCGCATCTACGACCTTGAACTCAAAGACCAGGAAGAAGCACTGGGCGAACTCCGAGAGCGGATGGGCGCCCATGCTGCCGGGGGGGCTAACTAGATGGCTTTCTGGGGTGGCGCCGGCGCCGGAGGATGGAGCACCGGTATTGGCGGACAGCAGGGCGGCCCTCGCGGCGGTCGCGGCAGCGACGGCTGGGACGAGGACTACCTCGGCAAGGCCTATGACGCCGAGGTAGCCCGCAGGTTGATTCCCTACATCGTCCAGTACCGGTTCGCCGCGATCCTCGCCTTCGTCGCGATGATGATGTTTGCGATCGCCCAGTTCGTGACGCCGCTCTTCATCGGGCTCACGGTGAAGGCCGGGGCCGAAGGCAACGAAGACCGCGTGTTCGTCTACCTGGGCGTCCTCATTGGGCTCGCGCTCATGGGGATGACCGGCGCCTTCATGCAGCAGCTGACCACCGCCTGGATCGGAAACAAGCTCCTCCTTCAGCTTCGCACGGAAATGTACGACCACATCCAGGGGCTCTCGCTGAGCTTCTTCGACGATATGGAGGTGGGCCGGATCATCAGCCGCCTGACCAGCGATGTGACGGTCATGCAGGAGTTGCTGACGACCGGGTCGCTTACCTTCCTCGCGGACTTCGTCGGTCTCTTCACCGTCGTCGTCATCCTCCTCATCCTCGACTGGGAACTGGCGCTGGTGACCTTCGCGGTGGTCCCACCGCTCATCTTTGTCATGGTTATCTGGGCCCGGCACGCACGGGCGGCGTTCATCAATGTGCGTATCAAGATCAGCCAGCTCTACGGCACCCTGGGCGAGAACGTCAGCGGCGTCCGGGCGATCCAGTCGATGACCCGCGAAGACGAGAACGCCCGGCGGTTCGATGCCCTGAACCAGGAGAACCGGAACGCCAATATCTGGGCAGGCACCCTCACGGCCACGATCATCCCGCTCATCGAGCTGGCCATCGCCATTGCCACCTGCTCTGTCCTCATCGTCGGTGGCCTCATCGCCCTGCGATCCAGCTCCGTCGACGCCGCGGCCGCCCTCGGTATCGTCACCGCCTTCGCCGTCTACGTGACCCGTTTCTTCGACCCCATCCGCGACCTTGTGCTCCAGTACACGATGCTCCAGCGGGCGATGGCCGGCGGTCAACGGATCTTTGAGGTGCTCGATACCGAGCCCAAAATCCAGGACAAAGAAGATGCCATCGAACTCGACCACGTTGAGGGGCGCGTCGATTTCGACCACGTCTACTTCCACTACGCGCCCGAAATCCCCGTCCTCGAGGACATCGACCTCCACGTTGAACCGGGCGAGACCATCGCCCTTGTCGGCTCGACCGGTTCCGGCAAGACGACGATCACCACGCTCATCAGCCGCGGCTACGAAGTCACCGATGGGGCGATTCGCGTCGACGGCCACGACATCCGTGACATCAAGCGTCGTTCGCTCACCCGCCACATGGGCGTGGTTCTCCAGAACCCTTACCTCTTCAGCGGCACCATCCGCGAGAACATCGCCTATGGGATGGAAGATGTCGCCGACGAAGACATCATCCGGGCCGCCACCGCGGTAGGGGCCGACGAGTTCATCAAGAACCTCGAACACGGCTATGACACGGTGCTGACACAGCGTGGGCGGAATCTCTCGGTCGGCCAGCGACAGCTGCTGAGCTTCGCCCGCGCCATCCTCGCCTCGCCTCGCATCCTCATCCTCGACGAGGCAACCGCCTATGTGGATACGCAGACCGAGGTCGTCATCCAGCGGGCCCTCCGCGAACTCCTGA
Source organism: Dehalococcoidia bacterium (assembly GCA_020432105.1). Lineage (GTDB taxonomy): Bacteria > Chloroflexota > Dehalococcoidia > Tepidiformales > Tepidiformaceae > JAGQGZ01. The sequence continues at coordinate 11,223 of JAGQGZ010000016.1, read as the reverse complement.
AGGATCGGACCTCGTTCGTCATCGCCCACCGTCTTTCGACCATCCGGGACGCAACCCGCATCGTGGTGCTCGACCACGGCAAGATCCTCGAGATCGGATCGCACGACGAGTTGCTGGCGAAGAACGGCGCCTACGCCAATCTCTACCGCATGCGCTACGAAGAAGAGGACCCGGAAAACCAGGTCGTGGGCGAGGACGAAGCGACGATCCTCCGGCGGCGAGCCCAGCTCAGCGACCAGCCGGCCGGCGGCGGCAGTTAGCAGCTATTGGGAAACCCCGGGACTTCTCCTTGGGTACTGCCGGGGTCTTCGTTGGCTTCTCCTGCCTCGCTGCTGCTGCTAATCGCCGAAGCCAAATGATGCATGCTGAAGCCGGTCGATCTTCCCGGCAGGTTCCCAACGCTCGGGAGCTGCTGGTGAGTCCAGTAGCGCGGCAATCCCCATAGCCCAACGGCTCCTCATCTTCATCTTCTCGCTAATCCCTCCTCACCTGTCAGAATGGTTGAACGATGCTTGATAACGCCGAAGTGACCGTGATTGGTGGAAACGGGGGCCATGGGCTCGTGAGCTTTCACCGCGAGAAGTTCGTGCCCAAGGGCGGACCGGACGGTGGGGACGGTGGCCGGGGCGGAAGGGTGTTCCTCCGGGCGGTGGACGATGTTTACACCCTCGAGCGTTTCCGTTCGAAGAAGAAACACGTTGCTGGCGACGGTGGGAACGGCGGTCCGAGCCTCCGCACCGGCGCCCACGGGTCAGACCTGACGGTCGATGTACCGGCGGGCACTGTTGTGTTCGATACCGAGGACGGTGCGCCGCTGGCCGACCTTAAGAGCCCGGGCGATACCGTGCTGGTTGCTCATGGGGGCCGTGGTGGCTGGGGCAACAAGAAGTTCGCAAGCAGCACCAACCAGGCTCCCCACTACTCGGCCAAGGGTCAGCGCGGCGAAGAACTGCGAATTCGCCTTGAGCTTCGGCTGCTTGCCGATGTCGGCCTTGTCGGGTTGCCGAACGCCGGGAAGTCGACGTTGCTGGCGGCGGTATCGAATGCCAACCCGAAGATCGCCGCGTACCCGTTCACGACGCTTGAGCCGATGCTCGGAGTGGTGAACGTCGGCTATGAGCGGTACACGATGGCCGATCTTCCGGGGCTGATCGAAGGGGCCAGCGAAGGCTACGGGCTGGGCTTCGAGTTCCTCAAACATGTGCGGCGCTGTCGCGTACTCCTGCACCTCGTGGACTGCACTTCCCCTGACCCGGTGACAGACTACGAACTCATCGAGAGCGAGATCCATGCCTACGACCCGAAGCTGGACAATGTGGTCCGCGTGATCGCCGTTACGAAGGCGGATGAGGACCTGGAGATAGCAAAGGCCTCAGCGGCGACGCTGGCGAAGCACGTGGAGAGGGAAGTCCGGGTCATCTCGGCGGAGGACGGAACCGGGATCGATGCCTTGAACACGACGCTCATGGAGCTTGTCCGGGTTGCCCGTGAGGAGGCGGCCGACGAACCCCCCGAGGAGATCCCCGTCCTGCGGCCGCCGGGGCAGGAGCGCTTCGGTGTTCACGTCATCGATGACCAACTCTTCGAGGTCGAGGGGCGTCGCGTCGTCTCCTTCGTGGAGATGATGGACACGGACATGGAAGGCGCCGACGAGGAGATCGCCCGCCGCCTCGAGCGCTGGGGAGTCATCGCGGAGTTGCGACGGGCCGGCGCGAAGGAGGGGGATCAGGTGCGTTTCGGCGAGGTGACATTGCCTTTCATCGGCTAGTCGCGGGGTTATCATCGCAACATGGCTGCCGAAAAGGATCCGATTAAGGCCCTCCCTGTGCGCGAGAGGACCAACCTCGTTCGGCTGATGCAGCAGTTCCTTCGCGACCATTTCGATCTTGAGGCCGGGGACCTGGGGACGGAGCTGCTCCTCGAGCGGACCGGTGAACTAATCGGACCCCTCTACTGGAACGAGGCCTTGAAGCAGGCGGCGGTCATCGTCGGCGACCACGCGGAGATGATCGGGGTGGACCTGCTGGCGCGGGAAAAGGAACTGGAACGACGCCACCGGGAGAAGGACTAACGCGGCAGCAGCCTGGCGATCGAAGCTCGCGCCCGATCCAGTGCCGCCCGGTCGTCCTCGAGCACGTAGAGCAGGTCGGCGTACTCCAGGACCGCGGTGAGCTCGAAGGCCAGTTGCCGGGTATCGGTGGCAGCCGCCAGGGCGCCCTCAGCCACTGCCTCTTCGACGAGCCCGGCGAGGAAGTCAAGCCATTCCGCGAGGATGGCGGAGAGCCGGTCGCGCACCGGGCCGTTGCGGCTGCGGAACTCGGGCAGCGAGGAGACGAAGAAGCAGCCACCGGCGAAAACCCGGCGTTCAGTGTAGGAAAGCTGAGCCTCGCATAGGGCGTACAGCCGGTCGATTGCCGGGGCCGTGCCGGCGGCGGCGGAAATCACTTCGTCCGCGTAGATGGCGTTCGCCGTTTCCACCGTGGCCAGTTGCAGGTCTTCCTTGGAGCGAAAGTGGGCGTAGACGCCGCTCTTGCTCAGGCCCGTTGCCTGGGCCAGGCGACCGATCGAGAGTCCCTCGAGTCCCTCGGTTGTGGCCAGCTGCGCTGCGGTCGTCAGGATACGTCGCCGTGTCTCACGGCCGTCATCGCGTTCTTTGCGAGTTCTTGCTGGGGATACTGGGCCGGGCATGCTGGTTGACTTACTGTACGACCGGTCGTATTTTCCAACCACAAACGACCGGTCGTGCTATTTAAGGAGGCGGAGAATGGCTGACCTCACCTCGGGACAGGTATCGACGAATGCAGCGCGCGTATACGAGGAGATGTACGTGCCCGCTCTCTTCGGGCAGTGGCCACCCCGTTTGCTTGACCGGGCGCAACTGCGGGAGGGCGAACGCCTGCTCGATGTCGCCACCGGTACCGGCATCGTCGCCCGCACAGCAGCACAGCGAACCGGCCCGGGAAACGTGACCGCCATTGATGTCAATCCCGGGATGCTTGCCGTCGCGAAAGAGAACGCACCGGAGATTGCTTGGCGAGAAGGTGTCGCTGAGTCGTTGCCATTTGGGGAGGCCAGCTTCGAGGTAGTCACCTGCCAGTTCGGCCTCATGTTCTTCGAGGACCGGACGGCGGCGCTCCGTGAAATGTGGCGTGTGCTCGCGCCCGGTGGCCGCCTTGTCGTCGCGACCTGGGACGACCTGGAGGCCAGTCCCGGTTACAGCGCCTGGATCTCGCTTGTGGAGGAGGAACTCGGTGTCGATGCCGCCCGGGGCCTCCGATCGCCGTTCGTCCTGGGAGATGCGGATGCTTTGCGCGGCATCTTTGCGGACGCCGGGATCGGCGAACTGACCATTGAGACTGTGGACGGCTGGGGCAGCTTCCCATCAATCGAGGCATGGGTCGAAGTGGACGTTCGCGGCTGGGTCCTGAGCGAAAGCATCGATGACGCGGTGCTTGAACGATTGAAGGACCGGGCGCGGGTGCGGCTCGCCGAGTTCGTTGATGACGAGGGCCGGCCGGGCTTCCGGGCTCCTGCCCACATCGTCCTCGCGACGAAGGCCTGAGGCTTAGCTCTCCAACCAGTGGTCGATAGGCTTCTCGCGGTCGCTGGTGAACGGCAGCGCTACGCGCTCACCTCTTCGGGCCGACTCGTAGGCCGCGTAGATGATCTCGAGTACCCGGCGCCCATCGGCCAGTGACGATTGCAACTCCACCTGCCCTTCGATGACGTCGACGAAATGCTGGAGTTCCTGGGGGAAACCGAACTCCCAGGCGCCCCCATAGGGGTAGTGGAGCCAGCCGCTCTTCTCGGGTGTCGCGCCATCGCGGGCGGGATCGCGGTATGCGGCAATCGCCGGGCCCTGGCCGAGGTTGGCGGTGAGCCGGCCCTCGGGGCCGTACACCTCCAGGTAGTCGTTACCGCCGGGCATCGCCCAGGAATTCTCAGCGATACCGAGGCGATTCCCGCTGAAGTGCAAGAGCACCGTTGAGTGGTCCTCCCCCAGGGTCTTCCCGGTGTGGCTGTAGCGCCCGAGGTGGGCGGTCACGGCTTCGGGCCATTCACCCATCACCCGGCAGATTGCGTGGATGCTGTGGCAGCCCAGGTCGAGGAGAACGCCCCCACCGGCGCGCTCCACATCCCAGAACCAGGGCGAGTAGGGACCGCCATGGCACTGCGCCTGTTTCACCAGGAACGGGGTGCCAATGCTGCCCCGTCGAGCCGCCTGCCGGACGCCTTCGTACATCGGCGCGAAGACGAGATTCTCAGCGTAGAGGAAGGTGACGTTTGCCCGTACACAGGCAGCGATCATCGTGTCGGCCTCGTCCAGGCTCAGGGCCAGGGGCTTTTCGCAGAGAATGTGGAGCCCGGCATCTGCTGCCGCAAGCGTGATGTCGTAGTGCAGGTCGTTGGGGGTGGCGATGGCGACGGCGTCCAGTTCCGTTGCCTCGATCATTGAGCGGTAGTCCTTGTAGTGCGCGGGGATCTGCCAGCGTTCGGCAAAGCCGGCCGCTGTGTTCGGCGCGGCGACGGCAGCGACCTCGAGGCCGCGCACCTGTTCGAGCGAACGCATATAGAGATTGCCGATGTACTGCGTGCCGACCAGTCCGAGGCGGACGGTCATTGATCGGTGGGAGTGTCAGCGCCGTTGGCTTCCGCGGCACGGGCTCTGCGCCGGGCCTTCGCGCGCGCGGCCCGCTTTGCCAGCTGGGCAAGCACGGGAGCACCCCAGTAGGCCGAGAACACGGCACCGGCGATGACTTTCTGGCCGCGTTCGGTCGCGATGAACGGCTTTTCGTCCGGGTCGTCGCTGGTGACCACGAAGGGGTTTCGGAGGCGCATCATCCGTTCCATGTCGGAGCGGCTGGTGCCGAAGTCGAAGCTGTCGGAACCGGTGAACACCTGGTCTCCGCGGCGTTCGTCCCCTGGCTGTGTCATGCCGCGAGTATAGCTTCTGCGGCGGGACATTTCGTTGTGTGAACTAGATCGTCGAAGCATCACACAGCCTATTTGACACTGAGGGGGTGACGACCTGGAGGATTTGGCAATGTACGACGAGCGCTACACGACGTTTGCACTGACAGCCGGAGAACTGCACGCTCTCTGGCGGGGCGACCCCGCCGCGGCACGCGAGGCGCGCTGGACAGAGTTCCTGCGGCGGCACCGCTGGCCGGCTACGGAAGCGGCAAGGGCTACCGGCGCCTAGTCATCTTCGAAGGCGAGCCTTTCGCGCTTCATACTGACGAATGCGTTCTGGCCAACGATCACGTGGTCGAGCAGTTCGATACCGAGCGCATCGCCCGCCTGGATCAGCGTGCGCGTCACCTGGATGTCGGCCCGGCTGGGGCGCGGGTCTCCCGAGGGGTGGTTGTGAACCACGATCGCCGAGGTTGCCTTGAGCACCACGGGCTCCCGGTAGACATCCGCCGCCCGGGCCGAGACGCTGCTAACACCCCCGCCTACGGCGTTGGCGGCGCCCAGGAGCCGGCCGCGGGTGTCGAGGGCGAGGACGAAGGCGATCTCCTCGGACTTGCCCATGAACCGGTGGCCGAGGTAGTTGAATACGGCCTGGGGGGTGGTCAGCAGGGGCCGTTCGGCATTGTCGACGCGGCCGGCGCGACGCCCGAGTTCCATGGCTGCGGCTACCTGGGCAGCTTTGGCCGGTCCCATGCCACGGGTCCGCTGCAGGCTCGCAACGTCCGAGCGGGCCAGCCCCGCCAGCCCACCGGCCTCAGAGAGTATCCGCCGGCTGAGGTCAACCACGTTTTCGCCAAGGCTGCCGGAGCCGAGGACGATGGCCACGAGTTCCGCATCGCTGAGCACTTCCGGACCATGTGTTGCCAGGCGCTCGCGTGGGCGCTCATCGCCGGGGACGTCGCGCATCGTGCGGTAGTGGGCGTGATCGGCCATGTCGTGGTTTACCTCGACAGGGAGACTGCGGGTGCTACCGGCCGCTGCCGGTGTCCGGCTCCGCCGGTGTGTCGGCGTCGTCTTCAAGCGGAATCTCCAGCCGTTCGAGCTCGATGACGACGGCGCTGCGCGGATAGTAGCGGACTCGCACCACATCTCCAGCCTTCGCGTCACCGTGGTAGTAGTTGTCGATCCGGAAAATCTGGCTCCGGTTGACACGGATGTAGTGGCTCTTGATGACGAGCGAGTCGGTCCGCGACCAGCGCCGGGTGACGATGCCCTCCATCGTCGTGTCGCCCTGGATGAGGTCGAGCGTGGCGTGGATGCCCTGGTACCCAAAGAGGAAGCTGAAGACCGAGAGGACGACGAGCAGGAAGTACGTTCCTCCGCGTTCACCGTCGTTGAAGAACACGTCTACTGCGAACCAGAGAAGCGCCCCAAACGCGATAAGGAAAAGGGGCATCCAGATGACGGCGTTGCGCACCAGGCTGCTGCGAGCGCGGCGTTCCTGTTCAATCCGTTGCATGGTCGGGTCGCTGGAGAGCATCAGGGGATAATAATCACCTGGCCGACATTGATGTTGGCCGGGTCCGTAATTTCGGGGTTGGCGATGAGCAAGGCTTCCACGCTGGTGCCGAAGCGATCGGCGATGAGCCCCAGGCTGTCGCCAGGCTCGACCGTGTAGGTGCCACCCGTTTCCGCCGTCGGCGATGCTGTTGGCGAGAGTACGGTGGTGGCGGTTGCGGGAAGGGATTCTTGGGTTGGGGTGGCGGTGGGGCGATTGCCCTCTGCCGTGGGAGTGGCCGTGCTCTGGAAGATCGACGTCGAGGTCGGTGCGGGGCTGTCGGAACGCATGGGGGCCGATTCCTCAGGCGGGCGAATGAACAGCCAGATGGCGAGGATCGAGGCGACCCCGAGCACCAGCAGCGACCCGCGGTAGAGGACCGCTCCGGGAAGGGCCGATTCCGGGGCCATGCAACGCAGGCATACGTCATCGCCATGTTCGCTGCAGTAGAGGTTGAGGCAGGTAGGGCATTCCGACTCTGCGGGGTTGTCGCAGAAGGTGCATTCCGGATCGGCCATGACCCGAGCGTATCATCGCGCGCGATACCGAGGCATACCGCGGGGTCAACGGGAGGAAAGGCTGTGGCACACAAATCGGCCGCGGTGATCGCAACGGCGAACCCGGACCTGGTCTTGCGCAGGCTTGTCCCGGCTGGACCTGACTGGCGGCTCATGGCTCGCTGGCTCTCCGACCCTCGCATTCTTGAATGGTGGGAAGGCCGCGACAAACCCTACGACTATGAGAGGGCCGCTGCCAAGTGGAGTGCGGCCGAGATCGCGCAGGGGCACCTTGATTGCCGGATCATGGAGCTCGCCGGCAGCCCGATTGGCTACCTCCAGTTCTTCCCGGTAGCGAAGGCGGAGGACTATGAGCTCGATACTGCCGAGAAAACCTGGGGCATCGACCTCTTCATCGGGGAGCCTGGGTACTGGGAGCGGGGCCATGGGACGGCCGTCGTTCGGGCCGTCGTCGAACACCTCCTGGGAAACGGCGCAGCCAGGGTCGTCATCGATCCCCGGGTCGACAACCCGCGAGCGATCCGCACCTACGAGAAGGTGGGCTTCCACAAGGTGAAAGTGCTCAAGGAGCACGAGGACCATGAGGGTGCGAAGCGCGACAACTGGCTGATGGAGATCGTTGCCCCCGATTAGTCCGGGAAGGCCGCAATAATGGCGTCCCAGGCCACTTCGCCGGTGAGCCAGCCCAGTGAACCGGTGGCCGCGAAGTCGCCGGGCTCCACTTCGTTGGTGGTTGCGTAGAAGAAGACGTCGCCGTCCTGCTCGCTGTGGAAAGGCTGGATGGCGCGGGACATCGAAGTGTGCGCCTCTCGGGCGGCCTGGGCCAGTGCCCGCGAACCCACTTTCAGGTTCGTGATGGCGAGGGTTAGCGTCGTGTTGCCAGGGGAGGGCTGTTTGCCGGGTTCGAACGGTACGCGGGTGCCGTCCGGGCGGCGGTTGCCGCGGATGATCCGGCCCTCCCGGTCGTGAATGGCGCCGAACGAATTGAGCACCGTGAAGACGGCCACGTAGGCATCGCCTACCTCCCGGATGGCGCCGCCCTGGCCGCCGGCCTCTCCCATCTCGAGGCTGATCGCCTTCCCCACCGTGGCGTTGCGGCCGGCCCCGTGTCGACCAAGGGGGAACCATCCCGGCACTGCCGACCCCAGGGCAGCGCGGCCCAGCGCGGCGTCGGGGTAGATGCCGTTACTTCGCCCGAGGCCGAAGTCGAAGATGATCGCCCCGGCGACGGCGGGGATGTCGGTCCACAGCACATGGTCGTGCCCGCGCCGGTCGAAGAGCGCTGAGGCCACACCGGCAACCGCCTCCAGGCCCAGCAGCGAGCCGCCGGCAAAGCAGAACGCCCGCGCGAACCCCGTCTTATCCGCGCGAACCGTCCCCGGCGAGCCACCACGTATGTCGGACACGAAGGGCACACCGCGCTCAAACGCGAAGACGGTGCATCCGGTCGGGCCTTCCTCGTATTCGGCAACGCCAACCGAGAGACCGGGGATGTCGAAGGTGAGTGCCGGGCCGTCAAACGTGGTTGCGGTGGTTGGCATGGCGGTATCCTACCTGAGCGTCGCGGCACCCTTTCGGGGCTGCGGTCGGTGAGGACTGGGTAGCCCGCGCACCGTGATGAGCGGAACCGGCAGACATCGCAGCGCGGAGGGAGCGCACGGCGGTTTTGTGTGACGGGTTTCGCAGTCGCTAATTCCCCGCTCTGGCAGACTTGGCGGTTCATGACTGCCGTTCCCACTTCCCGGCAGGCTGCCGCCGCAGGCGGGCGGGCCATCATCCCGCTCACCCTCGGGGTCATCCCATTTGGGCTCGCCTACGGTGTGGCTGCATCCCAGGTCGAAGTGATCGATCCGTGGCTGGCTATCACCGCCTCCCTCCTCATCATTGCGGGAGCCGCCCAGCTTTCCCTCGTCGGTCTCATCGGTGATGGTGCGCCATGGCTGGTTGCGGTGGGAACGGCCCTGGTCATCAACGCTCGCTTCGCCCTCTACTCGGCGGCGCTGGCGCCCGCGTTCCGGGCGTTTCCCAGGGCCTGGCGGTTCGCATTGCCCTACATGATGACCGACCAGGCGGCGGCGCTCAGCCTGGACTACAACGCCCGGATACCCGACGCCACTGCTCGCCGCTGGTTCTACACCGGGGCGGCGGCCACCATCACCCTTGGCTGGATGGCCGGGACGACCGTCGGGGTTATCGCCGGGGCGAGTATTCCGGAAGAGCTGGAGCTGGAGTTCGCCGTTCCCCTGGTCTTTCTCGCCCTTGTCGTGCCCACGCTGCGTTCCCGTCCGGCCCTGGCAGCAGCAGGCACCGCTGCCATCGTGGCGACCGTCGCGGCCGGGCTTCCTAACGGCCTCAACATCATCACCGGGGCGCTGGCCGGCATTGTCGTGGGGAGCGTGCTCAACCGATGAATCCAGCATTCCAGGTTCTTCTCGCCGGAGCGGGAACGTACCTTATTCGGCTGTCGGCTATTGCCCTCATGAGCGGTTCGGCCCAGGTTCCCGAACGGGTCGAACGCATCCTCCAGATGATTGCCCCCGCCGTTCTCGCGGCCGTCCTCGCCCACACCCTGATGGTGAACGATGGTGCTCTACGCCCGCCGGGAGCCTGGCACGCAGCTATTCTCGTGGCCCTGGGTGTGGCCCTCATCTGGCGGCAGGCGGGCCTCACCATGGGGCTGGGTTTGCTCGCCCTCTGGATTCTCCGGTGGCTGTTCTAGCCTACGAAGCCGGGCGATAGAGACGCCGGTTACGCACGGCATTCGACCGAGCGTGGTGGCGCAGGAGCTGTTGAAACGCGGTCAGCCAGGCCCTCCCCTGGCGTGAGTATTCCTCGGCGGCGCGGGCGTCGAGTGTAAGGGCATTGGTGTTGAACGAGGCCAGCTCGAGGGCGGCGTAACCGGCGGCGCCGATGGCCAGGAGCTCTTCAAGGTGGCCCGGCACCGTAGAACCGGAACCGTCGAGGACATGCACCGCCGTGTAGGACAGCCGCACGTCGTCGCCGTCGGGGACAGGGTCGACCAGGAGGGTGAGGGCCTGGTCCCAGCGTGAGAACTGCACGTAGCTGGGCGGGTATTGGTCCACCGGGTACTCCGCCGCCTCCACTTCGATCAGACCGGTGAGCGATGCGAGGTCGATGTCCCTGCTACCCGGCGTGGTGGCGATGGTTGCCAGGGTTTCGCGCGGTACGTGGCGGTCCATGTCATGGAGGGCACGGCCGATGTGGCGGTCGAGCTGATCGTCGCTCCAGCGCTCGGAACTGGAGTCGCTGTCGCGGAGGTCGAGTCGCACGCGGGTGCGAATATCGGAAAGGGTAGTCATGCCCCGATAGTCGCCAACCGGGCCCATATCTCAGAGTGGCGGCTGACAGGTTCGCGACAGTTCCGGGCAGCCGCGCCGGTTTCCGCTTTCCAGCGACCGACGGCGTTAGAATCGAATCATCATGCAGTCCTACGACTACGCCAACCGCGAAGGAGTCCACGAACTCTCGTGGGACGACGTTGCCACGCTTGCCGCCCGCCTCGCCGAACTCCTGGCGCCGCAGCAGATCGAGACCGTCGTGGGACTCGCGCGGGCGGGGCTCTTTCCGGCCACGGCGGTCGCCATCTCACTCCGCAAGGAACTCTACCCGGCCCGGATTAGCCGGCGATTCAACGATGAGGTGAGGTACGCCACGCCGCAGTGGCGGGTGCCGATCAGCGAGGATGTCGAGGGCCGGGTGGTTGCCATCGTCGATGAGATCGCAGACACCGGGGAAACGCTCCGCATCGCCACTGCCGAGGCCTATGCACGGGGCGCCAGCCGGGTTGTCACGGCCACGCTCGTCGCCCACACCTGGGCGAACCCCATGCCCGACCATAGCGCCATGGTCAACGACGCCCTGGTGCTGTTCCCCTGGGACCGCCAGGTGCTGATCGACGGGGAATGGATGCCGAACCCTGAGATCGAAGCGGCGCTGGAGGCGCTACAGGGCGGCGACTGAACTCACCTCCATCGCAGCGCAGCCAGGTGTTCAGCATGAACATCTGGGGTTCCTCACTCCCAGCTCGTGAACTCCATCAGCCCCTTCTTTTCGATGACTGGCACCCGCGCGTTTTCCGCCGGGTAACCCGTGATCAGCAACAGGTAGGGCTTCTCGTTCTTGGGGCGGCCAAGGATCTCACTGAGGAATCCCATCGGGCTTGGCGTGTGGGTGAGCGTCGCCAGGCCGGCATGATGCAGGGCGGCGATGAGC
>JAGQGZ010000169.1 GCA_020432105.1 Dehalococcoidia bacterium | reverse complement strand
CTCAACCTGCGTCCTCTACTACACTGATGCGTGCTGGAGGCAGATATGGGCGACGCGAACGGCAGCCAACCGACACTCTTCTCGCAGGATGCGCTGAGCGAGCTTTCCCGCCGGGTTCACGCCTGGGAGGAGGGCCCGCTCGCGAAGACGCTACAACGGGCTCCCGAGCGCAAGGACGCGTTCACCACTACCAGCACGCCAGTCGGGCGCGTTTATACCCCCCTCGACGTAGCAGGGATGGACTATGACCGGGATCTCGGACTCCCCGGCGAATATCCGTTCACCCGGGGTGTCCAGCCGACCATGTACCGCGGCCGCTTCTGGACCATGCGCCAGTACGCCGGCTTCGGCACGGCTGAGGAGTCCAACGAGAAGTTCCGCTACCTGCTCAGCCAGGGCCAGACCGGTCTCTCGGTCGCCTTCGACCTGCCCAGCCAGCTCGGCTACGACAGCGATGACCCCATGGCGATTGCCGAGGTCGGCCAGGTCGGCGTCGCTATCGATTCGCTCTACGACATGGAGACACTCTTCGCTGATATCCCCCTGGATGAAGTCTCGACGAGCATGACCATCAATGCACCGGCGGGCGTAATGCTCGCGATGTACATCGCCGCGGCCGAGAAGCAGGGTGTCTCAAGCGAAAAGCTGATGGGGACCGTCCAGAACGACGTCCTTAAGGAGTACGTGGCGCGGGGCACCTACATCTTCCCTCCCGGTCCCAGCGTCCGCCTCGCCGCCGACCTGATCGCCTACTGCGCCAGGCATGTGCCGAAATGGAACACCATCAGCGTCAGCGGCTACCACATGCGCGAGGCCGGAGCGACGGCAGCGCAGGAGATCGGCTTCACCTTCGCCAACGCCTGCGCCTACATGGACGCGGCGATCGAACGCGGACTCGAAATCGATGACTTCGCGCCCCGGATCAGCTGGATCTTCAACACGCACAACAATTTCTTCGAGGAGATTGCGAAGTACCGTGCCCTTCGGCGCCTCTGGGCGAAGCTCCTGAAGGACCGCTACGGAGCGAACGATCCGCGTTCGATGATGCTGCGGACGCACACACAGACTGGTGGCAGCACGCTGATGGCCCAGCAGCCGGAGAACAACATCGTCCGGGCCACCGCCCAGTCGATGGCCGCAGTCATCGGCGGTGTCCAGAGCCTAGCCCTGAGCTGTTTCGATGAGGCGCTGGCGTTGCCCACCGACGATGCCCAGCGTATCGCCCTCCGAACGCAGCAGATCGTTGCCCACGAAATGGGTGTGGCCGACACCGTCGACCCCATGGCCGGCAGCTACTACGTGGAGTACCTGACGAACGAACTTGAGCGCCTGGCCGTGGAAAATATGCAGCAAGTGGAGTCGCAGGGTGGTTCCGTTGCCGCCATCGAATCCGGTTGGATGCAGAACCAGATCGCGGAAGCGAGCTGGGAGCACCAGAAGAACGTTGACGCGGGCACCGAGGTGGTGGTCGGGGTCAACCAGTTCACCGATGCCGGTGAGCAGCCACAGGCCATTTTCAGCGTCGACCGGCGGCTGGTCGAACACCAGTTGAAGCGGCTCGCACATCATCGCGAACACCGTGACCAGCAACGGGTGGAGAAGAGACTGGAGGTCCTGAAGGACGCCTGCAGGGGGACCGGCAACCTGATGCCGCCTGTGCTCGATGCGGTGCGAGAGTACGCAACGCTGGGCGAAATATGCGGTGCGCTGCGCGATGTCTTTGGTGAATACCGCCCACCAACGGTCATTTAGCGCTGGTGGTGTATTGGCGTTCCGGATTCCCTGGCAGGCCGTGGCTTGCTGCCCTAGCCGTCGGTCTCGTTTTCGCTGCCGGTTGTAGCGGCGGAAGTGAAAGCCGGGTGGAGCCGACGTCGACGGCGTCCCCGTCATCGACCGGTACGGCCACGACCACGGACCAGGGGCCGGATGGCTTTGTCATTGCGTTTGCGCCCAACCCGTCCCAGCCCGGGGTCGAACCCGACTCCGTCCGCCTGGTCGACTTTACGGGCGGCGAGCATCGCGACATCGGCGACCCCGGGATGTTCGTCGATATCGCCTTCTCACCCGATGGCGTATTTCTCGCGACCGCTGATGTCGAGGGTGACACCCATGTTTACGAGGTTGCTACGGGCCACGAGGCATTTTCCGTATCCGCGAGTGCGGCAGTTACGGACCTCTCCTGGTCTCCAACCAGTGGCGCTCTCGCAATCGTGCGTGCGGATTCTGTCGCATTCATCGAAGTGACGGGGCGCGCCACGGCTGTCCCGGGCATCGGCGCTGCAGCGGATGCCAACCCCTTGCGCTGGGGTTGGACGCCCGATGGCGAAGTCTTCGCCCTGGTCACCGAGGAAGCCCTTGTCTTGCAGCCACTCGCCGCCGGCGCGGACCTGGTACGTCTGCCCTCGGCGGAGTTTCCCGCAGTGAGTGACCAGTGGGTGGTCCGGACCGGGACGGTCGACGGTGAAATCGGCCTGGTTGACCTTACTCCCGTCAGTGGACTGCCCGAAGGCCGCGCTGAATACGCCTACACCCTTGATGCTGGCGGCACTCTCGTGGTCGGGGAGCTCCGGTTTGTGAGCATCTACGACTGGGGCACGCTGCCCTCACCGGCGTTTGATGTGGCCACCGCTCGTGAGTTCCCCACTGTTCGGAAGACGTGTGACCCCTGTCGGTCGGCGGACGGCGCTTCCTCCGTCATCGTCCTCTGGATAGCCCGTACGAGCCCGACGCCAACTCCCGACGTGACCGCCTGGCCACCCACGACTGATACGGTCCTTGCCGTCGAGGGCCTGGATGGCCGGGCAACCGCCGTTGGACTCGGGATCAAACCCGAAGGAGAGATCTCGGTGAGCGACTGGGTGCCCGTCTACGACGTGGTCAGGCCCGCGAACTAGCGAAGGCTGAACCACTCCCGTCCATCGCTGCTGAACCCAAAGGACTCGTCCGCGTAGATCAGGAGCGAGTCTGCATCGTCCTCCGTCACGGAGAAGCAGATGTTGCCTTCGATCGTCCCGCCTTCGAACACCTCTACCGAACTATCCAGTTCATCCGGGAGGCCGAAGAAGGTGCAGGTGTCGTTGAATTCGTCGTAGGCCACGGCCGACTTGCCGACGGCTCCCCAGGTCACGGCCGAAAACAGGCTGGACGAGTCGTTCTCGCCGTCACCGCTATAGGTGGCCGTGATGTTGATAAGGACGAACACGTCACCGTCTTCCGGTGGGTCTATGAACTCATCCTCTTCGAGGATTGCCTCTGTCGCGTCGAGGTCGGCGCTGTTCACGGTGATCATCCAGCCGGAGACCTCGACCGGAGTGCCGACCGGCGCCGGTGCGCTTCGGGAGGTCTCGCTGCCGTCACCGGGTTCGTCGTCGAGGTCGCCGCCATCGTCGTCGGGGTCGAAGTTGCCGCCACCATCGTCGAAGTCGTCGCAGTCCGCGATCCGCCAGCTTCCGCCTTCGTAGACCCAGTCCTGGAACTGGTTGCCTTCGTTTACCAGGTCGTTGAGATCATCGTTGCCTGCGTCGAGCGATACCTTCGCCTGTCCCTTGCCATCGTCAACGTTGCGGGTCTCAACGTCGTCCACCTTGACCTTGTCCGGGTCCACGCCAAAGAAACCTTCTAGGAGGCCCGGCAGAATGCTCATCGCCTCCCGGAACTCCCGTTCAGAAACGTCGTCTTTGCAGTCTTCCGTCAGGTAGGCGTATGCGTCGTCGGTGTTGCCGCTGAAGATTGCGTTCCAGAGGTCCTCGGCTGCCTCTTCCAGTCCGGACGCGTTGTTGGGCTGGCTGCCACCACCGCCACCACCACATGCCGTGAGGAAGAGGGTCGGGCCAACGAGGCTGGCTACGAGGATGCGGGGAAGATTCACGTACGAGTCTCCTGGGCAACTGCCTTCGGGATAGTAACTGTGGCGGCGGGCATTAGGCACCCTCGAAACCCCGTAAATGCAAAAGCCCGGTCGGGGAACCGGGCTCTTGCGAAGGGGACTCCCGAGGAGGTGGGAGTTACTTGGTTGCGGTCTTCGCCCTGGCCGCCGCCGGGGTGAATGCCTGCAGGGCATCGCTGAAGGCCTGGCCATTGGCGTAGTCGCCGATGACTTCGGCGAACGATTCAGCGAGTTTCTTGTTGGTGTCGAAAAGCTTCTCTGCGGTCTCGCGATACTCGGCAGCGGCATCCAGTGCTTCCTGGAGGGCGGCCCGGGTATAGCTCGCAATGTGGTTCTGGGCCGATGCTGCGGCCTCGGTGTACTTGGGCAGCACTGCCGCCGGCTCGACGGAGTCGGTTGCGAAGTCCTTGGCGAGGGCGATGCCTTCACGCTGGGCGCCGGTGATCTCACTGCCGGCAAGGGTGGTGAGGCGGGTAGCCCGCTCGTGAGCCTTCGTCGCAGCGGTAGCCACGATGTTGTAGGACTCAAGCAGGTTGGCGTAGTAGTTGTTCAGGGGCTTGGTTGCGGTTGCCATGGGGGTAGCGGGCTCCTTGTGTATCTATGTGCAGATTACACATATATGATCGGCATGCCAATCCACTCTCCATTCGAAGTCTTCGATGGGGGCTATAGGCAAGAGCGGTCTAGAGTTGTAGCCGCTGCCGCTGGAGCTTGCCGTTGGCGGTCCGTGGCAGCTGCTGGACAACGAAGTACTCGTGGGGACGTTTGTACTCGGCAAGGTGCTCGCGGGCATGAGCTTCGATGGCCGCGATATCGATTTCATTGCTGGATGCGGCGACCAGGAAGGCTGAGACAAGGGTCTTCTGCGGGTCTATTTCGTGTCCCACCACCGCGGCTTCTGCGACCGCGGGATGTGATTCGAGGACAGCCTCGATCTCAACTGGCGACAGCCGGAACCCGAAAGACTTGATGATGTCGTCGGCACGACCCTGGAACCAGACATAGCCGTCGTTGTCCATCGTTGCGAGATCACCGCCGGTGAACCACTCGCCACGGAATACTTCCGCTTCCTCATCGGGACGGTTCCAGTACCCGAGCATGAGTCCCGGGTCCGAGCGGTGAACGGCGAGCAGGCCGACCTGTCCCGCCGGAAGCGGAATCTCGGACTTGGAGTCGGCGGCGAGGATGGCAACCCGCCTCCCCGGCTGTGGTCTTCCGGGTGAACCGGGCCGCACGGGGACGTCGGGCCCCGACGAGACATAGGTACTGACCTCCGTCATCCCGAGCGACTCGTACATCGGGACGAGGAAGGTTGAGGTCCAGTCGTCCAACAGGGCCGGAGGCAAGGGTTCGCCGGCGCAGAGTACGTGGCGAAGCTCTGGCAGCACGACTGACGTCCTCCCGTACTTCAGTGCCTGGCGGTAGACGGTCGGTACGGCCACGAATACATCCACTGCAAACTCACGAATTCGTTCCAGCCATACGCCGGGGTGATCCGGGCGTTCCGCAAGGTGAGCGGTTGCACCCGCTGCCCAGGTATCCATGAGTCCCACGCCGAGGGTGTACGACCAATTGAGTGCGCCGGCATGCATGACGTTGTCGCCCGGTTGAAACCCCTGCCAGCTATTTCGCATCAGGGCCCTGCCGTGCACCGACCGGTGGGCGTGGAGCACGCCCTTCGGACGGGCGGTGGTGCCCGAGGTGTAGATGAGGAACGCCGGGTCTTCGGCATCCGTTACCGGCAGATCCACGGGGCGAGGCCGATCGGTGAGGTCGACCGGGCTGAACACCATTTCGATGCCGGCGGGTGGCGCCTCGAGTGTTACCACGGCCCTGGCGCCTGAATCCGAGGCCAGGAAGTTCACCTCGTCCCGGGTCAGCGAG
>JAGQGZ010000168.1 GCA_020432105.1 Dehalococcoidia bacterium | reverse complement strand
AGCTATTGGACTCCGCGTGAATCCGAACGCGGCGCTGCACTGTTCGGTCGAACCGAAGTATAGGTGAGGCCTCCGGGGGCCAGCAAACTTCCCGGCCTCAGTCCGCAATCGAGTCGGCAGGCTAACCATCTCCCCACGTGACCCCGGGTGGAACCTTCTCCGCCCGCGTGGCGTCTGGTTGGGCATGCCGGCGCAAGTCCCAGCCCGCCTCCCACTCGCTATCTTCGCAGCCGCACCGGTCCTTGGCTTACTGGGCGACTACCTCCTTCGAGAAGGGCCACCCGGGCTGAATGTCTTCCTCTGGGTGGCGGCACTCATCGCAGCGATGTTCGCTCTCGCCCGGTTCAACGGTGTGGCCCTTGCTGGAGAGGGTCGGTGGTTGCTCATTCCCGCACTGGTGTTCGCGGGTGCGGTTGCCTGGCGGGCCTCGCCTGCACTCCAGTCGCTGAATATCGCAGCCGTCCTCCTTGTTCTCGCGCTGGCGGCCTTTCGGCTGCGCGATGGGCGGGTCCGGGTGGGGCTCGTCTCCGAATACGCTTGGACACTCGTTGTTTCGGCTGTGTCCACCGTGGCAGGGGCAGGGACCTTGCTGGTGCGCCATGCCCCAATTGAATGGCTGTCAGCCGGGCGAGACTTGCGCGTGGCGACGGCCGTCGGTCGCGGCCTCATCGTCGCCGTCCCCCTGCTGGCGCTGTTCGGCGCCCTGTTCATTGCCGCAGATGCCGTCTTTGCTGACCTCGTCGCTGGGGCCTTGAGGATCGACCTTGCTAGCGTCGCCATCCACGTGTTCTGGGTCGCGACCTGGACCTGGGTAGCCGCGAGTGTGCTCTGGCAGTGCTTGCTCGAACCGATCCCCGACACACCTTCCCTGGATCCACCACCCGTCTTCCGGTTTGGCCCTATCGAGGTAGGGACGGTCCTCGGCCTGCTCGACCTCCTCTTTCTCGCTTTCGTCGTGGTTCAGGTTCGCTACCTGTTTGGCGGCGCCGCACTCGTCGAAAGTACCACCACGCTCACCTATGCCGAGTATGCCCGGCGAGGATTCTTCGAATTACTTGCCGTGTCGGCACTCGTCCTGCCGGTGATCCTCGGCATCCACTGGCTCCTCCGCGACTCGTCCCGCTCACTCAAACTCGCCTTCCGGCTCCTCGCGACCGGATTGGTGATGCTGGTGTTCGTGGTCATTTCTTCGGCAATCAAGCGGATGGACGCGTATACAGACCAATTCGGCCTCACCGAGCTACGCCTCTACAGCACAGCATTCATGGCCTGGCTGGCACTCATGTTTGCCTGGCTGCTGGTCACAGTGATTCGCGGCCGGCATGAGCAATTCCCGTTCGGCGCTGCCGTGGCCGGCTTCCTGGTCCTCGGCGGCCTCAACCTGCTGAACCCGGATGCATTCATTACCCGAACCAATCTCAGTCGAGCGGAAATTGGCCGTGACTTCGACGTGGGGCATGCCATCAGCCTCAGCCCCGACGCCACGCCGACGCTCATAGGAGGAGTGGGTTCACTCGCCCCTGCCGACGCCTGTGCACTGGCCCGGGGCATCGAGGAGGAGTCACCGGCCACCGACTCCTGGCGGAACTGGAATCGCGGGCGGGCGGAAGCACGGGATGCTATCGCCGCCAACCAGTCCACACTGCGAGATGCCTGCACCGGTTCCGAATGAGCGCAGGAGGCCCCGAAGCGTACCCGAGCCCTGGCCGCTACGGGTCGCGCGTATCCCTCGCTCGCTCCATCAGTTGCTTCAGTCGCTCTTGCTGGAAGTCGATCGGTTCGCGCCGTTCAGCCATTCGTCGCCGGCGGTCGTGGAGCCAATCATCGGCCGTATACACTCGCTCGGGCTGGGCCATCTTCTTCTCCTCGCCGGTTCTCCCGGGGATTATCGGCAGGACTCGTCCGGTCATTGAAGGGACTCGGACGATTTCCGCATGTACCCCCGTGTCCTAAACTCCAGGCCAATGCGGCGCAACCATCAAGAAGTCCGCGGTTGCAGTCGATGATGAATCCAGCGGGGGCTATTCGTCCACGTCAATCCGTGCATATGGTCGCTGCAGCGGGGCGACCATACGCAACCGGGAGCACGACGTTGAGCAACTGGAGCGGCGAAGAGCTGCCGGGCCAGGACGACCCGGGTTCGTCGGCGGCACTGCGCCAACTGCGCACCCGTTACGACCGGCTGCGCTCTGACTACGAGACACTTCTCGACCGGCTTTCCGACCTCGAGGACCGCCTCGTGCATGCAGGGCAGGGTGCTGAAACGCCGCCCCGGCCCGGCAGGCTCGTCGAAGTCGTAACGCAGCCGCTTTATGACCTCCGCAAGGAATATGTCGAAGCGGCGGCGAGTATCAACAGCATCGTCGCCGGGCTCGAGGAACTGACTACGCGCGGGATGAAGGCCCAACACTCTGCCACCGGAAGCGAGGCTCCTGCCTCCCCGGGCGTTGGCGACCTGCCGGAAGAACTCGAAGTGGCAGTGGAAGGCGGCGACTTCGGCGACCTTCTCGATTTCCAACAACACCTCTCGGGAATCAACCGGGTGAGCCAGGTTTCGATTCGCAGTCTTGACCGGGATCGGGCAACGCTGGTTGTCCGGCTCCACCCACGTGAGACGGAGTCCTAGGGGCGAATCGTCCGGAAAAACTCACGAACGTCTTTCAGTAACAATTCGGGCTGTTCCAGGGCGGCAAAATGGCCCCCCTTCGGCATCTCCGTCCAGCGCTGGATGTTGTAGCGTGGCTCGACCCACGAGCGGGGCGTGCGCCACGGCTCGGCAGGGAACACGGCGAATGCTGTCGGGGTCTCCACCTTTGGATAGCGGAAGGCACCGGGGTCCCGCTGCGATTCGTGGTAGATCCGGGCGGCACTCGCGATGCTGTTCGGCACCCAGTAGAACATCAGGTTCGTCAGTAGCACGTCCCGGCTGAAGGCCGACTCGACGTCGCCCCCACAATCACTCCAGGCCCGGAACTTCTCGACCACCCATGCCGCAAGGCCGGCGGGCGAATCCGATTGGGCAACGGTGACGGACATCGGCTTCGTGCCCTGGACAGCGCTGTACCCGGTTTCCTGGGCCTGAAATGCATTCCGAGTCGCCAGCCATTCACGGTCCTGCTCAGTCAACTCATCCGGCGGATTCCCCAGCATGAAGTTCAGATGAGCACCCGCCACATGCTCGGAATGGGCACTGGCCATTTTCGAGGCGATGATTCCGCCCCAGTCGCCGCCCTGGACGCCATACCAGTTGTAGCCAAGCTCGTCGGCCATCAGGGAATCGAAGGCCGCCGCGATCCGCGTCACACCCCAGCCTCGTTGCGAAGGCTTGCCGCTAAACCCGAAGCCGGGGAGCGCCGGGATCACCACATCGAAGCTGTCCTCAGGCTTGCCCCCATACTTCGAAGGGTTGGTGAGGGGTTCGATCATCGCGAAGAACTCGAGGATTGAACCCGGCCACCCGTGCATCAACAACAGCGGGAACGATCCGGCCGTCTCGCCCTTCACATGCCAGTAGTGGATGTCCACCCCGTCGACCCGGCTGATGAACTGGGGGAACCGGTTGAGCGTCCGCTCATGCCGCTTCCAGTCGTATCCATCAAGCCAGTAGTCGCAGAGTTCCTTGATCGCGAGGACGTCCGCGCCGTAATCCCACCCGGATCCAGGGATGGCCGTTGGCCACCGGGTGCGGGCAAGGCGAGACCGAAGATCATCGATCACATCCTGGGGAACGCGGATCGTGTACGGGCGAGGGGGCATGGCTCGATAATACTTGCTCGCACTGCCGCCGACCCGCTGCTTGACCGCGACGAGTCCGTGTTCCTAGCATTCGGAGGTTGCTGAGGTAGCTCAGTCGGTAGAGCACTGCACTGAAAATGCAGGTGTCCCCAGTTCGAATCTGGGCCTCAGCACCACTTTCCAATTCCTGACTCGTAGTAATGGACGGGCACCGCAGGCTCGAGCGGCTGACTTCCCGTCCCTCCGCCGCTGCACCGCGTCCCCTTCAAGCAACTCCACTCGATCACTTCGACCCCTCCGGAGTCACGCGCAGTACGGCACCATGTCGAACTGTGCGAACTCGGCTACGCGAATCCCGGAGAATGGGGTGGGCATGGACCATCTCAGCCGCCACTCGCGCACCCTGTCTCCCGGCGCAAGGGGACGGCGTTGGGCCATCCGGCGGACGACCGAAACCAGTCGTGCTGGCCACTCCCAGGGCACAGCTTAGGCACGAAATAGCACATCAAACTGCTTCAGCTCCGCCTGGCCGCTGCTGTCGAACGTGGTGGTAGTTCGATATTCCTGATTATGTCGACTCCCAAGATATGTCCACATCGCCCCTGTGTGATGTGGTCGATACACGTACTTCACGCATGATCCTAGGCTCCTGCCCATCAACCACAGGAGTGGCGAGATGCATCCCGACTAGGAACTGCAGGCCCACGTTCAGTACCGCATGGAAGGCCCCGGCTGCCGGGGCACGCATCTGGGCAACCGCCGAAACCCAGGGGTACCAGAAGTGCCCCAGCGAGACGGGCGAACCCGATGGGGGCCGCGAGTCGCCCGCCGACCTGGATGGGCGATGCAAGGGTAGAACCCCATCCAGTGCCGAGCAGACCGGCCGCCCATATGTCATGCTTCTCGCCGCTTGCATGGCGACGACGTTTCGCCACCACGGAGGGACCCGTGAACGAAGCCACCGACAGAGACCCCATAGCGCGCATCGCCGAGATTGAAGCGGAGCTAGCACGAGCCCGGGAGCGAGAACGAGCGCTTGCCGATGTTCTCGCTGCCGTGCGGGCCGCAGATGGTGGGCTAAATACTGTCCTTCAAACGCTCATAGACAGGGTGACCCAGCTTAGCGGTGGGGGAATGGCTGACATCAGCCTAGTCTCAGGAGATTCGATCACCATCGTCGCCGCTGGCCCGGCCGGCCGGGAGGACATCGACTTCGTGAGCGGCGCCGAATACCCGCTGGACTCGAACAACCCCCGAGCAGTTTGCATCGCGCGTGGGCGCCGCCTGCTGAATACGACCGGTCCCAATAGCCCCGGCCTTTCCGTAGCGACCGAGACAGACCGCGCCTATTTTCGGGCATTCGATCGCCCGATCTCGGCGGCCTACCTCCCACTGCTCTCCGGGGGCAAGGCGGTAGGAGCGCTAGCCTGGGGCACGTGGGGTGAGCATCGGTTCACCGAGAGCGAGCTCACGGTCCTCGAGGCGTTCGCGGACCAGGCTGCCATCGCGATTGAAAACGCGCGGCTCATCGGGGAGCTGGAAGAGCGGAACGAGGACCTGGCAGCGACGGCGGATGTGCTGCGGATTGTCAGCGACTATTCGACAGAACTCGACGACGTGCTGGAGCGGGTGATCGAGCGCGTCTGCAAGCTGGTAGACGCAGACCGCGGATTCATGGTCCTGGTGGAAGGTAATCGCAGACGGGACAGCGGCATCTACGACCCCGGCGTTGGCCCAAGCCGATTTGTCGTTGCCGAGGGCCGGGAACTTGACCTGACGGTGCCGCTCGACACGGCCATCCTCGAACGGAAGCCTCAACACATCTGGGGAACGCGCAAGGAGATTCGGGAGCGATTCCCTAATGCGGGCGGCGCAAGGGGCGAAATTTCCACCAGGTTGTGCGTGCCGATTATGCACGGCGACGAAGCGATCGGCGGGATGGCGCTCTCTCGCTCGCGGATTGAGCCGTACTCCGACCGCGAGATCGCGCTGGCGGAGTCATTCGCCGACCAGGCGGCCATCGCAATCGCAAACTGGCGCCTGCTGAGGGAGCTAGAGGAGAGCAAGAGTGTA
>JAGQGZ010000167.1 GCA_020432105.1 Dehalococcoidia bacterium | reverse complement strand
AGTTGCCGGCGAATTCGCCCAGCAGGTCCGCTTCGCTGATCGTGCCCGTCACATCGACGGTCGTTACCGGTGGGTCCTGGACGGGGAGCAAGAAGGCCACCACCGGCCCGTTGGCGCCCGCAAGGCCGTTGTGAATGTGGGCCATCGTAAAGGCGGCCCCAGAAGCCTGGAGGTGGTAGGTCATCTCGCCATCACCCAGTTCCAGCGTTACGGTGCCGGTTGCGCTGCTGGCAATCGGCGGCACTTCGTTTCCTCCGTAGAGGGTGAAGGTAAATTCTGCTCCCTGCGCCGATGCTGATTGCCCGGTAGGCAAGAAGAGCCCGGTGACAACCAGCAAAAGCCCCGCCATGAGCAGGGCAGCAGCAGTCAGCGACCTTCGTGTGGATACGGTTCTCGACATGATCCCTCCGTCTTTCGTTGTCGCTGATAACGACAAGTGAGTGGACAAAGCTACACGCTCTGTCAAGCCCCCGGCCACAAAACCACCAATTGGAATGGCAGTTCATTGCCAAACGATGCGCAGGAAGCCATGCTTCGCCTCGTTCCGATTTGGTGGCGCAATCACCGTGCTATCCGCCGGAATACCGGCTCCACCAGTCCGCGCACCACTCAGGGCGCGAAGGCGATCAGAATCGTCCCGGCGACGATAATCCCGGCCCCGAGTGTTCGCTGCACCGCCGCTCGTTCGCCCAGGATGGCCACTCCGAGGATGACCCCAAACACCAGTGCCACTTCGCGAAGCGGTCCGACGTAGGCGACCGGCGACTCCTGCAACACCCAGAGGACGATGGCGTAGGCAGCAACCTGCAGTATTCCGGCGATGACAATAGCGGCACTGCTCCCGTCCCAGAGTTCCCGCACGCCGCTTGCTCCGCCTCGACGCAGCACCGGCGGCAGCAGCCCAAGTGTCCCCGAGGTACCGATCAGGCTGAGGTAGAGGATGGGATTCACTCGATCCACGGCGGCCGCGTCCAGCACCGAATAACTTGCGATGAGCAACCCGGTCAACAGTGCGAACTCGATGCCGGCCGGCCGGAATCGTGCGCCGGCAAGCCCGGTAGTGCCAAGGACAATGATGCCCGCCACGGTGCAGACGGCGCCCATCACCGCCCAGGTCGACATCGTCTCGTCGAGCAGCACCACACCGAGGATCGGGATGATGGCAATGCCGCTCCCGCGGGCGATGGGGTAGACCACTGAAAGGTCGCCGTCGCTGTACCCGCGTGCGAGAGCGCTGAAGTAGGCCAGGTGGAGCATCCAGGAGACTGCGACGAAGGTCCACCCGGAAGGCTCCGGAGGTTCGGTAATCAGCAGGTAG
The DNA here is from genome assembly GCA_020432105.1 of Dehalococcoidia bacterium. Taxonomy (GTDB): domain Bacteria; phylum Chloroflexota; class Dehalococcoidia; order Tepidiformales; family Tepidiformaceae; genus JAGQGZ01. Next base: position 4,536 of record JAGQGZ010000167.1, on the reverse strand, counting down.
GCGCCCACCGGCAGGAGCCCGATGGTCCCGACAAACGCCATGGCCCAGGTGAACCCAAGGGGCCAGGATGCCTTCTTGGTGAAGAAGTTCCAGCCGGCGTGGGCGGTGGCCGAGGCGATCACCAGGAGCACCGCCGTCGCACTCATAGGCTCACCAGGTGCCGCTGTCTTGGATAAGCCTCCGGCACCGCGGCTCTAGAGTTCCAATCCGCCGAGAAACTCCAGCATCAGGCGGTTCACTTCCTCGGGGCGTTCCTGCTGCGTCCAGTGGGAGCAGTTGCGCACCATCTCAATGCGCAGGTCACCGATCCACTGTTTCATGCCTTCGGCCCCTTCCGGCCGCAGGATCAGGTCGTTTTCCGCGGTGATCATCAACACCGGGATGCCGTCGATACGGTGGTTCTCCAGCGCCCTCGTATCCTCCCACGAATAGTCCATCGCCCGGTACCAGTTCAGTCCTCCCGTGAACCCCGTTCGCTCGAACGCCGCTGCATACACATCAAGCTCTTCGTCGGTGAGGAAACTTGTGCCCGGCGCGATTCTCATCATCACTCCTGAGCCATCGCCACCAACCGTTGCGAAAGTCCAGAGATCCTGGGCCCGTTCGTAGCTGTGGAAGGCCTTGGCCAGGTTGCCGCGAACGTCGGCCTCGAGTTCCGCTTCGGCCTGCCCCGGCTTCTGGAAATAGAGCATGTAGTAGCCACGGTCGCCCTCCCCGAAGGCGGTGTGCAGGGCCTGTGAGGTCGGGATGGGCGCCGGTGGGCCTCCATACGGCGTATTTAGGCCGATAATCGCCGCGGTCCGCTCGGGGTAGCGGAGGGCGAACTGCCAGATGTGAAACCCGCCCCAGTCGTGCCCGGCGATCACGCACTTCTCCTCGCCAAGCGCATCGAGGAGTCCGGCGATGTCGGCGCAAATGTTCGCGGTGCGGTAGTCCCTCGGGTCGGGCGTGAAATCCGTTTGGCCATAGCCGCGCATGTCCGGGGCAATCGCCCGGTAACCGGCTTCAGCCAGCGCCGGTAGCTGGTGCCGCCACGAGTACCAGAGTTCCGGCCAGCCATGGATCATCACCACCGGGAATCCTGTCCCCGCCTCCGCAACGTGCATCGTGATCCCGTTGGTCTCGACCTGGTGGTGCTTGATCTCTGTAGCCATCGTTCGCCTCCGATCGTGGCCGGATACTACAGACTTGCGGGCCCGATCGACGCTACGCTTTCCCCATGGTTTATCAGCCCGACGACCTGTCGCCGATCGAAAAGGCCTTGCTTGGCGTCCTCTGTCTCGGATTGCCTCCCTCGCGGGCGGCCGGCAGCGATACCTTTCGCGTCGACCACGTCACCGCCGTCGTGTGCGGCCTGCTTCATGAAGGCGAGAGTCCTCGCCACCTCCAGCCGGACTCCACAGCCGTAACGGCGGAATTTCGTAGTCAGCTTCGCTCGGCCATCGTCTCGCTCACAGAAAAGGGGATCGTCGCTGAACAGGCCGCAGGAATGCCGGCCGCCGTCGGTGGCTTCGAAGCCGGTCTTGCCATCGACATGGTCAACCCGGATGAACACCCGGCGCTCCTCGACCGCTATCTCGGCCAGCTCTGCATGGAGGAGCTCTTCAACGCCCCGGCCGTCTACCCCTATCTCATGGAGCGCTACAGCACGAGTGGGAGCATCTGGCGGCGTCTGCGTGACGAGGGCTACGGAAGCGACTAAGCGCCCGCTGCAGCAGGAGCCGGCACCAGCGTGCCCGTGCCGTATACCCGTCGCAGGTGGGGGTTGGTAGCAATCGTGGCTGCCACAATCGCAAGGAAGCCGATGCCGGGGATGAGGAGGAGGATCGGGGCGCCCCAGATATCGGCCATGGCCCCGTAGCCAAGGTTCGCGAAGGCCATCAGCCCACCCGCTGACATCAGGTAGAGACTCATCACGCGGCCGCGTACAGCGTCGTCGACAACTTCCTGGAGGAAGACGGCGGCAAGGGCCATGGTCACTGCCTGTGACGCACCCATGATCATTGCCGAGGTGGCCGCCGCCGGCAGTGTATTGCTCATCGCGAGGAAGATTGGGCCGATCCCGCTGATGATGATCATGGCGAGGAACAGCGTGCCCCGGTTGCCGCGGGTCAGCAGCGCGAGGCTCAGTGTGCCGATGAAGGCCCCGGCCCCGACAGCCACGCTGAGGGCTGTGAAGCCGCGCGTGGGCAGGTGGAGGTCATGGCTGGCAAAGCCCGGCAGCATCGAGTCGAAGGACATCGTGAGCACGCAATGGGCCACGACAATGATGAAGACCGCCAGCACCGGCCCCGTGTTCCGAACGTAACGGATACCCTCGCGCAGCCCGGTGGCAAACTCGCGAAGGTCCGTGACACCGCCGAGCGAGCGCGTATGCACCGGGACAACGAAGAGGGTGGCGAGGATGCCAAACGCGACCGCAACGCCATACGCTCCCTCAACGCCAATGGTCTCCAGTAGCGGCCCGGCGATGAGCGGGCCGACGGCACGGGCGCCGAGGCGGGTGGTGGTCGAAAGGACGACCGCGTTGGCAATTGCTTCCTTCCCGACGACATTGGCCACCAGCGCCTGGTCTGCCGGAGTCTCCGTTGAGCGGACGAGGCCCAGGCCAAGTGCCCCGACCACAACGATCCAGACCTCCAGAAGGCCGAATGCGGCAATAAGGAAGAGGATCGTCATCCCGGCCAGGGCCCCGGCGCGGCTGAACAACAGCAGGGTGCGGCGTTCGAACCGGTCGGCGATGAGCCCGCCAATGGGGGCCAGAAAAAACGGGAACATGGAAGCGAACACGGCCACGGCCACCCAGGCCGACGAATCGCTCAGTTCGTACACCACCCAGGCGTTGCCAAGGAGCATCGTCCACAACGCGATAGATGATGCCGTGGCGGCCAGCCAGACGTAGTTGAAATCACGGGAGGCCGTGGCAGGTAACGCCCGGTGCAGGCGTGCCGTGGGCGTCATGCCGCGATTATAGGCAGGAGTGGCCGTGCATACTGCGGAGATGCCTGCCGACGGTTTCAGCTGGGACACACGTAGCAACGGCGAGGTCGTTATTCGCCACCACGGCAGGCTGGCGACAATCCTCCGTGGTGTCCGGGCACAGCGGTTCCTTCACGAAGTCGACCGCGTCGATGCCCAGCTGCTCATGGCCCGCCTGACCGGGAACTACCGGCGGGGCAACGAGCGGCAGGGAAAGAATGCGAGAAACCGGTAGCGGAGATCCGGGGTCGAGGCGCTAACCAGGAGCACCCCGGGGTGCTCGCACAGTACCTCCCAGTCGCTGGCGGCGGTCCCTCTGGGGCGACGCCCATACGCACGTATAGCCTTCATCTTTCTATGGTAGCTTTCCTTATTAGGATATGTTACTATGTAAGCATAGGATATAGAAAAAGGAGCAAACAATGACTGCCACGAACTTGAAAACTGCGGTGGTGACCGAGACGCGAAAGGCCGAGATCATCGGTGACCTCAACACCGCCCTCGCCAACCTGATTGACCTCGTCGTCGCCTCGAAGCAGGCCCACTGGAACATCCACGGCGCCAACTTCCAGGGATTGCATGATCTCTTCGACGTGATCGCGGCCGAGGCACGCGTGTATTCCGACGATGTCGCCGAACGAGTCCTCGCCCTCGGTGGAACCTCTCACGGCACCCTCCAGGATGCCGCGCGTGCCACATCGTTGGAGCCGTTCCCCAGCGATGAGAAGGACTGGAAGGTGCTCGGCACTGCCCTTCGCGAGCGCATGAACCAAACCTCCGTGCTCCTCCAGAACCTTGCGAAGGATATAGAAGACGACCTCGCCACCCAGGACCTCTACATCGAAATCGTCCGTGGCCTCGACAAGCGTGCCTGGATGATTGCGGCGCACCTGGACTAGCCGTGGAGTGCACCAACCTTTCGCCTGCAGACCTTGCTGCCCGGCTGCGTGACGCCGGGCTCCGGGTCACCAGCCAGCGTCTCGATGTTTACGAGGCGCTGGCCTCCTCGGGCTTGCATCTCTCACCCGAGCAGATCCTTGCCCGTGTGCGCGGCCGTCACCCCACTATCTCGGCCAACACCGTCTACCAGGTCCTGGAGACGCTGGTCGGCGCTGGTGCAATCCGCCGGGCCGATACCGGTGCCGGCGCCCGTCGCTACGACGCCAACATGGAGCCACACCACCACCTGGTTTGCACCACCTGCGGCAAGCAGGTCGATGTCCCCTGCGACGAAGGACCGACGCACGGCCACGAACTCGACGACGATCTTGGCTTCACCATTGCCGAAGCCCGCGTGACCTATATGGGCACCTGCCCGGACTGCGCCCGCGCCGCGACCGGGTAAAGGCCGGGTGGAGATTCAGAAAAGACCGGATGCCAGGTAAGGGGTAACCCCTGTGTTTCCGCTTGCGGCTACGCAACTACGGTGGTTACGTCGAGCTTCGGAACATGCCACTACCTCGTCTGCGCATACCGCGAACCACCACTGTCATGATTGCTGCCGCCTGGCTGGTGGGCGTTCTGGCCATGGTCTTCGCCTGGACCATCGACCGCAGC
>JAGQGZ010000166.1 GCA_020432105.1 Dehalococcoidia bacterium | reverse complement strand
TGGTACGGCTGTAGCGCCTCCTCATTGATCTGCTGAATCGCCGGGGCCATCACGAATGCGGTCAGGAACAGTGCGAGGCCGATGAGCACCTGGTTTGGCGGGAGCTGGGGTATCCCAATAGCGTTGCGGACGAGCGAAAGCACCACGATGATCCTGGTGAAGGACGTAACCATCACGAGGATCGCCGGCGCCATCGAGAGCACCGTCACCATCAGCAGGATCTGGATCGCGGCTGAGACGTTCTGCGGATTCGAGGTGTCGATCACCCCGTTCTGTCCCGTTGGACCCTGGGCCGACGCCGTCGAGACGCCTCCGGCCGCCAGGGCTGCAACCGCCACGACCGCAAAGCTACCGCCGGCCAGCAGCACCCTTCGTCTCATCGCCGTTCCTCAGCTGCCAGCGTGATCGATGCTGCCGGGTCGCTGTCGCGCTGCTCTCTGCGCAGGCTCTGGAACAGTTCCGCGGCAAACCCCGAGATGTTTGTTGCCTCGTCGTTGCGGGCCAGGCGTGCAAGCACATCGCCGGACTCGTCGCTCGTTAGTTCATTCAGGTAGGCAAGCTGCTGAGGCGTTGCCCCGACGACGATCACGCGGTCACCCAGCGCCACCAGGTGGATCGTCCGCCCGTTGCTAATCGCCAGGGTATCGACAACGCGAATGAAGCCGGTGGTGCTTCGGGGCGCCATCGCCTTCCGCCCCCACCAGCGCAGACCAACCACGGCACCGGCGATGACCAGCGCAACCAGGCCCAGCCGCCAGACGAGCGATACCGTCCCCCCGGCTGACAACGAGAAGCCCGGTCGATCGCCGGCGTCCCCGGTATCTCCGGCCTGTGTCGCATCCGCATCTTCGATGGCCGTGCTCTCCGGGTTGATCCGGAAGTCGTTCTGCGTGCCCGACGTTGGCTCCGGCGCAGCGACGGATATGAAGACAATGGCGAGGACCAATACCCCGCCGATAGCCGCCAGCCAGAGAATCCGCTTCCGGCCGTCTTCGGAGTTCATCCCGATGCCTCGCTCCTTACATCACGGCGGATGACCTCTACAACCCGAACACCAAAGTTCTCGTCGACCACAACAACTTCGCCCCGCGCGATCAGCCGGTCGTTCACCAGGATGTCCACCGGTTCACCGGCCAGCCGGTCGAGTTCCACCACGGAACCGGGGCCCAGGGCAAGCACATCGGCGACCGTCATGTCTGTACGGCCAAGTTCCACCGAGACGTTCATCTCCAGCCCGGCGAGAAGGTCGATGCCCGATGGCCCGGCAGCCTGCACCGCCGCGCTCAGGGGAGCGAACTGGGCACGATGTGCTGTGGGCGCAGACGAGATCGGGCGCGGAGCGCGTTCGTCTGGTGCCGCCCCGAAAGACAGCGGTGGCCCCCCGGTCGGGGGCGCTATTCTCGGCTCCTCTGCCTCGAATGCCGTCGGCTGCGGGGTATCCTCTCCGCCATCCACGGGTTGCGCGTCGTCAGGGCTCCCCGCCGAGAAGTCCAAATCATCGCCGGAAACGGTCGGTTCCTTGTCGCCTTCCTCATTCGCGAAGCCCCCCGCCACGATGTCGAGGAATCCGCCGGGCAGGACGAATGTCAGTTCAGCCTCGTCGCGGCCGGCGAGCGTGCCCTTGAGCACCAGGCATGGGTCTTCCAGTGCCCCAAGCACCTCGGGCATGTTGTCGACTGAGACGTCGTCCAGCGAGAGGACCAGTCCGTTCAACGACGCACCCAGCGTGGCGGCATTGATCGCTCGCACCGCCTGGCCGAGGACGGTCGAGGCCATCACGATGGTCTGTTGTTCCTGGTCGTCGGCATTGTCCGCTTCCGAATTCAGGAATCCCGCTCCTGCTGCCGTCCCGAACACAAGCCACGCCGTCGCGCTCTGCTCCTGGTTTGTCGAAACCTCGACAGGCATCACGAGGTGTTGCCCTTCGAAGTCACCCGCTATCTCGTCGGGCATCGCCAGGCGGGCGTCGAGGTTCGCCATCGCTGGTGCCTCGCCGAAGATGCTGGCCAGCGCGTCCGCCGCTGCCGCCCAGGCGCTCTCTCCGGCGGCTTGCAATCTGTCCCCCTGGGACGGGGAGAGGAGTTCGCTCAGTACTTCGTGGGGAGTGCTCATCGTCGTTCCTATTGCGTCACGAACGTGACGAAAAACACGTTCTCGACCTGTTGGTGATGAAGTTCGTGGTTGATCGCCTCACGCAGCTCAGCCTTCAGTTGTTCGCGGCCCTCCGTCGTGGCCACCTCGTCCAGGGTCTTCCCGCCCATCACGTCGGTGATTGCATCCCAGATGCGGTGGATGTCGCCCTCCATGTGGTGGGCAAACTCCTCGTTGGCGTGCAACAACCCCTCGCCTTCAAGCCCGATCCACTTGTGGTCGGCATCGGCGAACTCGAGCGCGATCTCTGCCTTCACGTAGTTCGGGGCGATCGCCGGCGCCTTCAGGTTCAGCACGCGTTCCTCGAGCGTCACCGTTGGCCGTGGCGCCTCGGAGATCTGCTCCTCCGTGTAGACGACAGGTGGCGATGAATCGATGTAGTTGGGCTTCACGTAGAACCAGAAGCCCGCCGCCGCCAGCACAGCGCCGCCGGCCATGATCTTCTTGTCAGGCATGGTCTACTCGTCCTCCAGGGCGCCAAAGCGCTCGATAATCTCTGCTTCCGTCGGGTACACGATGACGATGTCCGCCCGGCGGTTTAACGCCCGGCCTTCGGGGGTGCTGTTGTCGCCGACGGGCCGGGTGTCGGCATAGCCGGCGACCGACATCCGTGCTGGGTCCACGCCCGCTTCGTCCGTCAGGTAACGCAACACCGTGGTGGCGCGGGCCGTGGAGAGCTCCCAGTTGGTCGCGTACTCATCACTGTTCACCGGCACCGTGTCGGTGTGTCCTTCAACCCTGATCTCATTGGGCATCTCGTTCAGCAGCGCTGCCAGGCGCTGCAATACGTCCTGGCTCCCCGGGCGCAACGCCGCACTACCCGACGCAAAGAGCAAATCGTCCGCGAGGCTGATCGTCACGCCGTCCGCACTGCCACGGACCTGCACCTTCCCGATAATCCCTGTGTCCGACGCAAACGTCGTCAGGTCTTCAGTCACAATCTTCAGGCTGTTGAGCTTCAGGTCCGCCAGCGACGGAGCCAGGCCGCCGCCCCCTTCAAACACCGGCGAAGCTCCATCCGTGCTCGTCAGCACTCCCACATCGAACGCCCTGTCGAGTGAGGTCCGCACGACCTCCAGTTTCTCGGGGTTGGTGTCGCTAATCGCGTAGAGCACCACGAAGAGAGCGAACAGCAGCGTAACCATGTCGGCATAGCTGACGATCCAGCGCTCGTGGTTCTCGGCGTGGGCCGGCTCGGGAGCTTTCCTGCTCATGCCGCCTCCGCCATGTCGCCGTCATCCTTCTCGCGCTTCCGCTCCGAGGGGGTCAGGAATCCATCCAGCTTCTCTCGCACAATGCGCGGGTTGTCCCCGGCCTGGATGGACATCAGGCCCTCAATCACCATTTCCAGGTAGGCGATTTCATGCTTGCTGGCGCCCTGCAGCTTCTTCGCGAGCGGCAGGAACAGCACGTTCGCGGTGAACACGCCGTAGAAGGTGGCCACAAACGCCGTGGCAATACCGGGCCCAATGTGGTCGGGTTCGTCCAGGTGCGTCATCACGCTCATGAGGCCCATCACAGCACCGAGCACACCGATCGTCGGCGCGATGCCTCCCATGAACTCCAGCACCGCAAATCGCGACTCATGGCGGTGCTTCATCGACGCCGCATCGATCTCCATGATCTCGCGGAGCAACTCCGGGTCCGTGCCGTCGATCATCAACTGCACACCCTTCTTCATGAAGCGGTCTTCGATCTCCCCAACCTCGGCCTCGAGGGCGAGGAGTCCCTCGCGCCGCGACTTGTCGGCCATGTCCACCAGGTGGTCGACCGTCTTGGCCGCATCGTGGGACTTTCCCCCGGTGAACGCCGTGACGAGTGCACCCGGAACCGACGTCAGGGTGTCCATCGACTGCGAGATCATCACGGCCCCGAGCGTTCCGACGACCACGATCATCAGGCCCGGAATGTTGAACAGTGCCGCCGGATTCCCGCCTTCCAGCACCATGCCGCCGATGATTCCCACGAGGGCCAGGACAAGGCCGATAATCGTTGCCAGGTCCATTTAGGCGATCCTCCGGAACGTGCCGGTTGAGGCCCGCCGGAACTCAGCAATACGCTGCACGATGATCTCGGGCGATTCGCGGCAGACATACTTGTGACCGTTGGTCAGCGACACATGGGTGTCGTGGGTTGCCTCCACCACTTCGATCAGGTCGGGGTTCAGATAGAACGTGGTGCCGTCGATCCGCGTGAGCTCGATCATCGCTACCTCTTCGATAGCAAAGCCTAGGTAGCCGTATCTCCTGCGGTTATCGGGAGTGGCCCATCCACGGACCCGTGCATCCCTCAACAGCCTCGGCGTAATCCCTCATGCGCGCCCTTCCTGACCCGGCGATTTGCGAGCCCGAATCTGGATGTTCCACCCTCACCCAGGGGCACGAAAAAGCCCGGCCATTCGACCGGGCTTTCCTTCGCTCTCAGCGGTGAGTCGGATTAGCTGGCGAGTTCCTCGCTGTCCAGCATCCCCTCTCCCTCTTCCACGCTCTCCAGGCGCACTATGCCCTTGCGGATCGCGTAGCGAATCAGGTCCGTGCGATTACGCGCATGGAGTTTGGACATGATGTGTGACTTGTGCGCCTCGACGGTTTTGACGCTGATGTACAGCTCGTTGGCGATCCCCTGGTTCGTGTGCCCTTCCGCGATGAGCTGTAGCACTTCCCGTTCACGCGGCGTAAGGCTATCGGCACCCGACCGCTGGTCGGGGCGCTTCGCGTTGTACAGCACCTCGGCCAGATCGAAACCTTCGCTCAGGGCGCTCGAGAAATAGCTGTTGCCGCGATGTACCGTCTGGATCGCGAGCACAAGCTCGGAGATGTCGCTTTTCTTGATGATGTAACCCGAGGCGCCGGCCCTGAGTGCGTCCAGCAATTGGTCCTCATCTACGAACCCGCTCAGCATCACTACCCTCGTTGCCGGGGCAATGCGGCGAATCTGACGGGTCGCTTCCAGGCCGTTGAGGCCGGGCATCACGACGTCCATCAGCACCACGTCGGGTTGCACGCGTTCCACTGCCTGGACTGCCTGGCGGCCGTTCTCGACATCGGCCACCACCTCCAGTTCAGCCTGGCTCTCCAGGAGCATTCTCAGCGCCTGGCGCATCACTACATGGTCATCAACCAGCAGTACTCTGACCGGACGCTTGCCGCCTGGGACTCGCGCACCGGCCCCGGTTCGAATCGATGTCATTCCGTATCCTCCGCTCAACGTCGGACCCCGCATGGATGTTGTCGACAGGGCCGTGGGATACCCGTGTCCGGCTGTTCCCGGTAAGGTTTGGGCATTCCCCTTAGTAGCTGCGGCAAGTCTATGTGTGGTTCACGACGAGGACGTATAGGCGGAAACCCTGATTAGGGTCATGGAGACCCCGTGAGGCGGAACATCGTCTCGATCGCTCAGGCGACAGAGCTCACTGGTCGCTAAAGGCGCGTTCGGAGTGCCCTCCCTCGGCCGCAGCCAGGTTCAATTCCGAGCGGAGTGACAGCATGTGATCCGAGTTCGCCGCTGCTTCTGCCTGCGACTCGTTGTCCCAGATAGAAATCCGCGCAATCTCGCCGCTATGGTCGTGAGGGCGCAGGACGTAACTGCGATCACAGCCGGGTTGCTTCGCGCTGTAGTCGGCGATCGCCTGCTGCAGTTCTGCGAGCCGCTTCTCCTGGCCGGGACGCGGCCGGGCAATCGAAATCCGAATGTAGGGCATAGATCGGGTTCCTTCTTTCGTTCGATTCATCATATCCCGCGAAATGCCCCGGACAAAAGAAAACCCC
>JAGQGZ010000165.1 GCA_020432105.1 Dehalococcoidia bacterium | reverse complement strand
GTGCCGCTGTTCCTGATGGTTCTGATCACGTACCAGGTCATGAGCTGGTCGATCTCTGGCCTCATGAACTGGCTCAACTCTCGTGTTCAGCTGGTAGGCCGCTGATGGCCATCGCAGCGAGGCCGCGTCCCCGGCAGATCCGCTCAGGCCCGGTTGGCTGGCTGAAGGAGAACCTCTTCGACGGTTGGGGTAACTCCGTCCTCAGTGTCCTTGTCGGCTCATTGCTCCTCTTCATCGTGTACGTCGCAGTTCGCTTCCTCGTCGTGGACGGTGAGTGGGATGTGATTGCCTCGAACCGCCGGTTGCTGTTCCTAGGTCGCTACCCGGCCGATGCCATCTGGCGCGTGTGGCCCCCATCGCTCTGGCTGGCCTTCGCAGGCGGTCTTAGCTACGGCATCTGGTCTCGTCTCAGCATCCGCGAACTGGTGTTCCTCGGCCTTATCGTGGCATTCCTGCTGGCGTTTATCGCCCGGGGCGAGGCTACGTTCCTCGTGCTGCTCGCTACGGTGATTGGCGGCGCCTCCTACGTCGTCGGCCGGCGGCTCCGGGATACGGATCGTGCCTCACGTGCCGGGCAGGTGGCAATCGTCGCCTGGGCGGCCTTCCTGCCCCTCGGGTGGTTGCTGCTGTTTTCGTTTGGGGCGCCCTCGTCATCGCAGATCGGCGGATTTCTTCTTAACGTCGTGCTCGCGGCAGTGGCGTTGACAGCCAGCTTGCCGGTCGGCATAGCACTCGCCCTGGGCCGGGCCAGCCGATTTCAAACGCTGCGATACGGCTGTGTCAGCATCATCGAATTTGTGCGGGCCGGGCCGCTCCTCGTCTGGATCTTCATGGCCCAGTTTGTGCTCCCGGACTTCTTGCCGGGATTCCTCGGAGACGTCGATCTCATCATCCGCGTGATCATCGTCCTCACGATTTTCACGTCGGCCTACATAGCCGAGATTGTCAGAGGTGGCCTGCAATCCGTGCCGAAGGGGCAGGTCGAGGCTGCGGAAGCGGTCGGGCTCGGAACCTTCACCATCACCTTCTGGATCGTCCTGCCGCAGGCACTCCGGGCGGTCATCCCGGCAATGGTCAGCCAGTTGATTTCGCTGTGGAAGGACACTTCACTCGTTGCCATCATCGGCGCCTTCGACCTGCTACGGGTTTCGCAGGCGACACAATCACAGCCGGAATTCCGCGGCACTCCCCACGAGGTACTGCTCTTCGCGGCATTGATGTTCTGGATTGTCGCATTCACCATGTCCAGGCTGAGCAGACGCCTCGAAGGCACACTTGGCGTGGGAACGAGGTAGATCGGATGAGGTGCAGAGCATGACTGAGGCGAACGCGACGGCAAAGGGTCCGATCATCATCTGCGAGGGCGTCAACAAGTGGTTTGGCGACTTTCATGTGTTGCGCGACATCAGCACCACGGTGGCGGAGCGGGAAGTCGTGGTGATCCTCGGACCCAGCGGCTCGGGGAAGTCGACCTTCATTCGGACACTCAACCGCCTAGAACCTCACGACACGGGACGGATTGTCGTCGATGGGATCGAGTTGAACGATGACCTCCGAAACCTTGACCGGATCAGGTCCGAGGTGGGCATGGTCTTCCAGCAGTTCAACCTGTTCCCCCACCTGTCAGTGCTACGCAACATCACGCTCGCGCCGCAGAAGGTCCGGCGCCTGTCCCGGAAAGACGCGGACGAGCTTGCGATGAGCCTGTTGGAGCGGGTGGGTATTCCCGAGCAGGCCGAGAAGTTCCCGGGGCAGCTCTCGGGTGGGCAACAACAGCGCGTCGCTATCGCCCGGGCCCTGGCTATGCAGCCCCGGATCATGCTTTTCGACGAGCCGACGTCGGCCCTCGATCCGGAGATGATCAAGGAAGTGCTTGACGTCATCGAGGAGCTTGCTACCAGCGGCATGACGTTGCTGGTGGTTACCCACGAGATGGGTTTCGCCCGCGAAGTAGCGGATCGATTCCTCTTCTTCGATGAGGGCCAGATCGTGGAGGAAGGCACACCGGAGCACTTCTTCACGAATCCGCAGGAAGAACGTACCAAGCTCTTCCTGAGCCAGATTCTTTAGGCGAGCCCCGGCGGTCACGGCCTTTCAAACTTATCATTACCGTCGATAGGCACCCTGTCTTGATAGCTTTTATCGGGAATGGGTCCTACGCTGTGCCCGTCAACTGCCGGATTGTGTTCGGCGCGGCGATGTGCGCCGGGTTCGCGAATTCGGTGCAAGTTCATGTGGAAGCCGGAGGAGCGTGTCAGTGACGAATCGAACGACAAGACGAGGAGTGCTGACGCTCGGCGTCCTTCTCCTTTCCCTGGCACTCGTGTTTGGGTACCGGGTGCAAAGTGCGGGAGCCATGCCGGTGGAACTGCCGGGTGGGAGCCTGGACTGGTCGGTGAAGGACAGCTTCGTCGCGTACATCGAGGGGAATATTGCAAAGGGTGAGGTAATCCTTGATGGGGCGACGGAGAACGCCGATGGCTCGTTTGCCTTCCCGCTCGTCCAGGGCACTACCGACACAGCTACCGGCGAGACTGCGGCCACATTCGGTGGCAGCGTCCGGTTTACGGGCCATGACGAAGGCACGGGCCCTCAACTGGACCTGCTGTTCAGGAATATCCGGGTGGAAGCGTCCGGGGTTGCCGGCTCGCTTGTTGCCGATGTCACAAGCAAGGGCCTCGGTGAGACCGACGCGACGGAGTATCCCGGTGTCATCTTTGCGACGCTGGACTTCTCAGCGACACCACCGTCTTTCGCACAGGGCTCACTGTCCTTCACAAGCGTACCGGCCACGCTGACCGCTGATGGCGCTGACGCCTTCGCAGGTTTCTATGACGAAGGGGAGCAACTGGACCCGGTCAGCCTGACCTTCCAGCTGCCCGGTACTCCGCCGGCTGGTACCGTCACACCGCCCTCGACGACCACCACGGCGGAGCCTTCCCCAACAACGACACCGGTCGCGGTGGATGTGAAGCTCAGCCTATCGAAGACCACCGTGGATCCCGACGGCGACACGATTACGGTTACGGGCAGCGGCTTCCTGCCAGAGCTTTCTATCGGGACGCGGCCTCCCCTCGCGAATCAGCCGGCCGGGTTCTATGTAGCCTTCGGGTCATTCGCCGACGACTGGCGTCCCAGCCAGGGTGCAGGTGCTTCGGCGCGGCCGGCCTATGGGCAGGCAGACGGTGGCATCAAGTGGATTCTTTCCGAGGCCGGTCGCGATATCGTCGGCCGTGATGATTCGGCAACACTGAACGCCGACGGCACGTTCACCGCGACGATCAAGGTCAAGCGCGGATACGACGGAGCACACCCGGACGGCAACTACGGTATCTATACCTACCCAGGCAGCGGCGCCGTACAGCCCGCTTTCGAGACGTTCACTCCCCTGGAGTTCACAGGTGTGCCCCAACCCCCTGCAACGGGCACAGGGCTGGCCGGGGACACGGGTAATACCGCCTGGCTGCTCGCTCTCCTCGGGGCAGCGATCGCCGGCGGCGGAGCGCTGACAGCCATAGCACTGCGGAAGTAGCGCAGGCAGGCAAGGTAGCACCACAAATGGCCCCACCTTCGACAGCCAGTCGCCCGGTTTCGCTACCACTTCGAGTCCCGGGGTGGAGTTCGGCCTGGCTGTTGCGCTCCCTGGTGGTCCTTGGCGTGGCCATCCTGCTCGCCGGAACAGCAAGCCGAGTCGTGGTGGCCGACACGGTCACCGATGGCACGCGGACGTTGACCGTGTCGAAGACGGTGAACCTCGACCCGAATGGCGAGAGCGTCGCCGTCTCCGGCTCCGGGTATGACGAGTCGAAGGGAATTTATATCGCCCTCTGCGTTATCCCACCCGCGGGCCAACTCCCATCGCCCTGCGGCGGGGGCGCGAATCTCGGCGGCGAGGGTGCTAACTCGTTCTGGATCTCGTCGGATCCCCCTTCCTACGCCGAGAACCTGGCGATTCCCTATGGGCCTGGTGGGAGTTTTTCGGTGAACCTCGCGGTTGGCCCACTCATCGGGACGACTCACGACTGCCGTGTGGTTGCGTGCGCCGTTGTCACCCGGTCGGATCACGTCCGCCTGAATGACCGCTCGCAGGATATCCTCGTTCCCGTCAGCTTCGGCGTTCCGCCAACGCCAACGCCCGTGGCCACGTCGACCGTTGCCGCCAGTGCCTCGCCATCGAGGGCAACGCCCAGTGCAACTGCCAGTGCAGTTGCGACCGCGGCCTCGACACAAACCCCCACTGCCACAGCCGCAGGAAAGGCGATGGCCACCCCCACCCCCACATCGCTACCGCGGGCTACTGCCGAACTATCGGACGATGGGCGGACGGCCACGGCCGGCGACCTGTCGCTCAGCGTCTCCCAGAACGACGACATTCAGGCCGGGGATACCGTCACCGTGTCTGGCCGCGGGTTTCGGGAGAGCGAAGGCATCTACGTAGCGCTCTGCCGCCTGGCGGACCCCGGCACCGCTCCCGGACCATGTGCGTCGGGCTCCGCCGATGTCACTGTCTGGCTCACCTCGAATCCGCCGGACTATGCCAACGGAAAGGCCCATGCCTATGGTCCCGGCGGCAGCTTCGAAGTGGAACTGGTGCTGAACCCCGTCATCGATGGCGATACGGATTGCCGCGATGTGGCTTGCGGAGTGACTACTCGATCCGACGACCGGGCACCCGGCGACAGGTCGCAGGACCTGGTTGTCCCGGTGACGTTTTCGAACGGTATGAGTTCTGACGTCACGGCCGGGCCGCAGGACCAGGCCACCGGGACACAGCCCGGAGCAAGCTCGTCCGGGACGCCGCTCTGGGTCTGGCTGGTCGCGCCGGCTGTGGCCATTGGAGCGATCGGAGCCGTCGTGGTATTGGTCATCCGGAGGCGAGCAATAGCGGGTATTGCCACGTTGCTGCTATTCCTCATTTCCGCCTGCGGTACGTCCGCCGCCGGTGACGTGGTACCGAGTGCGACACCGACGGGAGAACTGCCCGTCACCGTTCGGTCGGCGGAAGGCCGCGAAGTAGTGGTGACGAGCAACACCCGCATCGTTTCGCTCTGGGGAAACGTCACCGAGGTGCTGTTTGCCCTGGGGCTGGGTGACAATGTGGTGGGTCGAGATGTGACCTCTACTGAGCCGGCAGCGGCAGCAGCGCTCCCCGAAGTCACGCGGGCTCATGATGTTTCGGCTGAGGGTGTGCTCGCCCTGAACCCAACACTGGTGCTTGGTTCGCTGCAGAATAGCGGCCCGGAGGGGTCGCTCGACCATATTCGCAATGTCGGAATCCCGGTTGTCCTGTTTGATGACCCGGCGAGCGTCGAGGAGATAATCCCACGCATCCGGGAGATTGCCCGGACCGTCGGCGTCCCGGAGCGGGGGGAGGAACTTGCGACGGACACGCAGGAGCGGCTTGCGGAGGTGGAGCAGGCGATCCCGGCAGGATTTGATAGGCCGACGGTGGCGTTTCTCTACATGCGGGGCCAGGCGGGCATATACCTGATCGCCGGACCCGGCTCTGGAGCTGACTCGATGATTGAGGCGGCGGGTGGCACGGACGCCGGTAGCGCGATGGGGCTGGAATACCCCTTCACACCGATCACCAGCGAGGCCCTGGCTGAGGCCGCCCCCGACATCATCCTCCTGACAACCACCGGTCTCGAGTCTGTTGGGGGAGTCGAGGGCCTGGTCGGTATCCCGGGGATAGCACAGACTCCAGCCGGGAGAGAACGGCACATCATCACGATGGACGATGGGCTGCTCTTTAGCTTTGGCCCGCGGACGCCGGCGGCTATCGAAGAACTGAGCGCCGCGATCCACCAGTGGGCTGGCGCCAACCAGTGAACCGGAGCGAACCCGTCGACCCGGGCGGGGGCGCAACTTCCGAAGCAGCCGGGCACGAACATCATTACGAACGGCTTCGGGGCCCCGTGCTCCTTGGGGCACTGCTGGTCGCGTTGTTGCTGGCCTGCATTGTTGCGGCCGGGG
>JAGQGZ010000164.1 GCA_020432105.1 Dehalococcoidia bacterium | reverse complement strand
GAACCGGTGATAAGGGTTTTGCAGACCCCTGCCTTACCACTTGGCCACGGCGCCGATGGTGATGGTGCCCAGGGCGAGATTTGAACTCGCACGCCCAAAAGAGCACTGCCCCCTCAAGACAGCGTGTCTGCCGTTCCACCACCTGGGCACTGGGCGATCATCGTATCCTCGCGGCCGCTCTTGAGCCATAGCCGGCATGAGGTTGCCGGCCTGGCGCGCGAAGATGTTGTACTGGCAGGGGTGGCAGGATTCGAACCCGCGACACTCGGATTTGGAGGCCGATGCTCTACCAACTGAGCTACACCCCTGCGCCCAGACCTTCCAGTCTAGCGAAAGCTCGCATAACGGTGAATGGTTGTAATCTCGGGCTGTGACAGATTCACCGCGACACTTGCTTGCCTCTTCCGATCTCCGGCCCCATGAGATCACCGATCTCATCGTCCTCGCGCGTCGTCTCAAGGCGAGCCCGCAGCCGGTGTTGAAGGGCAAGGAGCTCGCACTCCTCTTCGAAAAGCCCTCCTTGCGCACGCGCATGAGCTTTGATGTTGGGATGCGCCGGCTCGGGGGCGACGCGGTGTACATGGCGCCCCAGGAAGTGGGCATCGGAGAACGGGAGGCGATCAAGGACGTGGCTCGCGCGGTCGCCCGCTATGTCGACATCGTGGCGTTCCGCACGTTTGGCCAGGCGAATATCGAGGAGTATGCAAAGTTCTCCTCCGTGCCCGTTATCAACGCCCTGACGGAAGAAGAGCACCCCTGCCAGGCGCTTGCCGACATGCAAACACTCACTGAGCACATGGGTGATGTTGCCGGCCACTCCATCGCCTTCATCGGTGACGGGAACAACGTGGCCGCGAGCCTGGTTGTCACCGCTGCGTCGCTTGGCATGCACGTGCGCATCGCGTCGCCGCCCGGCTATGGACTTCCGGAGCATGTCGTCGCCGAGGCCAGCGGGCGTGCGGACGCTTCAGGCGGTTCATTCACCGCCCTGACAGCGCCGGACGAAGCAGTCCGGGATGCCGAGGCGGTTTACACCGATGTCTGGACGTCGATGGGCCAGGAGCGTGAAACCGAACGCCGGAGACTGGCGTTCGAGGGCTACCAGCTTGACCGCACCATGTTGAACTACGCTGCCCCGGGCGCCTTTGTCATGCATGACCTCCCCGCTCATCGTGGCGAGGAGATCACTGAGGATGCGATCGAGAGTCCGAACTCCGTCATTTTCGACCAGGCGGAGAATCGCCTCTGGGCACAGGCTGCCGTGGTGGTTACTCTCCTTGGTCTTGCGGATTCCGTAACCGGCTAGCGACAGACGGACCGTCGCGCCGGTTATGATGGCTGGGTCGAAGACCCCGACCCGGGAAGCTCTGTGCAATGACCGACCTCGACAATTTGCGCGAGATCCTGCGTCAGTTCGGGCCGTCGAGCGTGCTCGACATCCTGCTGATCGCAATCGTGATCTTCGCCGCAATGCGGCTGCTCAGTGGAACGCGCGCCATGACTCAACTTCGTGGTGTGCTATTCCTGCTGCTCCTCGTTATCCTCATCGGCCGTGTTTTCGACCTCACGGTGGTCAACTTCCTCGTGGAGAACTCGTTCCTCCCGCTCGTGATCGGCGGCATCCTGATCTTTCAACCGGAGATTCGGCGGGCTCTTGACCGGTTGGGGCGTACCGGAATCCAGGGTTGGCTTGCCAAACCAGAGTACGAAGAGTTTGTCCAGGCGGTCGCGACGGCGGCACGCCGAATGTCTCGCGACAAACATGGAGCGTTGATGGTGATTGAGCGCGAAACGGGCCTGCAGGACGTCATCGAAACGGGTGTCCCTGTCGATGGCCGTGTTTCGCCCGAGCTGCTCACCGGGATCTTTTTCCCGAACTCGCCCCTTCACGACATGGCGGTCGTCATTCGCAACGATCGCGTGATGGCGGCGGGCTGCGTGCTGCCCCTGGCCCAGGAACTCCCGGAGTCGGAGCGGAACCTGGGTACCCGCCACCGTGCGGGCCTGGGCATCACCGAACAAACCGACGCCATTTCGGTGATTGTGTCGGAGGAGACCGGCGGCATCAGTGTGGCGGAAGACGGCCACCTCACGCATTTCGCCGACGATCGCCGCCTGCGGCAGTACCTGCTTGAAATGTCGAACAGGCACAACGGCGCGAGCAGGAGAAGCGAGGAATGAATACCGCGACCCATGCCGTCCGCCAGGCCCTGGATGTCGCGTGGCTGCTCGCCCAGGCTGGTGCGAGGAACCTCGTCGGCCACTGGGCCCTCGCGATATTCAGCGTCGTCATCGCCTTCGGGACCTGGTTCATCATCCAGGATGTTGAGAATCCCCGCATTGAAGGCATCGTCCCCCCGGACGGTGAGCAGCAGATCCGCGTGGAATATGTGAACTCCTCAGACGACGTCACCGTCGTTGATGCTGCGTTCGTTCGTGTGCGGGTTGAAGCACGCGAAGACCGCATCACCGAGCTGCGGGCGAGCGATTTCCGGGCGGTTGTCGACCTGCAGGGCCTCCAGGCGAGCGATGAGGTCCTCGACCTTCCGGTAAGGGTGACACCCTCTGATGGCGACGTTCGCGTCATCGAAGTACAGCCGGCAACCGTACCGGTGGAGTTGGTGACCGTGGAGGAGCGGGAATTCGAGGTACAGGTCCGCCAGGTAGATGGAGGCCCCTTGCCCGGTGGCTACGAGTTCGATGAGCCGCCGGTGATCTCGCCGCAGTTCGTTACGGTTCGCGGTACGCCCGACCTTGTCGCCAATGTCGATCGGGTGGAGATCGATGTGAACTTCACCGGCCGCAGGGCCGACTTCGAGGTCACCGGCGATCTCGTTGCCCGCAACGCTAACGGGCAGGCACAGACGGTGACGCTTTCGACCCGGCAGGCCACGGTCAGCTTCAGCGTGGCCCAGATCATCCAGCAGCGCGAGTTCCCCGTCCGCCCCGTCCTGACAGGGACACTGGCCGATGGCTATCGCGTGGCTGCCGTCCAGCTCAATCCACGAATCATCCGCGTGAATGCTTCCGACGATGTTCTTGACTCGATCACCGACATTGTCCTTGAACCAATGGACGTACAGGGTGCGTCGAATGATGTGACGCGCACGGTGCAGGTTCGGGCGATTTCCAACGCCATCCTCACCCCGGAACAGGTGGAGGTTACCGTCGTTGTGGAGCCTATCGAGTGCGACGAGTTGGATGGATCCACGCCGTGTGCCACCAGTGTCGCCCTCGTGGCCCCGACCTTCTCGTCTCTACCCACGGGGCTTTCGCTCAGTCCCGGCATCTACACCGTCCGCATCGACCTCATTGGGAGTCCGTCTGCGCTTGCTGCACTCCGGACGACCGACATCTCCGCCTCCGTGTCGCTGTCCGGCCTGACGGCCGGCACACACCAGCTGACGCCGCAAGTGGTCGCCCCGCAGGGGATTACGGTCCTGTCCGTCGGCCAGGTCAGCGTCACCCTGGCCTCAGCACCGTGAGCACACCAGGCGCTTCGCTGCCTCGTGTAGCGATTGTTGGACGCCCCAACGTCGGGAAATCCTCGTTGTTCAACCGCATCGTCGGGGAACGCCGGGCGATCGTGGAGGACGAACCGGGAACAACGCGTGATCGCAATGAGGCAACGGTGGAATGGCTGGATACATACTTTCGGCTTGTCGATACCGGTGGGTACGAGGAGTCCGAAGCCGATGTCTATCTGCCGCTCATCGCCGGCCAGGTACGCGCCGAGCTGGCCCAGGCGGACGTTGTCCTGTTTTGCGTAGACGCGCGTGATGGCCTGACGTCCGCCGACCACGAACTCGCGCAGCTGGTCCGCGAGGCGAATCGCACCACATTTGTCGTCGCCACCAAGGCTGACAACGAACGGCGTGAGAACATTGGGATTGCGGAAGCGTCCCGGCTGGGTCTTGGCATCCCGGTGCCGGTGAGCGCCCTCCACGATGTGAATGTGGGGAACCTGCTGGACGATGTCGTGCGATGTTTGCCGCACACAACGGCTCCACCCGAAAGCGACCGTGTCCGCATCGCGATCATCGGCCGCCCGAATGTTGGGAAGTCGATGCTTGTGAACCGTCTCGTGGGGAATGCGCGCGTCATCGTGAGTGACGTGGCCGGTACCACCCGGGACGCCATCGACACCGATCTCGACACGGAACAAGGCTCATTCACGCTCATCGATACGGCAGGAGTACGCCGACCCGGGAAGCTCGGGCTCGGTGTGGAACGGCATTCGGTGATGCGCACGCGCCAGGCGGTGGAGCGAGCCGATGTTGCGGTCGTCGTCGTGGACGGCACCGTGGGAGTGACTGCGCAGGACACCCATATCGCCGGGATCGCCCTGGAAGCGCAAACCGGGCTTATCTTCGCGGTCAACAAGACCGACCTCTGGGAAGACCGGGCCGAACGTATGGAGTGGTCGCAGCGTCAAATGAAGGGCCGCCTGTCATTTGTCCCATGGGCGATGGTGACCCACATATCTGCCCTCTCCGGTCGCGGCTTGCCAGAACTCCTGAAGCTTGCTGTCGATGCCCGTGATGCGCGAAGACGGCGGATCCCGACGGGAGAACTGAACGCCGTCCTGCGCACGGCTTTTCGCAAGCATGGTCCCGCAGTTGTGCGTCACAAGCGCCTGAAGCTCCTGTACGCAACGCAGGCTTCGATTGAACCGCCCACCTTCGTGCTCTTCGTGAACGACCCAACGATCGTCCATTTCAGCTACCGGAGATACCTGGAGCGGGCCATACGCGCGGCACTCGATTTCGAGGGGACGGCGATACAGCTGACCTTCCGCTCCCGTGTCGAAACCGAAGAAGGGGACAGACCATGATCATCGCAGTCGTTGCCTGCGTTGCCGTCGGATACTTCCTTGGCGCCGTGCCCTGGGGCCTGATCGTGGGATATGCGTTCACCGGCAAGGACATTCGCCAGTTTGGAAGCGGCAAGACCGGGACCACAAATGTCTTGCGAACTGCCGGTAGGACCGCAGCCGTGCTCGTACTTGTTGCTGATGTCGCGAAGGGCACGATCCCGGCACTGATCGGGCGATTTGTCTTCGATGAGCCCGCTGCTGCTGCGGCCGGGGCAGGGGCTGCCGTTACCGGTCATGTCTGGCCGGTCTTCGCCGGGTTCCGCGGGGGACGGGGCGTCGCTACCGCGTTTGGCGGTGTGCTGGGGCTGACTCCACTGCTCGCTCTCGCCTTTCCCCTGGTCGCAGCGGTAATCGTGGGGAGCACAAGGATCGTCTCGCTCATGTCGATCCTTGCGGCGCCGATTGCCGCTGCGATCGTGGTCGTAGCGTGGATGTCAGGCGCGACACACGGTGCCTATGCGCTGTACGCAGTGTTCGTGGTCGCCATCATCGAAGTGATGCACATCCCCAACATTCGTCGATTGCTGGCCGGCACCGAACCGCGCATCGGCCAGGGCGGCGATCGGCCCGCGACGGGATAAGATCCGGGCCCTGCTAGACTCGAAGCTGATGGTAAGTGTCCAGGCAGAGAATCTCGAACGCGCACTCGCCGAACTGGCGTCCGGCCGGGCTTTGCGCCAGGCCGACTTCGACGGCCTGGCGGGCCTCGATCGAGAAGAGGCCGTAGCCCTCCGGGAAGCCTGGAAGACGCTCCCCGATCCCGTTCGGATGACTATCGCGGCGTACATCCACCAGCAGTCCCGGGAGACCGTTGACGATGACTATGACGCCGCGGCGGTGGTCGCACTCGACGATCCCATAGCTATCGTCCGAAGATTCGCCGTCGAGTCACTCTGGGAAACGACCGACAGGGGTGTCGGACGTCGGCTCCAGGCATTGTTCACCACGGATGATGACCTGCCGGTGCGGGTGGCAGCGGCGACGGTGCTCGCCGGGTTCGTCATGGAGCGGGAGTTCGGCCGGGGTGACCTGGCCTGGGGTGACGAGCTCGTAGCCACGCTGCGAGCATCGATCGAGGATGTTGAGATCCCGGTAGAACTTCGCTC
>JAGQGZ010000163.1 GCA_020432105.1 Dehalococcoidia bacterium | reverse complement strand
GCTTGATGCTGGCCAGCAAGGGTTTCAACACCACGGAAAGTGAGAGCGGTTCCGGTGTATCCGACCCGATCAACAGCATGGACAGCGGTACCAAGGTCAATGACTTCGGTATCGACACCAACAACAACGGTGTGTCCATCAACCTGAACTTCTACTTCCAGTAAGAAGCTGTCCGAAAGGACCCTTGAAGGCCCCCGGAGACGGGGGCCTTCTTTTTTTACCAGCCCCCACGAACCGCTATTTTCGACACGTGCTGCCCATACTTTCCGCCGAACAGATGGCCCTGGCCGATGCGCACACCATTGGGAACGAGCCCATCGCATCCATCGACCTGATGGAACGCGCGGCTTCGGCCTGTGTGACGCACCTGCTAGCGGCGTTTCCCGGAGCAGGATGGCTTATCGTGTGTGGCCCGGGCAACAATGGCGGGGATGGGCTGGCGATCGCCCGCTTGCTATCCGCAGAAGGGCGGAGGGTACAGGTCTTTCAGCCCAACTGGGAGCACCTATCCAAGGACTGCGCCATCAACATGCAACGTGCCAAGGAGGCCGGTGTTTCGGTGACCAGCGATCCTGCTGCCTGCGAAAGGAATGGGCCGATCGTGTTGGTCGATTGCCTGTTCGGTACCGGCCTGAACCGGCCCTTGGATGGGATCGCACGAGGGACGGTGCAATGGATGCAAGCCACTCGGCTGCCCATTGTGTCCATTGACATGCCATCCGGGCTCTTTTGCGAGGACAATTCCGTCAACGATCCGGAAGCCATCATCAAAGCGGAACTCACCTTGACCTTGGCCTGCCACAAGCTGGCCCTACTCCTTCCAGAAGGCATGGACCATGCAGGTCGGGTGGTGCGGGTGCCCATTGGTTTGGATCGGACCTTCGTTCGGGGGTTGGGGTCCCCGTTCTCCTGCACGGAGCTGTCCGACCTGAAGGAATTGGTCCTGCCCAGACCACGCTCCGGTCACAAAGGGACCTTTGGTCATCTGTTGCTCCTGGCTGGATCGGAGGGAATGGCGGGTGCAGCGGTGCTTGCGGCGTCGGCCGCTGCCCGAAGTGGTTGTGGCTTGGTCTCGGCCCGTACTCCCCGAGCCGTCCTGTCTGCGGTTCAGACGAACGTACCTGTTGCCATGGTATCCTCTGACCCGGACCCAGTTTGTCTGACGGAGCTACCTGATCTGTCCCGAGCAACGGCCCTGGCGATCGGTCCCGGGATAGGAAAGGATAAGCGGACCGCTCTGTTGGTTGAGGCGTGTATCGAGCGTGCGTCCCTGCCCATGGTGCTGGATGCCGATGCCCTGAACCTGCTCGCCGGACAGCCGCGACCGGCTGGGGCAATCCCTCCCGGCACGGTGATCACCCCGCATCCAGGCGAGTTCGACCGGCTTGCCGGACCGTCGATGTCAGGTTATCAGCGTCTTCAAAGGGCGATCTTCTGGGCGAAAGAGCGGGCTGCACGGTGGTCCTGAAGGGTGCGCATACGGTCATCGCCGCCGCGGACGGGCGATCGGCGCTGAGTCCCTTCGCCAATCCGTTGCTGGCTTCAGCCGGCACCGGCGACGTCCTGGCGGGTGTCATCGCCGGTTACCTTGCGCAGGGGGCCGAACCATTCGTGGCTGCCTGCATCGGTGTTTATGTGCACGGAGCCGCGGGCGAATCGCTGCGAGAGGAACTGGGGGAGGCAGGCCTGCTGGCGGGAGAGCTCGCCACACGTCTGCCCCACGTCGTCCGGGAGATACAGCAAGCCTGATGTTATACTGCGCACCCAAGTACACAGTTATTGGGGTCAATGTGTGAACCGACGCGTGGTGGTCACAGGAATAGGGATGGTGACGCCGGTTGGTCACAACAGTCGCGATTCGTGGCAGGCGCTAACAACCGGCATCCCCGGCATCGGCCCCATCACCCTCTTCGACCCTGAGGGGCAGGACTCACGCATCGCCGGCGAGGTGAAGGAGTGGGAGCCGGGCACGTACATGGAGCGTAAGGCAGCCCGCCGCGCCGACCGATTCACCCAATTCGCGTTTGTCGCCGCCGATGAGGCGCTGGGCCAGGCCGGCTACGAAATCGTGGAGGACAAGTCGGACAAGGTCGCGGTGATCGTCGGGACGGCGATCGGGGGCATCACGACCCTGTCGGAGGAGTTCCAGACGATGTACGAGAAGGGTGCTGGCCGCGTGAGCCCCTTCCTGATCCCGATGATGCTTCCGGACATGGCGAGCGGGCAGCTCAGCATTCGCCTTGGTACGCGAGGGGTAAACTACGCCCTCGTGAGTGCCTGCGCCAGCGGCGCCGACTGCATCGGTGAAGCGGCCAACATGATCCTGAGGGGTGAGACGGAGTTTGCCCTGGCCGGCGGGAGCGAAGCTGCGATCACACCGATCACGATGGCGGGATTTGCGGCCGCAAAGTCGCTGAGCACGCGAAACGACTGCCCCGAAGAGGCGTCACGGCCGTTCGATGCGGGACGGGACGGATTCGTGATGGGCGAAGGGGCGGCAATACTCGCGCTGGAATCGGTGGAGAGTGCGACGAAGCGGGGCGCCCGGGTGCTGGCCGAATTTGGTGGATACGGCGCTACCAGCGACGCTTTTCATGTAACCCAACCTGACGAGAACGGCCGGGGTGCGGCGGCGGCCATGACCCTCGCGATGGAAAGAGCCGGGGTGCGGCCCGAGGAAGTGCAGTACATCAACGCGCACGGCACCTCGACCCAGATGAATGATGCACTTGAGACGAAGGCGATCAAGCGGGCGTTTGGCGAGAGCGCCGGGGCGATCCCAATAAGCTCGACCAAGTCGATGACGGGCCATCTGCTGGGAGCAGCCGGCGCCATGGAAGCGGCGATCTGCGTAATGGCGATCGAGTCGGGCGTCATCCCGCCGACGATCAACTACCGCGAGCCGGATGAAGCTTGCGACCTCGACTATGTGCCGAACGTAGCACGAGCAGCAGCCCTGGATACGGTCATGACGAACTCATTGGGCTTCGGCGGCCACAATGCCAGCCTGGTGCTGCGCCGCTACCGAAGCGACGGATGACGGCGACACTCGTCCGACCGACACCGCGCTGGAGGCTCCGCAAGGCCGGAGCCGAGCAGATTTACCGCCAGAACCTCAGCCACCTGCCTCCGATCGTCGGGAAGGTGCTGGCCGCACGAGGGATCGACACTCGCGAGAAAGCCCTTGCCTTCTACAAACCGCATCTCGCGCCGGATCTCGACCCATTCCGCCTGACCGACATGAGGCGGGCAATCGACCGTACCAGGGCGGCGATCGCGGGTGGCGAAACGATTGCGCTGTATGGCGACTACGACGCCGACGGTGTTACGTCGCTGGCGACCCTAACCCGCGGTATGCGGCCCCTGGGAGCCATCACGCTGCCGTTCATCCCCAGCCGGTTCAAGGAAGGCTACGGGCTCAACAGCGATGCGCTCACGGGGCTTCGAGATGCGGGCGCCTCGCTGGTGATCACGGCCGATTGCGGGATCAGCAACGTTTCGGAAGTGGAGCACGCCAATAGTCTCGGGCTCGATGTTGTGATCCTGGACCACCACACCGTCCCCCCGGAGACGCCCGCCGCCCACGCAACCGTGAATCCGATGCGACTTGATTCGCCCGATGACTTTCGGGGGCTGGCAGCGGTCGGTGTCGTCTTCCACTTCTTGCGTGCGCTGTACGAGGACTTCGGCCGGTCGCTCGATGAATCGGAGTTGCTGGCAACGGTGGCCCTCGGGACCGTCGTTGACGTAGCACCGCTGAGAGGCGAGAACCGCCGAATCACCCGGCTGGGGCTTGAAGCGATGCATTCCAGCCTGCCCCCGGGCCTGGAGGCGCTGATGAGCGTCTCGCGGCAGAAGGGTGCCATCACGACCGACACTTTCGGCTATGCGCTGGGACCAAGGATCAACGCGGCCGGGCGCATGGAGCACGCTCGCCACGCCCTCGACCTCATGCTCAGCGATTCAATCCGCGAGTCGCGTGAGCTAGCCGAGCGCCTGGACGCCATGAACCGCCAGCGCCAGGAGGAAACCGACCGCTGCCTGGCCATCGCGGAGGAGCTCGTGGGCAACGCCGATGGCCCGCTGATCATGGTGGGGAGCGACGAGTTCCGGCTGGGGATCGTCGGGCTTATCGCCGGGCGCCTGGCGGAGTCGCGGTCACGGCCGGCCATCGCCTACTGTCCGAAGGACGACTTCACCGCGACCGCGAGTGCCCGGAGCATCCCCCAGTTCGACATCGTTTCAGCCATCCGCAAGGAAGCATCCCTTGTCGAAAGGCACGGCGGACACCGGGCGGCAGCGGGATTCACGGTGCGCAATGAGAACATCCCAGACCTTCACGACCGGCTGGTGAACACCGCCGCCGAACTGCTCGATGCGGATGGTATGCGGCCGATCATCGAGGTTGATGCCGAGGTTTCGCTGCGGCAGATTGCGGGCAACGAGATCCGTGGGCTGATGCAGTTCGAACCATGCGGGGAGGGTAATCCGCGGCCGGTGCTGCTGGCGCGCGGGGTCGCGCTCAAGGATTTCAAGACAGTGGGTGCTGACAAGGGCCACCTGAAGATGCAACTGAAGGACGGCGCGGCAACGTGGCCGGCGATCGCGTTCCGCCAGGCGGATGCAGAACTCGATGGCGAGGTCGATGTCGTGGTGCGCCTACAGAACGGTTGGATGGATGACCGGCTGGAACTCGAGGTGCTGGACGTGGCGCCGGCCTCTGCCGGGCGGCCGCTGGAGACACCGTAGTGGCGGGTGAGCTTCGCCTGAGCGCCAACGGCGAACGAGCGTTGCGGGAAGCTGAAAAGGCCTGCTATGCGATGAATGTGGCCATCCAGGGCGCAGAACATTTGCTGGTCGGGGCCCTGCTTGTGCTTCGCAGCGAGGGTGTGGAGGGAATCCCCGAACCGGACGCGCTGGAGCGGGGACTGGCCATGATCCACGGTTCAAGCGATGAGCAACTGACGACCAATGTGATGGCCGGTTCCGGGTTCCGGACGGCTCTGAATGAGACGGCGCGAGCCACGGCGGCACGGGGAGAAACAGTTGTCGACGCGGCGGTACTCGTGCGGGGTGTGATTGAGTCAGGCGAGGTGAACCCGATGTTCTACGGCGCTGCGGGGACAAGCAAGGACGCGTTGCTGGCTCTCGTCAGCGGCTAACGCCCCGGTAGCGTGCAGCGAGGGGCAGCCGCCGGTCGCGTCCAAATGCCCGCGGGGTGATCTTTACGCCGGGGGCCGCCTGTCGCCGCTTGTATTCGTTCCGATCGACCAATCCCAGGACGCGTTCAACATCGTCGGGTTTGTAGCCGGCGGCCACGATCTCGTCGAATGTCCGATCGTCCTCCACATAGGCTTCGAGGATGGGGTCGAGGACTTCATAGGGGGGCAGACTATCGCTGTCGAGCTGGTCGGGGCTGAGCTCCGCACTCGGGGGTTTGTCGATGGTGGACCAAGGAATCAGGTCACGACCGGCCTTTTCGTTGCGCCAGCGCGAAAGTTCGTAGACCAGCGTCTTGGGCACGTCTTTAATCACGGCATAGCCGCCGGCCATGTCGCCGTAGAGCGTGGCGTAACCGGTGGCCATCTCGCTCTTGTTGCCGGTTGCAAGCACCATCGCTCCCGTCGCATTCGACAAGCTCATCAGGACATTGCCGCGTTGCCGGGACTGGAGGTTCTCCTCGGCGGTGCCGATTGCCTGGCCTTCGAAAGCCTCGGCCAACATATCGAGCATCGCTGCGTGGGCAGGCTCAATGGGGATGACCCGAAAGGCTATGCCGAGTGAGTCGGCGAGTGCCCGGGCATCGAGGAGCGAGTGTTCGCTGGAGTAGCGGCTGGGCATGGCGACACCCGTCACGTTCGCGGCGCCGAGGGCGTCGACGGCCAGTGCCGCAACGATGGCCGAATCGACCCCGCCCGAAAGCCCGCAGATCACGCGTCCGTCGCCCACCTGCCGGCGGATGCGCTCGACCGCCTCCTCGCGGTAGGTGGCCATTGTCCAGTCGCCCGAGAGCCCGGATATGGCGCTGCAGAAATTGGCCAGCAGGCCTGCGCCGATGGTCGTGTGCATCACTTCGGGGTGGAACTGGACGCCGTAGAAGTGGCGGTCCGGATCGGCGATCGCGGCAAAGGGCGAGCCGG
>JAGQGZ010000162.1 GCA_020432105.1 Dehalococcoidia bacterium | reverse complement strand
GACGCGTTCTCAGCAGCTGGTTGACCAGGGCTACTTCGGGCACACGGACCCCTACGGCTACTCCATGTACGTGGAGTTGCTCAGTGAGTTCGGGATCCAGTGGTACGCCTGGGCGGGCGAGAACCTGGCGATGAACAACTACGGCGACGCTGAATCACCAGAACGGGCGATGGCAGCGTTGATGAATAGCCCGACACACAAGCGCAATGTCCTGGGGACGGAATTCAGCCGGCTCGGGGTTGGCCTCGTGACGGCCGACGATGGCCGCAAGTACTACACGATGATCTTCCTGGGCTAGCCCGGGGCAGCTGAGGAGGCCGATTGCCGGGCGATATAGATGCCGGCACCGGCGCCGACAAGCCCGAGGCCGATTAGCGCCAGGAGCACGGTGCCCCAGACCGGGAATCCGCCACCACTGTCGTCGCCTGCGGATGGCGGTGCGGGAGTGCTGCTGGTGACGCCTGTCGAAGCTTTTGTGGGCGTGGGTGAGGGAGTTCCGCGAGCGGAGGTTGGCGTCCGGTTTGCGGCCGAGGTGACGGAGCTATCGGGTGTGACGGAGGCTGTACTGGTAGCGGTGGCGACGGCGGTCGGCGTAGCGGTGGCGGTGGGGATGGGCTTGGGCGTGATGTTCTCGCCGAAGACAATATCGAAACGCACGAGGCCGGCTTCCCAGGCGGTGAACTTTGGCGAAACGCGGTCGCCTACCCGGATGCGGACAGCGTCGCCGCTTTCGCCACAGCCGTCGATCTGCGAGTCACTGACAATATCGACTACGTAGACGGTGACGCGAGCACTGCCTTCGCCGGTGAACTGGGTGGTGCTTTCGCCGCAGAGATTGTTGCCCACGTAGGCCTCGATCTTGACGCCGGCGGGGACTTCGCCCCCAGCATCGGTGATGGACCCGACGAACGTGGACGGCGGATCGGGCATCGATTGGGCGGAGGCTGCAGTGGCCCCCAACAACGCGGAGAGGGAAAGCACTACGAGGACCAGTGATTTCAGCAAGTGAGGCATGGAAAAGCGACTACGGTGACTCGAGATGTCGGCTCAAGTCACCGTATCGGGTTCAGGGGGTACGGGCATCACTTCCCGAGGTAGAGCGTAAACGGCTCTTTCACCTCGACCCAGTAGACGACGCCGGGTTCGAACTGGTTGAAGGAGTTCGCGTAGGCGGGGGCGGTCATGAGATGCCGCTCCCACCTCCCGGTAGCGGAGTCCCAGGCGTAGACGGCGCCAACCTGGCCCTCGTGGCCATGGAAGGCCTCGCCAACGTTCACGGGGTCACCACCGTGGGCGAGGAGGTTCCAACCAGCGGACAGGGGAACCTGGTCGACAGCGCCGAATTCAACCACCGTATCGATCCAGATCTCGCCCTCGGCATCACGCTTGAGGGGGAGGCTGACCGGCGTGTTGGTCACCGTCCCGAAGCAGGGAGCGTAGCTCAACTCGATTTCATTCCAGACAAGGCGAGCGTACTCGGCACTATCGTTGAACGTGGTGTCACCTTCGAACTGCCAGCCGTTCGGCTCACCGCCGAGGAAGGTCTTGGACTCACCGGGTGCGAGGTGACCAATGAGGTCGAGGTGCCCTTCGGGATTGGTGATGTCGGAACCGCGGCTGCGCAGGCCGAAGCCGGCGAGCGAGACGAGGTGATCGTCGAAGTTGGTGACGGTCACTGAATCGCCGGAACAGACGGAGCCGGTGATGCGAATATCACCGGGGACATCCGACGGCGGCGCATCGAAGATGGCGAGGACATTAAGCGGCTTGAGCAAGCTGCTGGATACGCGGATCCAGGCCTGGCACTCATCTTCGAAGAGGACCGTCTTGGCCAGCTCGACGTTGATTGCGTTGCCGAATGCATCCTGGGTATCGAAGGTGGTTGCCCAGGCATCGCGGCCGTCGACAGCAATACCGGACGGGATGTCCTTCGCTTCGATGGCGATGCCGGTGCCAGAATCCAGGAGGAAGCGGACACGCTGACCAAGCGTGTTATTGAAGCTGAGTGCATCGCAGAAACCATCGCGGTCCTTGAGGTGGGCGACGACATATTTCTGGTATGGCAGGCCGGTGTCCTGGACGGTGACTTCCTTGTACCCGGCCCAGAAGTAGCGGGTCTCGGAGAGATTGGATTTCGCTGGTGGGTACTTGCCGACGTCGCCCGGGTACTCAGCGACGGCGTAGTAGTTGGTGACGCCGACGAGGTCGTCGATGCCGCAGTGGGGATTGCCGGTCGCTTCGTTGATCTCACATCCCTCATAGCTGAGGTTGAGGTCGCCAAAGAGGTCGACAGTGGCGACGCCGTCGTTGTCGGTGAGGTCGGTGATGATGCGTGGCTTATCGACCGAGCCAAGGACGCTCGGTTTGCCATTGAAGGGATTGACGTTCAGCGATGACTCGGTGAGGTCGAGGAGGAACCAGCCGTTGCCGCCATCCTTGACGCCTGTCTGGAAGTTGTTGCGGGTGCCCTCATTCTCCATGAAGAAGGTGACGTTGAGGAGGGGCATGGGGGCGGAGTTGGCCCAGCTTGGCCGGAACTCGCTGGCACCGCGGAGGCGATCCCAGTCATCGGGGAGGACCCAGCGGTCGAGGGGAAGGGCCCGGCCGTCATCGGTAACCCGGGCGGGATTGCCGGAGGGGTTGTTCCCGGTGAACCAGCCGCGCACATCCGCCGTGAGGTCCCCGCGCTGGGAAACGACGAGTTCGGGACTGGAGGTGAGCGTCACATCTTCGAAGGCGAGGAAGAAGATGGGATGGGCGATCTGTGCGTAGGGATTGGCGGAGAAGGCAACAAAGATGTCAACCTCACCCTGCTCTTCAGAGTGGTAGCCGGCGCTGATACTGCAGGTGTCCGGGTCGAGCTTTCCCTGGGCACTGTCGGGACCGGTCACGCTGACCTGTCCGTTGGGGACGAAGGTACCGGACTGGCCGCCGGACCGGGTGAAGTAGACGGTCTGGGGAAGGAAAGCATCGCAGTTGCCACCGAGGGCGAAGACGGTCGTAACCGTGGTGCCGGCCCAGGCGACGCGAGGGGTCTTGAAGGCCGGACTGAAGTTGAAATCGAACTCGACCCACTCGGTGCTATGGAGGAGGCCAGTGGCCGAGCCGATGGGGCCAGGATATGTGGCATCGACTTCGACGCGGAGGATGCTCGTGGGGTTGCAGGCCGGGTCGTTGGTGGTCGTGATGGTGAGGCCGTCGTAGAGGCCGTCAAGGGCATCGGGGCCAAGATCGACATCGAAGCGGCCCTGGACCGATTTGCCCGTCAGGGTCTTGAGGGCGGGGTTGGCGTTGACGTCCTTGACGAGGAAGTAGCCGCACTGGGAAGTGATCCGGGCGGTGAGTAGGACGCCATCGAGGAGTGCATCGATGTGGCCAGTAGCGCCGGTATGGGAGCCGAAGACCAGTTCATTGAGGTCAATGTCGCCAGCGAAGAAGGTGCCGTCGCCAATGTTGAACTGGAGGTTGCGGGTCGACCGGGTGTAGGTGAGGAAGGCATCGACATTGTCGGGGTCGTTCGATGTTGAGATCTCTGTCTTGTCGATAACGTTCCACTGGATGATGAGGGCACCGTTGGAGGGGCCATCGGTGTCGTCGTCGTCATCGTTGTTGTCGTTGTCGCTGTCCCAGTCAACGAAGTACACGCCCGGGTTCAAACCACCGACGACGGTCATGTGGAGATCGAGGAATTGCTCGCCGGGAGCGGTACTAATCCAGCCGAGGCAAATGGTGCCGTCGACGACACCGGGGAAATTGGGGTAGTTGGCGTCGCCGTCATGGAATATCTGGAGGTCCGTAGTCGTGGGGCCGTTGCCGGAGAAGTTGATATCGTCGACTTCGACCAGGTCATCGGCATCCGAGGGGACGATGCAGACGTAGTGGCGGCTGCCGATGACGTTTTCGTTGCTGTCCTGGGAGGCTGCAAGCTGTCCGGTGGGGGTGACATGGCGGAGTTCCGGGGGAGACTCAACGACATTCACGAGCGTGAACGGAGCATGAGGCTGGTCGTCGGAGTTCGTGGCCCGGTTGTAGACGGCGTCGAAGAGGAGCGAGACCTTGAGGTCGTCGACTGCTTTGTCGGTGGCGAAGGTCATGCACCATTCGCGCCCGTCGGGTGCCTTTCGGAACTGGCCGAGCTTGGTGATGGTGCC
This sequence comes from Dehalococcoidia bacterium, assembly GCA_020432105.1. Classification (GTDB taxonomy): domain Bacteria; phylum Chloroflexota; class Dehalococcoidia; order Tepidiformales; family Tepidiformaceae; genus JAGQGZ01. The sequence goes on along the minus strand of JAGQGZ010000162.1, from coordinate 2,061 downwards.
GGGCCCTCCGCTCCAGGTGGCGCCGGTGTCGTCGATAATCCAGTCGGGATGGGCCGGGTTGCTGGGCGTGGGGTCACCGAGGGTGACATCATCGACGGCGTCCGGGAGGGTGCCGTCGTTGGATACCGAACCGGTGAGGATGTCGGGGTCCCAATTCATGGTGCAGACTTCGGCCGCGCCGCCGACGGCGCCTCGCTTGCCGATGAGCTTGACGGCGAATAGCTCGATTTCGAGGTCGAGCGTGTGATTGAGCGTGCCGTCGGTGTAGTTCCAGGTGACGACCATTTTCCCGAAGCCCGTGTCGGGATCGACGGTCGAGCCGGCGAAAACGGTGACGCAATAGATATCGTCGACGGATGAAGGCGTACCGGCGGAGAAGAAGTCAGAGTCCTGGACGGAACCGTTGCTCACGGTGAAGCCATTGTTGGGGCCGAGCGGTGCCAGGCCGGAGATATCGAGGAAGACACAGTAGCCCACAGTGCCCCCGGCGGCGGGGTTGGCATCCGCGGCCTGGCCGTCGAGCGGGTTGTCCTGGTCGCCGTGGGAGAAGTCCCCGACGTGGAGCTTGGCGGGAAGCTGTGTGGTGAATTGCTCTATGAGCTGAGCATTTGCCGATTCGGGGCCGCGCAAACCGGGCGAGGCTGCGGCAGCCAGGCCGATAAGCGCAAGAAAAAGGGCCACGAGAAAGGAACGGCTGGCGGAACTCGCCATCAAGATCCCCTAAACCAGACTCTGGACGTACCCCGCCAGCCGTCTTGTCCGGGATTCCATAGATTGAGAGGCCAGGCGACTCGACTCACCAAGCCTAACGAGCCAGACCATTTACCGACGAGGGGCGCCCCTGCGTCAAGTTTTGGGCAGGAGCCATCGATGGTCAGCGCAAACTATAACGCAGGGGGCGGGAAGAGGTTAATGCCGTCACGCATCGGTAAATACGAGTTCACGCGTATTGATTACACGCATGCAACGCTGTTTGGTGAGTGAAAGCGGGAGATTCCGCACCACATTGGAGTTGGAGTGAATAGCAAGATGACGAAGAACGCGTGGCGCTGGCTGGGCCTGCCAGTGATGTTATTGATGGTGCTGGCGCTCGCCGCGGCTTGCGGTGGAGATGATGACGGCGACAACGGTGGAAATGGTGGTGGGGGCAACTCGGGGGACAGCTCTGACAGTGACGGCCAGGGTTCCGGGAACAGCGACAATGCAGACTCGGACGATGACGATTCCGACTCGCCGGATGCAGATGGTGATGATGGCGGTAGCGACGATGGCGGCGACGACGATGACGACGGCGATGCAGGAAGCGGCGGGAATTCAGACGGCGGGACGAACAGCGAGGACGGAGTCGCTGTACTGCGGCAAACTGCGGACGCGTTCGACTCCGGGACGTTCCACGTGGTCTATCAAATGACGGGCACGGGCGTCAACGGGCAATTCACCTTTGCTTCCGACCCGCCAAATTCGCTCCTTGGCATGGAGGGAACGTTTGAAGGTGAGGATGGCACCTTCATGATCGTGAACACGGAAGAGGCGACGTACTTCTGTGACGGCACGCCGGGGCAGGAGCAGTGTCTCAAGCTCTCGAAGGGAAACCTCAACGCTATCCCGTTCGAGCTCCCCACTGCATTGAATGCGGACGACGCCCTGGGGGACGTGCTAGATGAACCGGGCGTTTCGGCAACACCGACAGGCCGCCGCACGATCGCTGGTATCGACGCCGAGTGCTACCGGGTGAAGTCGGACGCGGGAGAGTCCGGTGAATTCTGTGTCGGCAGTGGCGTGATGCTGTACATGGAGACCGAGATAGACGGCGAGACGTACAAGATGGAAGCCGTGGAGGCGGAAACCGACCCCGGCAAGATCACGATTGCGGTGCCGGATTACCCCGTTACGGACCTTTCGGGCTTCGGTAACTAGGCCGGCATTCTGACGCTGCGGTAGGATGAGAAGGCGCGCCCCGCGGGGCGCGCCTTACTTTCGGGGAGCCGCACGTTATGTCCGACGCGAAGACCACCTCTCAGAAGATCTGGGACCAACATGTAGTGCGCAGCGAGGCGGGGA
>JAGQGZ010000161.1 GCA_020432105.1 Dehalococcoidia bacterium | reverse complement strand
TGAGCCGACGGTCCCCCGGCAACAGCGGTGGCGTCAGCAGGTCTGTGAGCTTCGCGCGCGGCCGGTCTTCGATCTCTCGTTGTCGCGCTGCCACGTCCACCGCGTGGTAATGCATCGCGTGAAGCGTTGCCGCCGTTGGCGAAGGCACCCAGGCGCAGTTCGCCCCCGCCCGCGGATGCCCGATCTTCTCATCGACCAGTGCCCGCATCTCGTCCGGCATCGCCCACATCCCCTTCCCGATCTGGGCCCGACCGGCGAACCCGCACTCCAACCCTACATCGACATTCCAGTCCTCGTACGCGCCCATCCAGGCAGCCTTCTTGATCTCGGGCTTGGGCACCATCGGCCCCGCCTCCATGCTCGTGTGGATCTCATCGCCCGTCCGGTCCAGGAACCCCGTATTGATGAATATCACCCGATCACGCGCCGCCCGAATGCACTCCTTCAGGTTCAGCGTCGTCCGCCGCTCTTCGTCCATGATCCCGATCTTCAACGACCGCTCAGGCAGCCCGAGGGCTCGCTCCACCGCGGCAAAAAGGTCGACCGCAAGCTCCACTTCCTCCGGTCCGTGCAGCTTCGGTTTCACAACGTACATGCTCCCGTGCCGGCTGTTCGGATAGGGCGTCTGCCCTCGCAGGTTGGGGATCGCGGCCAGGGCCGTCACCATCGCGTCCAGGAACGTCTCGGGGATCTGCTCGCCGTCTGCCGTCGTCACCGCGTCCGTATAGATGTGGTGTCCTACGTGGCGCACCAACAACAGGGCTCGTCCGGGCAGGACGAACGGGTGCCCCGATCCGTCGAGGTATTCCCGGTCCCCCTCCAGGCGCCGATGCATCCTCTCCCCGCCCTTCATGAAGTCTGCCGTCAGCACGCCGGACATCAGCCCGGCCCAATTGCGGTAGACCAGTGCCTTCTCCTCGCCATCGCAGGCCGCCACCGAGTCTTCGCAGTCCTGGATCGCCGTCACTGCCGCTTCCAGCAGCACGTCCTTCACCCCCGCCGGGTGTTGCTGGCCCACCTGGTGCTCCCGGTCCACCTGGAGTTCGATATGGAGGCCATGTCTTCGCAACAGGATGGCGGCTATACCCGCCGCGCCTGTCTGGTACCCCGCGAACTGGTCGGCTGAGCGGAGCGTGGTGCTCTGTCCACCTGCAAGCCTCGCCGTCAAATGCCCGTCCACGACTCCGTACTCCACCACCGCCGCGTGTGACCCCTCCGCCAGGGGAACCGATGAGTCGAGGAAGTCGTTGGCGTAGGCGATCACGCGCGCCCCCCGCGCGGGGTTGTACGCGTCCCCCGCCTCCTCACCCGGCAGGTCGGCGATCACATCAGTTCCGTAAAGGGCGTCGTAGAGACTCCCCCACCGGGCGTTGGCGGCGTTCAACGCGTAACGGGCGTTGTCCAGCGGCACCACGAGCTGTGGTCCGGCAACCTCCGCAATTTCCCGGTCCACGCCCTCGGTCGAGATCGCAAAGCGGGGCCCCTCCTCCACCAGGTAGCCGATTTCCCGCAGAAAGCTCTCGTATGCGTGGCCCTCCGGCTGACCTGCCTGCGCCGTGTGCCAGGCATCGATCCGCCCCTGGAGCTCGTCTCTCCTCGCCAGCAGCGCCCGATTGCGCGGCCCCAGCGACTCGACCACGTCTGCAAGTCCCGCCCAGACCGCCTCCGGGGCGACCCTCGCGACCCCTGCCAGTTCCTGCACCAGCGCAACAAGCTCGGCTTCTGCATGCAGCCGTCCAACGCTCACCATCTCGCTCAAACTGCACCTCGCTTGGCCATCACCCGGTTGCCTACCCATCCTAAAGATTGGGTGGCCCTTCCGGTTCCTGCCCGCTACCGGATTAGGCTGCTCCCATCTAACCTGAACGCTGTGGAACTGCTCAACGTACTCGCCTTCCTCGTCATCGATATCAATATCAACCCCACACTCGCCGAGATCGGGCCTTTCACACTCACCTGGCACGGCTTGTTTACAGCGGTTGGCATCATCGCCGGCGTCTCGCTCTCCGTCTGGCTGGCCTCCAAAGACGGATTCCCCGCCGAATACGCTCAGGAAGTCGCACTTGTCGGCGTTCCCTGTGCGATCGTCGGCGCCCGCCTCTTCTTCGTCTTCGAACACTGGGACAACTTCAGCGGTGACCTGCCCTCAATCGTCCTCGATATCACCGAGGGTGGCATCACCCTCTATGGCGGTCTGATTGGCGGCGCCCTTGGCGGACTTGTCTACGGTATCTGGCGTGGCTGGCCCATAGCCATTGGCCTCGATGCCGCCGCCCCCGGCATGATCCTCGGCCAGGGTATCGGCCGCATCGGCGACCTCATCAATGGCGAACACCTCTCCACCTCCTCCAACCTCCCCTGGGCCGTTCGCTACACCCATCCCGACACGCTTGGCGAGCTCGGCCGCGCCGTCCACCCTACCGCCGGCGGCTATGAACTCGTCGGCGATATGGTCATCCTCCTTCTCCTCCTCTTCGTTGCCCGCCGCTTCATCAAGATCCCCGGCTGGACCTTCTGCGCCTACGTCATCTCCTACGGCGTCCTTCGCTTCTGGCTATCCGAGTTCCGGTTCGACGAACAGACCGCCTGGGGCATCCCCCTCCCCCAGATCACCAGCGCCATCATGGTCGGCGTTGCCGTCATTGGTGCCGGCTTCCTTCTCGGCCATTCCGGCACCATCACCAGCGAGTGGCGCGACCGCATGACGCCCGGCTGGCGCAAACAGCCCGAGCCTGCCGGTGCCGGCGGCCGCTAACCACGCGGTCATTCTCTACGGCCGCCCCGGCTGCCCTCTCTGCGACGAAGCGGTATTGCTTCTTCGCACGCTTGAGCAGCGTCTCGGGTTCACCACGCGGGTCGTCAATATCGAAACCGACGATGCCCTTCACAAGCGGTTCGCCTTCGAGATTCCCGTCATCGAAGTCGACGGCGTCGTTATCGCTCGTGCACCCATCTACCCCCGAACTCTCGAAGCCGAACTCGGCGAACTCCTCGCCCCCTAGCTTCGGGAACTGTAGAGCGGCATCAACCCCACCGGAGCGAACATCTCGATCACCAGCTCCTCCAGGCGTGATGCCCAGGGCTCCAGCGTGCCCCGTGCATATGCCGCCTGGGGGCTCGCCAGGGCCGTCTGCACCGCCTCCGTGCTCTCGAAACTGTAGATGGCAAGGAACGTTCCGCCCGGCGTCTCCCCGCTTTCGATTTGCGAAAAGCCCGGCACCGCCCGGGTGTCCCGCAGGTGCACGTCCCGGAACCAGCGCCGAAACTCATCCCGATCCTCTGCACGCGGATGCGCCCGCAATAGGAGGAACGGTTGGTCCGGGGTCAAGCCTGCACCCCCGCCAGCAGCAACGCCGCCTCCACGCTCACCCCAATATCGAACCGTGTGTCCACCACCAGCGCCGCACCCCCATGTCGCTCTGCCGCTCGCACCATGCTATCCAGTACCGGCACTCCCGCCTGCGAATACCCCTCTCGCGGGCCCGAAACACGTTCCCGCAACGTCTCGATCGGGGCCGTCAGGTTCACGTATACCACCCGCGTTCCGGCCTCGTCCGCCAGCTCGAAGTACCTTCGCCGGAACTCGTGCTTCAGGTTCGTCGCGTCCACCACCACCAGTCGGCCCTGTCCAAGCCCCTTCACCACGCGCCGTTCCACCTCGTCGAACACCTCCGCATTTTCCTTCCGGCTATAGGTAGGACGCGGGAACAATCCCCGCCGTATCGCATCGCTCTCCACGTGCTCGATCGGCGTGCGTGCTGCCAGCGCCCCCGCGAATGTGGTCTTGCCGCTGCCCGGCAACCCTGAGAGTACGATCACTGCCACACAGCAAATCATTGCCGCAATGCGGGGCGTGTGCTAGCGTCAATCTTGACAGAGCAGGCAAAGGAAGAAATAGAGCTAGGTTGCTGACAGCAGAACGTAAGCGGGAACTCGTTGAGGAGTACGCCACTCACCCGGGCGACACTGGTTCGCCGGAAGTGCAGGTGGCCGTCCTCACCGAACGCATCATCTATCTGACGGAACACCTGAAGCAGCACAAGCATGATTTCCACACACGTCGTGGACTTCTCAAGCTTGTGGGCCAGCGGCGCCGTCAGCTGCGGTACCTCAACGGCCGCGACGTGAATCGTTACCGGGAACTGATTGCAAGGCTTGGCCTCCGCCGATAAGCGGGGGCTTTTTTGCTGGGTGCGCCCGGCCCGGTAACTCCTCGATTCCTGTAGCAGACAACCGCCTGTCATGTCCCTTCCCGCAAATCTGCGCGAAGGATTGAACGTATTGGCGCTGCGGCGCCGGAAATGGAACGAAACAGCAACGTGCAAGAAGAAAACGAAGTAAAGACGTACGAGATAGACGTCGACGGCAAGACCATGAGCATCCAGTACGGCGTCCTCGCCCAGCAGGCCAACGGTGCCGTTACCGTCCGCCTCGGCGACACCGTCGTCCTCGTCACCGCCTGTATGGCAGACCCCCGGGAAGGCATCGACTTCTTCCCCCTCACCATTGACTACGAAGAGCGCCTCTACTCAGTTGGCCGCATCCCCGGCGGATTCCCCCGCCGTGAGGGCCGCGCCAGCAACGACGGCATCCTGGCCATGCGCCTCACCGACCGCCCCCTCCGGCCCCTCTTCCCCAAGGGCTTCCGCAACGAAGTACAGATCGTTGCCACCACCCTTTCGGCCGACCAGGAGCATCAGCCCGATACCCTCATCACCGTAGGCGCCAGCGCTGCCCTGATGATCAGCAACATCCCCTTCGCCGGCCCCGTCAGCAGCGTTCGCGTTGCTCGCATCGACGGCGAGTTCGTGGTCAACCCAACCTTCGCCCAGTCCGATGAGTCCGATCTCGACCTCATCGTCGCCGGCACCAAAGACGCAGTCGTCATGGTTGAAGCCGGTGCCCGCGAAGCCCCCGAGGACGCCATCCTCGAAGCCATCGAAAGGGCCATGGAGGCCAACCAGGTCATCAACAAGCTCCAGGAGCAGATGGCCGCCGACAAGAACCCCCAGAAGGTCGACTACACTCCGGCCGTCGCGAACGATGAGGCGATCGCCGCAGTCGGCGAACACCTCTCGTCCCGCCTCGAGGAGCTCGTCGCCACCGCCAACAGCGAGCGCAGCGACGCCAACAAGGCCCTCAAGGTCGAACTCGAAGAGAAGTTCGGCGAACAGTTCAGCAAGAAGGACATCAGCGACGCCCTCTACGCGGTCATTAAGAGCGCGATGCGCAAGCGCATCCTTGAAGAGGGGAAGCGCGCCGACGACCGCGTCACTACCCAGATTCGCCCGCTCGACATCCACGTCGGCGTCCTCCCGCGCACACACGGCACCGGGCTCTTCACCCGCGGCGAGACACAGGTCCTCACCATTGCCACCCTCGGGTCGCTCTCGATGGCCCAGAAGCTCGATACGCTCTCGCCGAAGAACTCCAAGCGATACCTCCATCACTACAACTTCCCCCCCTATTCCGTCGGTGAAGCCCGCCCCATGCGTGGCGCTGGTCGCCGCGAAATTGGCCACGGCGCCCTCGCCGAACGCGCTCTCGAACCCGTCATCCCCGATGATGACGAGTTCCCCTATGTGCTCCGGCTCGTCAGCGAGGTCATGTCCTCCAACGGCTCGACCTCCATGGCCAGCGTCTGCGGCAGCACCCTCGCCCTCATGGATGCCGGTGTCCCCATTTCGGCCCCCGTCGCCGGTATCGCCATGGGACTCATCATGGGCGAAGACGGCAACTACAAGGTCCTTACCGATATCGCCGGCCAGGAAGACTTCATGGGCGACATGGACTTCAAGGTCGCCGGTACCACCAACGGCATCACCGCCCTCCAGATGGACATCAAGATCGGCGGAGTCTCCCGCGAACTCCTTGAGCAGGCCCTTGAGCAGGCCAGGGACGCCCGTGTCGAGATCCTTGCCGCCATGGCCGACGTCATCTCCGAGCCTCGCGCCGACGTCTCCCCCTACGCCCCAAAGATGGTCGTAATCCAGATCAAGCAGGACCAGATCGGGACCATCATTGGCCCCGGCGGCAAGATGATCCGCAAGATCCAGGAAGATAGCGGCGGCACCAGCATCGACATCGAAGAGGACGGCACCGTCGTCGTCGGCGGCGTCGACAGTGCAGCCGTTGACAAGGCCATCGCCATGATCGAGGGCCTCACCAAGGAAATCACCGTCGGTGAGATCTACACAGGCCCCGTCACCCGCCTCCTCAACTTCGGCGCTTTCGTCGAGATCCTTCCCGGCAAGGAAGGCCTCGTCCACATCAGCGAGCTC
>JAGQGZ010000160.1 GCA_020432105.1 Dehalococcoidia bacterium | reverse complement strand
TCACCATGTCGCCGTAGACCTGCAACGATGGGAACGCCTCACCGAGCTTCTGTCCGGCCAGCGAACGGCCGGTGGCCACGGCAAGGTCGGCTTCAGGATGATTCCAGAGCAGCCGCGCCATCTCGACACCGGCGAATCCGGTTACGTTTATCACACCAACTCGATAGGTCACCGGGACATTGTGGGGCCCTGCGAGGCATCATTCCACAGCGGCAGGCTCACGGTGCCAGGGCCCACGGTGAAGATCGTCCGTGTGCTGGCCGAGTGTCGGCGCCGGGATCCCCGTTTGCCAGCGCTCGCCATCGGCAAGAATGGGAACGCCGGGATAGAGATGGGCGCCGACGAACTCGCGATCGATGAGCTCCCAGAAACCCGCACTAACGAGCATTGTTGAGCCCACGAGATCTGGCTCCGCATTCACCTTTGCCACAGGTACCCCCGCCGCAAGCAGCCTCTCGACGGCCTCCTCGGCAGGGTATTGAGCGGCCCAGTCCTCAAGTCCATCGCCGACCAGGGCGTCGAGTGCTTCAAGCTGCTGATCGGAAGTGCACTCCACGGCAATCCAGGTATCGTCACCGGCCGCCCGCACCACGGCCGCAAAGGCAGACCCGGGCCGGGCATTGCCTCGGCGCCGGGGCAGTTCACCGGTCACCTGGTAAGCCATCAACTCCTCGCTCACCATGGGCAGGAACCCCTCAAGTTGCGCTACTTCGACGCAACGGCCTCTCCCATCACGGTCCCGGGCCCGCAGCGCCGCCTGCAGGGCGATCGTTGCGTTCAGGCCGCTCACCGGGTCACCCATCGCATTGCTCATCATTGTCGGCAGGCCGTCCGGGTAGCCTACAAGAGAGGTCAACCCAGACATCCCTTCGATGGTGTTTCCGAATGCACGGTAGTCCGACTCGGGGCCGGTCGAGCCAAAAGCAGGTTGCCGGATGAGTATCAGCGCCGGGTTACGCTCCGAAAGCACTTCCCAGGAGAGCCCATGCCGTTCGAGTACTCCAGCCTGGAAGTTCTCGATAAGCACATCGGCGTCTTCGACCAGAGCCAGCAGTTCCCCTCGGCCTTCGGCGGTGCTGAAATCAATCGTGACCCCGCGTTTTCCCCGGTTTACCGAGTTGAATACATGTGACCGTTCGAACAGGTTGTCAGTGTCTTCGCCGGGGGCACGGGCGCCCCGCCACCAGTCGTACCGCTCCGGTCCTTCGACCTTGATTACGTCAGCACCCATCGCGGCCATCAGGTGAGCAGCCATGGGCCCCGCCCACCCCATCGCCAGTTCCACCACTCGCAACCGCCCCCGGCCTACTCGTTCTGGAGACTGTGCCGTCGCTACCTCGCGTGCCGGGGGACCGGGCATACGCACGGGCTTGCCACCTACGCGAACTTCCCGCCAGGCATCTCTCGCCTTCAGCTGGGGCGAAGCCAGGACCTCACTCAGGTCAGGTGTGGCGCTCGCGGGGATGCCGGCCCGCTGTAGTTCGTGGTACGCCTGCCAGCGTGTCCGCTCCTGGAGCCACGGCAGGAAGATCTCCTCATCCAGTTCCCTGAGGTGCTCGGCCCGGGCGGGGTTTGTTCGGAAGCGATCGTCGTCGGCCAGGTGGCTGCAGCCCGCGAGATGGCAAAACGCCAGCCACTGGCGGTGTAGAGGACCGTGGAATCCGATGTGGCCATCCCTTACCGGGAGGGTAGCTATGCACGGATTGGCCGCACCGTAGCGATTTCCAACCCGCTGCCGGACTCGACCGTAGTACTGGTAGGCCACCGGCTCGTAGATCATCGTGGCCGTTACCGCCTCCGCGATAGACACGACCGAAAGCCCCGGCCGGTCGGCATCCTGCAACGCTGCGATTGCGGCCCAGAGGCCCGCCATGAACAGCGGCTGATTTCCTGAAGCGGAAAGCGGTTCGCGGTCCGGCTCACCCACGGCCGTCATCCATCCACCGGCCGCCTGCAGCGTCAAGGGCGTCGCTGGCATAGATGCCCACGGCTGTTCCAGACCCCATGCAGTAATCCAAATAGTACGGGCTCTACGAGCCTGCTCGGTCACCCAGGCGCGCCCTTCATCCGTAACCGGCACATCGGTCACGAGGACTGCCGGCTCGCCGCCAGGTGCAGCCGTATCGGGTGTCAGGAACGCACCTATGCCATCCGGATCGAGCGTCGAAGTACAGGTGACCGCTGCCCCATACGAACGCAGCAGCCAGGCGGCGTACCCGGCAGCCACGCTGTGCGCCTCCACGTGGACGTAGAGCCCTTCGAGGTATTGCATGGCGGCGGATAATACGCCCCGTTCGCAGGGGTGTTGTATCGCGTCTAGAATCCGCTCAGGGGGTAACCATGGCGAATTCTTTGCGCGGAGCCGGGGCCATCACAGGACTCGGTATGACTCCGATGGGCCGAATCTACGGTAAGACGACCAACGAACTGGCGGCCGATGCCGTGCGGGCGGCGATCGCTGACGCCGGACTCACCAAGCAGGACGTTGACGGACTCCTCATCAACGCCGGGATTACCGGGTTCACCGGTGGAGGTATTGGCCTGGGCCTCCAGAACTACCTCGGCATGGAAAACCTTCGTCTTCTCAACCACATGAACGCAGCCGGCTCGACAGCGGCCCAGATGGTCCAGTACGCGACCCTCGCGATCGATGCCGGTATGGCCAACCATGTCGTCTGCGTGTTTGCCGACGCCCCGCTTGCCCAGGGGACAAGTGCGGGAGCCGCCTACGGTGGAGCGGCCCGCTCTTCGGGACGCCCGAAAGGAATAGCCGGGTTGCATGCTGCAGCCGGTTACTTCGGCGCAAACACGCCGTACGCCCTCGCCGCCCAGCGCCACATGGCGCTCTACGGAACCACCCAGGACCAGCTCGGGACCATCGCCGTCGGCCAGCGGGCATGGGCCACGAAGAATCCACTTGCCCAGATGCGGGACCCCATCACGCTCGAGGACTATCACAACTCGCGGTGGATCATCGAGCCCCTTCACCTGCTGGATTGCTGCCTTGTCTCCAACGGCGCCGTAGCGGTAATCGTCAGTGCCGCTGAGAAAGCGAAAGAGATGCCGCGGCCGCCCGTTTACGTGCTCGGCATGGGACAGGGCCACCCCGGCGACGTCAACCGCAGCGGGAGCGAATGGGAGACGGAAACGGGCGCGAAGCTCGCCGGAGAAACCGCGTACCGGATGGCCGGTCTCGGCCCGGCCGATGTCACCGCCTGCGAACTGTACGACTGCTACACCTACACCGTGCTGGTGACCCTGGAGGACTACGGATTCTGCCAGAAGGGCGAAGGCGGGCCGTTCGTCGAGGACGGGAAACTGGGACCCGGTGGCGCCCTGCCCACCAACACCGGCGGCGGTGAACTCTCGGCGTACTACATGTGGGGCATGACGCCATTGAGTGAAGCCATAATCCAGGTTCGCGGCGATGGTGGCGACCGCCAGGTGCCCGACAACAGCGTTGTGCTTTGCACCGGTAACGGCGGCAACCTGAGCTATCACGCAGCCCTCATCCTCAGCCCGGAACGGAATTGAACTATGACAACCGAAACACCATCCAAGCCCATTCCCGAGCCTGACGACGCCTCCGCACCCTTCTGGGAAGGCTCGCTGGAAGGAAAACTCAGGCTTATGCGCTGCACCGCCTGCGGCATCGCCCGCCTCCCTGCCAGGGAACATTGCGACGCCTGTCTCTCCACCGAGTACGAGTGGTTCGACGCCAGCGGCGGCGGCAGCATCCGCACCTTTGGCGTGATGCACCAGAAGTACCATCCCGGGTTCTACGATGAGTTGCCTTACACCGTCGCAATCGTCGAACTCGATGAAGGGCCGCGGCTGCCGACCAACATTGTGGGCCTTGCCGGCAAGAAAGCTGAGGTCGGTATGCGGGTCATCGTCGATTGGGAACGCCACGACGATGTCGCCTTACCGAAATTCAGGCCTGCCTAACGTTATGTCCCTCGGTAAGCTTGATACTTGACTCGTAGTTATTGGGGGCGAGACAGTGCCTGCTATGGACTCAGAGGAATCCGCTCTGGAGATCGTCCTCTGGGCGACCGATGTCCCGGCCCTCGCCGGGTTTCTTCAGCAGGTCACGGGACTCGAGATCGCCCAACAACACCCGGGGTTCGCGCGGCTGGGCATGGGCCCGAATTCGCTCTCGATCCATGCCGATGAGGCCTACCAGGGCCACCCCTGGTTCGATGCGCTTCATCGCGAAGGGCTGGCCCGGGGAATCGGGACCGAACTCCGGTTCTCCGTCCCGGATATCAACGAGTCCTACCGAACAGCCATCCGTGCCGGCGCCTCGATTGTCTATCCCCCACACGAACAAGAGGACAGCGTCGAGTGCCAGGTTCTCGCGCCCGGCGGCTACCTGGTCACGCTACGGCAACCTGCCGGCTGAATCCCGACCCTCTTCCGCAACCCGACTTGCCTCAAGTGCCGCGATCTGCTGCCGTAGATTGTGAATACAATCACAAGTGGGACAACGCCATGCGAACCTATGAACCCCAGACAATGCGCCTCGTTCATCTGGGCCGCGAACCGGAGCCGGCCGCTCTCTACCGCGAACAGGCGAGCCGGGCGCACCGGCCGGCCGGCAAGACGGCCCGGTCCGTCGATGCCGCAAGGCTCGATGCCCTCCGCACCGCTGTGCGGGACTCGGTTCTCACGCGCGGGCCGTTCGTCTAGCTACCAGGCCGTCCAGCCCCCATCGACCAGCAGCGATTGGCCGGTCACGAAGTTGCTGGCGTCGCTCGCGAGGAAGATAACCGCCCCTGCGAGTTCATGCGGCTGTCCCCAGCGGCCCATTGGCGTCCGCCCGGTGATGAATGCATGCCGTTCCGGATCATCGAACAGTGGGCGAGTGAGAGGCGTCTCGAAGTAGGTTGGTGCGAGCGCGTTCACCTGCACCCCGGCACTCGCCCACTCCACGGCGAGGACGCGCGTGAGCTGTTCGATGCCACCCTTCGAACTCGCGTACGCCGCCTGCGCGGGAAGGGCCACGTGGCCCATGATGCTTGAAACATTGATTACCTTGCCGCTCCCCCGCTGCACCATGTGACGGCCCGCTGCCCGGGCGCACAGGAAACACCCGCGCAGGTTTGTCCCCAACACGGCGTCGAACTCCTCTGTCGAAAGCTCGAGCACCGGCTTGCGGACGTTGATCCCGGCGTTGTTCACGAGAATATCCAGCTGGCCGAGTCCGTCGATGGTGGCCTTGACCGAGATCTCGACCGAGTCTTCGTCCGTGACGTCGCAGGCAACCGGTTGGGCGCGGCGCCCCAGCCCTCGGATTTCGGCCGCCAGGGACTCGAGCTCAGAAGCAGTTCGACTGGCAAGCGCAACGTCCGCCCCGGCTGAAGCCAGCGAGAGGGCCATCGTCCGGCCGAGGCCGCGACCAGCACCCGTCACCAGTGCTACCCGCCCAGACAGGTCGAAGAGATTCACACCTCGCAGCTCTGGCCCTGGTTCCACGGCCTCCATTCTACGGATGCGCGCATCTCTGCCGTCGCCCAGAATGGAATGACAGGAGGCCCGCCAATGGAAACCCCGGCAGAAGAGACGCAGGTTGCACCAACGCATCTCGACGTTCACGAACGCTTCAGTACCTTGCAGGTAATCACCTGTGGCGCCCTGGGCTCAGTGGCCATCGTCGCTGGCATCGTTCTCGGGCTGCTACTGCAAAACAACTAGCCTGGTTCACAGAATGCAGCCGATTCGCGAGAAGATGGCCCACTTGTCGTAACCAGCGCCGGACCCCGCGGATCGCCCGTGTAGTATCACTAGATGAAGTCCGCAGAGATGGAACGAGCCCCGTCCGGCTCGCGTGCACTCCTCAAAGCAACCAAGTTCGACGGCACCGCCCACTGGATCCAACCGTTCAAAGTTGTCAGCGACGACGGCAATCTGCTCGTCACCGAGTACCGCGCCCGTACCCCGATATTCACCAGTCGCGGCGAATTCCGTTCGCCCTACGACAGCCTTGTGTACTTCTGGCGCGACCGCTGGTTCAACGTCTTTCGGCTGGCGCGACCCGGATGTGAACTCGCCCTCTGGTACTGCAACGTCACCACCCCGCCCACATTCGAAGATGGCCAGATCAACTACGTTGACCTCGACCTTGATGTCGCCGTGAGGCCCGGTGGCGTCATCGAATTGCTGGATGAGGACGAGTTCCAGGCCCATCGCGAGAAGTACGGCTACCCGGCCGGCGTCGTTGCTGAAGCGCGTCGTGCCGCCGAAGATGTCGCAAACCTCGCCCGGCAAGGGGAGTTCCCCTTCGACCAGGGCTGATCCC
>JAGQGZ010000015.1 GCA_020432105.1 Dehalococcoidia bacterium | reverse complement strand
GAGCCTGACGGAAAGGCGCCTCCAGCCGCAGACGTGACCTTGGAGACGGCACCGCCGTCGGGAGTAGAACCGACGGAGGGTCCAGAGGGTCCCTACGGTGGCGTCGGCCAGGAGAACCCTCCCCCGCCCGAAGTAACGCCAGAACCAGGCGCAACGCCGGATACAGCATTGGCCTGGTGGTACGTGCCATACCTGAATGCCGATCGAATGCGGCCCGTTGAGGTTCAGTCAATCAATGGCATCACCTTCGGGCCGGGACTGCATGGCAGCGAGGTCGCGTGCGATGGAAAACTGGCGTGGCAGCCTGTGCCGGTCACCGACATCGCAGACGGTCGTGTCAGCATCCGTACTGCTGCCTTCCCTGCTACCGGAGAACTACTAGAGCCCGATCCAACGTTCGACGGCCCCCTGTTCTGCGATGGGGATCCTGTGGCAGCAGGAGCCCGCCTCGACTTCGAGCCAGGCGCTTCGGAGGCGCTCCTAGGAGGATGGATGTCGATATACCGGGTGGTCACAGAGGATCCCGTGGTGTCTCTCGCAATTCCCACCGCCCGGTGGTCGTCCGGCATGATTGGCGGCTACCCGGCGGCTGTTGCAGAGCCGATTCTGCCCGACATTGGACTCGGCGACTCCGCAGTACTGATCTACGCAGAAGGCGTCCTCACCAAGGTCCAGGCCAACGGATTGCCCATGGCTATGGTTCTCCAAGTCGCCGAGGAGGTAGTAAGGTGAAGTCGACTCCTGCATTTCCTCGGGCCACCTCCACTAACAGCGCCGCATGGTCGCTCAGCGCCTCCCGGTTCTCACTGCCGCCCTCCAGTTGTCGCCGTCGTCCAACCGGAAGCGGTTCCGGTTGTTCCCCATTGCACTCCCATCTCTTTCCGTTCGTTATTGGCTACGTTCATTGGGAGGAACTCCTCGGTTGCCGAGCCGGGTGAATCGCAGCGTGCCCGGCCAGGTGCCCAGCAACGGTGGCGCCTGGCGAAGGTCCTCGTCGCGCTCCCGGTGACGCGCCCGGAGGATGTCGGTTCGCGTGCACATACCGAGTACACGGCCGTCGGCGTCCACAACCGGGAGGTGCTCGACATCCTCGTCGAAGAGCAGTGCCATCGCCCGCGACACGGTATCACTGCGTCCAATCGTTACAACGTCAGCACTGGCAATGTCGCGGACGGCGCCCATTGCATCACCGGCGTTGATCAGGTCCGTCCGGGAAATGATGCCCCGGCTGATACCGGCCGCATCGACGAGCGGGTAGGCATTGTGGCGCCCGGTCAGCACCTGTTTTCGGGCATCGGCAATGGTCGCGTCATCCGGGAGAGTGATCGCCGGCGCAGTCATCACATCCCCAACCTGGACCTGGCTGAAGGGGTCGGCACGGTAGTCGCGCACGACCCGCAGGCCGCGGCGGCTCAGCTTCTCAGTCATGATCGTCTCGCTCAGAAACGCGGATGCGACAAGGTCGGCCAGTACCGACGCAAGGATGAGCGGGAGCAGGATGCGGTAATCCTGGGTGAGTTCGAAGACAAAGACGATCGAGGTGAGGCTCCCCCCGATGGAGGCGCCAAATGTGGCGGCCATGGCGACAAGCGCGAACCCTGAGGCCGAAACCTCTACCGGCAAGACGTCGTTGACGGCAAGGGCGACGGCGCTGCCGAAGGCACTGCCGACGATGAGGATTGGTGCGAGCGTGCCGCCCGACGTGCCCGAACCGAGCGCGAACCACCAGGCGACGAGCTTCGCGACAAGGAGCGCAAGGACGGTCGCGAGGGCGAGGCGCGCGGAGAGCATGTCCTCGATAACGTCGTAGCCGACTCCGAGTGCCCGGGGGACAGCCAGGCCGATACTGCCGAAGACGATGGCGCCGATTGCCGGGTGCCAGAACTCGGCGACGGGAAGCCGGCGAAAGATGGCCTCGACAAGGAACAGCCCGCGAGCGACAACCACGGCAAGCAGCCCGCAGAGAATGCCGAGGCCGGCGTATTTGGGGAGGGCTGAGATGCCGGCAAACTCCTCGACAGGTACGGAGAAGAGAGGTCCGGAGCCAAAGAGCCAGATGTGCATGCCGCCGGCGACCGCCGTGGCCGCCGCGACAGGTATCAGGGATCGCCGGGAGAACTCAAAAAGGAGGAGTTCGAAGGCAAGGACGATGGAGGCGAGGGGGGCGCCAAAAGTTGCGCACATGCCGGCAGCAGCACCGGAGGCGAGCAAGACTTTCCGCTCGGCGGGGGAGACCGGAATCAGCTGGCCGAGGAGTGAACCGGAAGCACCACCGGTCACGATAATCGGGCCCTCAGCACCGAATGGGCCGCCGGTGCCGATAGCAACTGCTGCGGACAGGGGTTTGAGGAGGGCGGCCAGCGGTCGAATCCGGCTCTGTCGCAAGAGGATCGATTCCATCGCCTCGGGAATGCCGTGTCCGCGAATGATCGGTTCGGCCCTGGCCATGGTGGCGACGATGAGCGCCCCGATTACGGGAGCAATGATGAGCGCCGGCGAGCGTTCCAACTCGGTGGTGGGCGGTAGCTCCCAGCCAAAGCGGCCGTAGAGCGCCAGGTTGGTGGTGAACCCGATGAGCCGCAAGAGCGCCCATGCAGCTACGCCACCTACGACTCCCAGCCCGGCGGCGAGGACAGTGATGATGAGGAGGCGCCGCGAATACATATCGTATTACGATATAATCAGATGTATTGCCTACAATCTACCGGGCGTCCCACCCGAGGATCGCGGGTCGAAATAGCAGGGAGAGGAAGCAGCGGTATGGCGAGGCCTTCTGATGGGGACTACAGGCGACTGCTCGAATTCCGAGCGGGGATTCGCCAGTTCCTCCGCTGGAGCCAGCGAGCCGCCGAGGCGGAGGGGCTAAATCCGGCGGTACACCAGTTGATGCTGGCAATCCGTGGTTCGGGCGAGGAAGCAGGCCCGACGATCGCCGACGCAGCAGCGTGGCTGGTGGTGCAGCACAACACGGCGGTGGGGATAGTCGATCGGGCAGAGCGAGCAGGGTTGGTGGAGCGCTCACGAGATCCCGCCGACCGGCGGATCGTCCGTCTTCAGCTGGCGCCCGAGGGTATTGCCCGGCTCGACCGGCTGACCGCCCAACACCTGGAGGAACTACGGCGGATGGGCCCGGCCCTTGCGGTTCTCTGGCAGGACCTGCCGTCGCCCGGCACAGCCGGTCGCTCAGCGGACAACGCAGGGTGAACCGATAAACTGGCTGTCAGAAGGACTGCAATAGAGCAAAGGCCTGGCACGGTGTTCGTCGGTGCGCGTACCCGTCCTCGATCAAGGAGAGGGCCACATGAACAGCAAGGCAGTTGGATGGAAGGCCATAGTCCTGGCGACCGTCATGACTACGATTCTGGTCGCGGCCGCGGTCGCACTCTGGGGCTCCAACGATGACAGCGGGCCGGCGGCAGCCCAGGCCGGTGAGGTACCGGTACGCGCCAATGGTGAAGCGGCCGGGGTGTTTTCCCGAGCCGGCGCTGTCCAGCACGCGTCCGAACTCATTGGCTTCACAGTTTCAGAGCCGCAGTACCTGCCTGCGGGGGTGAGTCTCCAGGGGATTGACGTGGTCACCGCAGGTCCGCCACCGGGAGCATCGGTTGGCCGGGTCACTGTCACCTATGAGGAAGGAACCAGCGGCAGCGAGAAGGCGCTGATAATCGAACAGTACGAGCGGGGACCGGCCGTACATGCAGGCGATCCGGAGGAGTGGAGGGTCAACACGAGTGTTGAGGGGGAGGTCACTTTCTCCACCTTTACGCGGATAGAAGGGTTGGACGTTACCGTCGTATCCGTGCGGGGTGACGGCATTCGGCCTTTCGACGTGACGGCCATTAACCTGCGGGAGGGTGATGCCATGGCGGTGGCACGGTCAATGCCCGCCCTGGGCACGGCAGATTGAATGCGAGTCAAAGCGCTGGCCACCGCTCTTGCGTTTGCAGCACTCGCCCTTGCCTCCTGTGGATCGGACTCTCCGAGTACTGGGGCGACAGTTACGTTCGTCAACGAAATGGACGGCACCAGTACGCAGCTACCTATCGACGAGGCGCTGGACGCCGTTGACCAGGAACTGGGGTTCAGGCCACCCCTGCTCTCTGCTGATGTTATCGCCCCGCTAGCACCCACCACTGTCAGTATCCGGATGAGTCCGGGACTCATCCGTCCAGTGCGCCGAGCCGATGTCGACTTCACGGACCCGGACCTACCCGGCGCCAGGCTCCAGCTGCAGACCTGGGACTACCGAACCCGTGAAGCTCCGAATGTCGGTGATCTGCCCGAGAGGACCGAGGCCGCTAAGGGCGTTACCGTCTACCACCGCCCGAACCACTATGCGTTCCTCTACGACGGGTTTCTCTACGTACTGGCGATCGATGACGTCCCGGACTATCTAACCCCCGACGTCGTCCTCCGAGCAATCGACGATCTCATCGATTCCTAGGTCTCGCCGCCTCGGGATCTGTGGGGGCGGGTGAACCGTGCCAGGCACCCGGTGCTCCCTCACGGTCACGGTTCCGCAGTGAACCGGCAGGCCACACAAGGCTTATCCGGCCAACTCCACAATCAGCGCCGCATGGTCGCTCAGCGTCTCGCGGTTCTCGCTGCCGCCCTCCGGTTGACCCCACTCATGCCGTACCGATACCAGCCGCGGTAGCAGCTTCCGGTTCACAAAGGCTTCGTCGAGGCGGAAGCCGTTGCGGCCGTTGGGGCTGTACCAGGTGTACTCGCGGCGGTCGCCGTGCAGGTAGCGGAAGGCATCGCGCCAGCCCGCCCGCTCCAGCGCGTCGAACCAGGCATTGTCGTGGGCGCTGAAGACAGCGTTCTCTTCGTCGAACACCGGGCGCCCGAGGTTCGTATCGCCGATGAACAGCGCGGGACCGCCGCGCCAACGCCGGGCCGTGGCCACCAGCGCCTCCATGAAGGCGCGCTTGCGGGCACGGTCGGGCACGAAGTTGGGAATGTGCATGGCGCCGACGGTGAATCCCAGGCCATCGACCCTGAGCAGCAGCCAGCGGCGTGGTTCTGCCGGGGCGCGGCCAAGGCCGATCCGGCGCAGGGGCCAGCGTGAGGCGACAAGGAGGCAGTTCTCGGCGGGCAGGCGCGGGTTCGCCGTGGAGTACTGGTGGACGAGCCCTTGCTCCGCGAGGGCAGAGGCGATCCCCGTGCTGGCGGGTGTGCCCCGGAACTCGCTGAGAACCGCCAGCCCGGGCGCCCAGCGTTCGAGCTGGCCGGCAATCGCGTCTGCGCGAGTGCCTCCCCCGGCACGGATGTTCCAGGCGACGATGCGAGTGGGTGTTGCGAAGGCCGCCGTCAGGGGGCCGCCATGAAATTCGGGATGCCGCCGACGATTGTGCCCGGATCGAACTCGTCGATGTACATGCGGCTCTCGTTCACCTTGTGGACGGTGGCCGTCCTGCTGTCATAGAGGACAGGGATGCAGGGGGAGCGGGAGGCTTCGCCATCTGTGGCCCAGCGGCAGAAGTTCCCGGTATAGAGATCGGGGCCGGCCATGCCCGTGAGCCACCCGGGATACCCGGCAACAGTTTCTCCTGGCTGACCACGGCCAACACGACTGGTGAAGATGAGTGTTCCGGATCGCCAGACAACGACGCCGCGACCGGCGGCGTCATCCCAGGTGACGGAGCTGATGAAGTCGACCGTGCGGGCCTCGTTCTCGAAGGCCAGGTTCCAGGCGCCGTGCTCGTCGACGAGGTTGCCGTCTCCCGCGTACCAGACAACGCTGCCCTCAGCACCGACACCGGCCGGCCGGGCGCTCCGGGCTGATGGCGGCGGGTCAAGGTCGACGACGGCCGATGGAGTGAGCAGCTGGTAGGAACCGAGTCCCACCGCCGGCGGCGAGAGCACGGTGCCGAACGCGCCGGTGTGAACGGGGCCCCGTGACTCCTCGATGGGGAGAGCGCCGTTCCAGGTGCGCCCGCTATCGGCGCTGGTGGTGAGCCAGCTACCGTCGGCATCTTCGTAGGTGATTGCGATGTAGGTAGCCGAACGGGCGCCGTCCCAGGCGGTGGCGACACCGGTGAAGCGCCCGCCGGAAGGCGGTCGCCAGAGCGGTTCGGCAACTGGCTCACCGGTGCCGGGGTCAAGAAAAGCGCGATCGAGCCCGGTGGCCCGACCCTCAGGGTCGAACGACTTCAGGAGGAGCGCATACCCGGACTGCAGGTCCACCGTGTGGCCGAAGTCGACACCGGCTTCATGACCGCTGAAGGGAACGGTGAGGGCTGGCGGCACAGCCACGATGTCCGGCGTGACGTCGGGCATCACGGGCTTGTCCTCACCCTGCCAGGGTTGCGAAACAACGAGAACGGCGAGCGTGGCCAGCAGTACGACGCTGAGGACCCCGGCGGCAAGTATCGGTGCGCGGCCGCCGTGATCGGGCCGGGTGCGCGAGGGGGTGATGGGCTCGACGTGGGTCAGTGCCGGAGGCTCCCAGTCGAACAGCTCATCGCGGCTGAGGAGGCGGAAGTCGCGAAGGATGACGGTGATTCGGTGCTTGAGGTCGCCGATGGGTATGCCAAGCCGGACAGCGATCTCAGCGTCGAGCAAGCCAGCCCGAAGGTCGTGAAGGATCTGCTCTTCCGTAGCCGTCAGAATGCGCGGCATGGCGTCGCTACTGTAGCTGGTTGAGTGGCGGGGCTGCCAATCGAGCCGAGCGGCCCCTCGTCGTAGCATGAGCTTCCATGGTCCACAAACTCCGAGCGGGGAACGCGGCTATCCGCTTCACGCTTGAGGTGAGCGCGTTGGCCGCTCTCGGCTACGGTGGCTGGTCGGCACCGGCAGGGGCGTTGCCGCGGCTGCTCCTCGCGATCGGGGCGCCGGTAGTCGCCGCAACCCTCTGGGGAACGCTGGTAGCGCCGAAGGCTGCGAACCGCCTGGCCGACCCCTGGCGGCTTGGGCCGGAGATCGCCGTGTTCTCGTCAGCGAGCCTTGCTCTACTGTTGGCGGGGCGAGCGGCACTGGCGATTTCCTTCGGAGTGATCGCTTCCGTGAGCCTAGCGCTGACCTTCGTGCTCGATCAGCGCGACACCTAGACGGTTGGCCCCCCGTAGGCCACCAGGAGGAGTGCGGCGCCGGCGGCCCCAATGGCGAGGAGCCCGACCTTCGCACGCAAGAACCGGCGTGGTTTAGGACGGCGGATGGCGACGGTGAGCGGTGACGGACCGTGAGCTTCTCGCCAGGCCACGAGGGAGTCGCGGTCGGGGAGGTGGAGGTCGCCGAGGATGGCCGTCATGCGGTTCCGGTACTCCGGCATGGAAACGCCAAGGTAGCTCGCCACTTCGGAGTCGCGGGCGCCGGTTGCGAGGCCAGCGATCAACTGCTCCTCATCGCGTGAAATCTCGCGGATCAGGATCTCGTATTCCATGCGTCGAGGATAACGATCGAATCCGAAAGACGCGTCCACCGGTAGACCCTGACGGGAAATTCCATGCAACGGCCCCAATGCAGAGCCTGCCGGTAGCTGACACAATTCGGTTGTCGTGATCGGTGACGTGGAACCCTTGCCAGCTGAGCCGGGTGTCGAAGTCCGGGCAGTCGATGCCGCGTCGGAGGAGGCACGGCACTGCCTTTCCGAGTACTTTGCGGAACTCGACCAGCGTATGGAGACCGGTTACGACCCCGAAGCGGCGCTGCCCGCGACGGCGGCGGAGATGACGCCACCGGAGGGACTGTTCCTGGTGGCTTACCGGCAGGGCGTTCCCATCGGGTGCGGCGGGTTGAAGCTGCATGGGTCCGGGCCAGCAGAGATCAAGCGGATGTGGGTTTCGCCGGGTGCGCGGAGACTTGGCGTCGGCCGCCGGCTGCTGGCAGCGCTCGAAGCAAAGGCCGCAAGCCTGGGAGCGCCGGCTATCAGGCTCGATACCAATGGCGTCCTCGTCGAAGCGATCGCGATGTACGAATCAAACGGCTTTCGGCCGGTACCGGCATTCAACAGCGAACCCCATGCCACGCACTGGTTCGAAAAGGTGATCCCGGGCAGAAGCTAGGCTTCGTAGGCCCTGAGTACGAGACAGCTGTTCTGGCCGCCAAACCCGAAGCTGTTCTTGATCGCGACCTTCACCGTGGCTTTGCGAGCCCCTTCGACGACGTAGTCCAGGTCGCAGTCGGGGTCGGGCGTGTCGCGGTTGACGGTCGGATGGATGGTGCCGGTTTCGATGGTCTTTACAACCGCTACCGTCTCCATGCCACCGCTGGCACCAAGACCATGGCCGATAAGCCCCTTCGTCGCACTGACCGGGATGTTGTAGGCGTGGTCGCCAAACACACGCTTGAGGGCGTTTGTCTCGGCGATGTCGCCCACCGGGGTTCCAGTCGCATGGGCGTTCACATAGTCCACGTCGTTGGGTGTGACGCCGGCATCGGCGAGCGCAATAGCCATCGCCCGGGCCGCACCTTCCCCAGTTTCAGGTGGGGCGACGACGTGGAAGGCATCGCTGGTACAGCCGAACCCCGCCAGCTCCGCATAGATCCGGGCGCCGCGCGCCCTGGCCAGCTCTTCCGATTCGAGGAGGAGGGCGCCGGCACCTTCGCAAGGCACAAAGCCCTCGCGGTCATTATCGAAGGGCCTGCTTGCCTTCAAGGGGTCGGGGTGGGTCGAGAGCGCCCGCATGACACTGAAGCCGGCGAGTCCCAGCTCGGTGATACCGGCCTCGCAGCCGCCGGTAACCACGGCATCAGCGCGGCCGTGGCGGATAAGCATCATCGCCTCGCCGATGGCCTGGGTGCCGGCAGCACAGGCGGTGACGATGGTGCCGTTGTAGCCACGGAGGTTGTACTGGAGTGCCACCTGGGCACCGGCCATGTTCCCCAGGGTCTTGGGAAAGTAGAGGGGGTCGAGCTTCATGCCGCCGCGCTCGAGAATCGTCTCTACACCCTCCTGGATGAGCGGGTAGCCCCCGCCGCCGTTGCCCACCAGGACGCCGACGCGGTCACGGTCGATGGCATCGAAATCGATGCCGGAGTCGGTGACGGCCTGGGCTGCCGAAGCAACCATGAACTGGGTGAAACGCGCCATCCGGCGGGCGGCCTTCCGCTCGATGTAGTCGCCGGGCTCGAAGTCAAGGACTTCTCCCGCCACCTTGCAGGGGAAATCCGAGGGGTCGCAACGGGTGATCGGGCCGATGCCCGACACGCCGCCGGTGAGGTTCTTCCAGTAGGTGTCCACATCGATGCCGGCGGGTGTGATGGCGCCCAGGCCGGTGATGACTACGCGGGTTGCACTTGAGTTGGCTGCCATGGCAATCAAGGGTACAGCGCCCCCGGCGTGAGCGCGCCTCCGGCGAGTTGGCGGTAGGCTACGGTTATGGTCGATGTCCCGCTCCCACCGCATGTCGTGATTCATCGCCGCGACGGGAAACGCGAGATCCTGCTGCACCGGTCGGTGGCAGTGATCGGCGACACCAAGATCGAGGTAAAGAGTGCTCGATCGACGGTAATCCTGCCGCTTATCGGACTCGGCACGGTGGTGGTCGCCGGCCTTCTGCTGGGAGCAGGTGGTTCGGCACTGCCTTTCTGGGCCCTGGCGGCCGTCCTCTTCTATTGCCTGTTCGCGTTCCCGATATCGGTTATGGGCCTGGTTGGGGCCGTGGTGGGGGCTGACATCGTGGTTGACGCCGACAAGGGCTCGGCGACCTGGCAGCAGGGTTACCTGGGCATGGGGATCGGTACGAAAGAGCTGGTGCCGTTCCCCAAGATCGACTACCTGGAGGTGACTATCGAGGGTGCTGAGGAAGACCGCTGGCGAGGGGAGTCGGATTCGCTCCGCCAGTTTGCCCTGTGGATGGTGAAGAAGAGCGGGAAGCGCCTGCGCATGGCCCAGATACCGGTCGCCGCGTATACCCAGGAGGATGGCATGGACCGCACGCTTGCCCTGGGCAGTGCCCTGGCCACCCTCACCGGGGCCGAAATCCGCATCCCGAAGGATTGGGAACTCGTTGAAATAGACACGGAGACCCTGGAGCCCGTGAAACGCAAGGGAAAGGCGAAGCGACGATGAATGAATCTATCGACAGAGCACTGCTGGAGGCGAAGACCATCGCCGTGGTCGGCCTCGACAGCCGGACATTTCGGACGAGCCACCAGATCGCGACCTACCTGCAGGGAGCGGGGTACCGGATCATCCCGGTGTGGTTCCAGCAGGAAGCCGAGGAAGTGCTGGGCGAGAAGGCCTACGCACGCGTGCAGGACATCCCCCACCCCGTCGACCTCGTCGATGTGTTCGTACGAAGTGAGCAGACCGACCGGGTGATCGACGATGCCATCGCCGCCGGCGCCCCTGCGATCTGGCTGCAGTCGGGAATCACGAATGACGAAGGCCTGCAACGGGCGCGTGAGGCGGGTCTGCTGACGACGCAGGACCGCTGCACGATGGTGGAGCACCGGAAGTTGACGCGGACCGGGGCTGAGTAGCTCCGGAAGTCCTCAGCCTCGACGGGCCGCAGTCAACCAGCGAGCAATGGAGCGCGGGGCGGCATAGCATCGTCGCGTCGCCGAAGCGGCTCTCTTTGCTTCAGGCAGCCGGGTCGTCGACACGCGTGGCGAGCCACTCCTGGCGCTTCTCGAACTCGTTGCGCCAGCGGACGATTACGTTCCAGAGAAAGGCCTTCTGGCGCGGATCCATCACGCCCCACTCGCCACGGATGACCTTCGTCGCGCCCTTTGAATCGGTGCCGAGGATGTTGAAAACGAACTCCATCCGTTCGTCGCCGTAGCGGAGATGCACGGTCACTTCATCGCCAGCGAGGCGTTCGGCGACTTCGATGCGGGCACCACCCTGGCTGACGTCCTGGATGAGCGCGCGCATAGCCGGCCCGTCCTCACCCCAGCGAATGACGGCCCTCTCCCATGCGGGAAATCGCGGTGTTGCACGGCGGTCCACAGTGATACTCCCTGTTGCATCATCGGCTGCCGCCGGTGGACAGCGGAGAACTGTCACCTCGTTGTCACCGGGCTCCCGCGCCGCCCGCGGGGTGGTGCACTGCGTGCGTGAAGATAGGACGAGGATGCTTGCCCGGATCCGCTACACTGGGAGTATCTCGCCGGCCTGCCCGGCCGGTTCGATTTCGGAAAGCTTGTTAGCGACGCGACAGCGACTCTCCGCACTCCCCTCTCGACCCGCCATGAAGATGGCGCGCACGTGAACGACGCGCGCGGTCCGATGGTCGTCGGCGTCCTGGCACTCCAGGGCGACTTTCGTGAGCACCGGGAGATGCTTGCCGGGCTTGGCCACAACTCGGTGGAGATACGCAAGGCCGGCCAGTTGGACGAAGTCGATGCTCTCATCATTCCCGGTGGCGAGAGTACAACTATCGCGAGGCTGATTATCTCCAACGGGTTCCAGCAACCACTCCGGGACTTCTGTGCGACGGGCAAGCCTGTCTGGGGCACCTGTGCCGGCGCAATCCTCCTGGCCAAGCAGGTAGACGACCTCGACCGCCCCGGCATCGAGGTGATGGACATCTCGGTCAGCCGGAACGCGTTCGGGCGGCAGGTCGATAGCTTCGAGGCAAACCTCGACATTCACGGCGTCGAGGGGGGGCCGTTCCGGGCGGTGTTCATCCGGGCGCCGATCATTACCGGCGTTGCTAACGGAGCGACGGCGATCGCGACCCTGGAGGATGGAACAGTGGTAGCGGCACGCCAGGGCAATCTGCTCGCCACGTCCTTCCACCCCGAGATCACCGGCGACGAGCGGATGCACCGCTACTTCACCTCGATGCGGAACGGGAGGTCGACGGACGCGTGAGCCTTCCCCGAGCGGATGCCCTGAGCCCAATCGACGCGGCAACCCTCTGGCCCCAGCTCCACCGACTGAAGACCGAGGTGATCGCGACGCGTGTGGGCGAGAACATGCTGCTCGGGGCGGGACTCGCCGCCACCGGGCTGGGTCACCTTCCACGGCTACCGCGAACACTCGTTCTTGGCATCCGCCGGGGACTTCGCTACCGGGGTGTGCTAGTGGCGCGGGAACTGGCGGGAGGCGCCGGTTGGGAAGTCGTCTCGCTGCGGATCTCGCGGGTGACCGATGCCGAAGTGGTGGCGGGCCTGCTGGTTTCGGCCGCCCATGAGGCATCGCTTCGGGGCGCGCACACGCTCTATCTGCGCTACGCCGAAGCCAGCCCGCACGAAGATGGGATCCTCCACGGCGGCTTCGTCGGCTACACGCGCGAACACCTTTTCGCGACGCCGGCAATGACCGGAGCTGCCGCCGGTGGACCCTTCCGCAAAGCCGTTGCACGAGACCGTGCCGCGATCTTTCGCCTGTACTGCCGGGTGGTGCCGGAGTCGGTACGGCGGGCAGAGGCGGTCACCCAGCAACAGTGGCGCGCCGTTTTCGATTCCTACGACTGTGAAGCAGAACACATAGTAGAAGGGGCCGATACGTTGCATGCCTGGGTAGGTATTGGCGAACATGAAGCTCGAATGATGTGTGACGGCGGCGAATGGGAGGCCGGGCTCACTCTCGTGCATCGCCGCGCGAAGAAGCCCGGTTCGCTGGTCGTTAGCGAATACCAGGAACAGTTGGCGAACCTCGCGGAGGAATGCGGCTTTCTCCCGCTCGGCACGCGCGTGGTGGCAGCTCGTCAGCTGGCAGCACGCAACCCACTGAAGGAGGCAGCAGCGGTGCGTTCAGCGCCGGTGCCACAGTAGATGGACGAAGAACCGATCAGCATCTTTCCTGAGCGCATCGTTACCGATGACCTCGACCTGTTGCTTGCGGCGCTTCCCCTGCGCCTCCGCGAACAGCTGGAAGGCGAGGAAGCGCGGAAGGGCCTCCTCGAGGTGGTCCTCGACCTCGGTCGGCTGCCGGAAGCGCGATACCCCTCGCGGGAAGTTGTCCTGAGCCACGAGGAAGTGACCGAAGAGGACCTGCAATTCGTTACCGATCACATCGGTGATTTCGGCGCCGACAACCGGGCCGGTATCGAACGTACCCTGCACCGGATCAGCTGCATGCGGAATCGCCAGGGGAAGATCGTGGGGCTCACCTGCCGGGTTGGCCGCGCGGTCTACGGCACGATCCGGGTGATCGAAGACCTGGTGCTGGCGGGCAACAGCATCCTCTTCCTCGGCCGCCCCGGTGTGGGCAAGACGACCATGCTCCGGGAAGTGGCCCGCGTGCTGGCGGACGACGCAAACAAGCGCGTGGTGATCGTCGATACCTCGAACGAGATCGGTGGTGATGGCGACATCCCTCACCCGGCGATCGGTGGCGCCCGGCGCATGCAGGTGGGCCGGCCCGACCTCCAGCACGCTGTGATGATCGAAGCGGTGGAAAACCACATGCCTGAGGTCATCGTCATCGACGAGATCGGGACGGAACTGGAAGCCTCGGCAGCGCGGACAATCGCCGAACGCGGTGTCCAGCTTGTCGGTACGGCACACGGCAACGAACTCGAGAACCTGATGCAAAACCCGACACTCTCCGACCTCGTCGGCGGCATCCAGTCGGTGACGCTGGGCGACGACGAGGCGCGTCGCCGGGGCACACAGAAGTCCATCCTCGAACGGAAGGCTCCGCCCACCTTCGAAGTGATCGTCGAGATCCAGGACTGGCATCGCGTGGCGATCCACAAGGACGTGGCATCCACGGTCGACGCTCGTCTGCGCGGGTGGGCCGCGCCGCCCGAGGTTCGCGAGCTGAAGGCCGGTGGCGACATCCAGGTGATGGCCGAAGAGCCCGTCTATGACGAGCCGGTGTGGCACCAGCCGGCGGTGCCCGTCCAGGGCCAGCGTTCGCCCGCGGAGAAGGTCCTCAGGCTCTATCCGTTCGGTGTCTCCCGGCAACGGCTGGACCAGGCAATCAGGGCGACCGGGGCCGCGGTGGAAATGGTCGACGACGTGGGCAATGCCGACGCCGTTATCACCATGCGCACCTATTACCGGCGCAAGCCGCAGGCTCTTCGTGATGCCGAGGAGCGGAATCTCCCCATCTACGTGATCAAGAGCAACACGTTGTTCCAGATGGAGCAGGTGGTGCTCCAGTTCCGCAACGGCCGGACCGATGTCCGCGAAGACGAAATGGTGGAGGTGTACCGGGAAGCCGAGACGGCGGTGGCACGGGTGCTGGATGAAGGACGACCGGTCGAGTTACGTCCGCAAAACAGCTACATCCGCAAGGTCCAGCACGAGATCGCCGGCCGCTACAACCTCGATAGCCGCAGTGCCGGCAAAGAACCGAACCGCCGCGTGCGCATCCTGCCCGTGACTTCCGCGGCCCGGCGGTGAGTGACAGCGGCCACTTCATCGTCTTCGAAGGCGGCGAAGGATCGGGGAAGAGCACGGCGGCAGAGGCTGTTGCTGCCGACCTTGAGGCCCGTGAGATCCGCGTCCTTCTGACAAGGGAGCCCGGCGGCACGGTGGCGGGTGAGAAGGTGCGGCGCCTGTTGCACGAACAGCTGGTGCCCTGGGCCGAGACGTTTGCCTTTCTGGCCGCGCGGGCCCAGTTGATGGACGAGAGCATCGAACCTGCCCTTGCGTCGGGCGCCACAGTGGTTTGCGATCGCTTCGAGGCCAGTACCTTCGCCTACCAGGGATGGGGGCGCGGGCTGCCGCTCGATGCGCTGAAAGCGGCGAATGCCCATGCCACAAAGGGACGAAGCCCGGACCTCACCATCTTCCTCGACCTGGAGCCCGAGCTGGGACTGCGCCGAAAGCGTGGCGAGCGCGAAGCGGTAGTGACCGGGGCTGAGTCGCTGGCATTTCATCGCCGGGTCCGGGATGGCTACCAGGCGATGTTCCGTGAAGCCCGGCCGGGCTCCTGGATGATGATTGATGCGGCGCTACCGGCGGACCTGGTAGCGAAAACGGCGGTCGACGCGGTGAGGAAACTGCTAGCCTGAGCTCTATGGAAGCCATCGATGGCATCAGCCTGTGCGATCTATGCCACAGAAGGGACCTATCCGAATGCGTAGGATGGTGTGACATGGGTGATCGGGAGCAGGAGTCCGGATGAGCCGTCGAGCTTCCGGCGATCTGCATGGGTTCCCCGCTATCAGCCGGGAGCCGCTGCTCATGCCAATCACGACCGGAAACGTCGCGGTTGGCGCCGCGCTCTCACGCTGCCGATACTTACCACCCGGGTCCCTGTACGCCAACGAGGGCCGGCCTGAGAACACCGTGATATGACTCCATCGAACACCACCAACACCGTGGGCGAGCCTTCGACGCCCCGCCAATCGACACAGCAGGCGATCGAGCTGATCCTCCTTCGCCAGTGGGCCAGTTACATCAAGACGCCGATCTGGATCACCAGTGCTGATGGCTACCTGCTCTTTTTCAACGAACCAGCGGAGCAGATTATCGGGATCCGGTTCGGGGAATCCGGGCCGATGCCGGTGAACGAGCTGGTTTCCCGATTCGAGATCAGGGACGAGTACGGTGCGCCGATAGAGGCGCAGGCCCTCCCGCTGGCGGTTGCCGTTGCCCAGCGCAAGCCGGCGCATTCGCGGCTGCGTGTTCGTGCCGTCGGCGGTGAGTACGTCCCCATCGCGGTTACGGCCTTCCCCATCGAAGGGCAGGGCGGGCGATTCCTCGGGGCGGTGGCGATGTTCTGGGAGGATCGGAAGGCATGAAGGCAGTGCTCTGGGGAACCCGGGGGTCGCTGGGAAGCGCCAGCGCGGAAACGGTCGTCTACGGCGGCGACACCTCTTCGGTTGAACTTGTCACCAGCCGCGGCACAATCCTCGTTCTCGATGCGGGGAGTGGCGTCCGGCGGCTGGGGGCAGCGGTCCCTGCCGATGTGAAGCGCGTCGACCTCCTGCTCACACACCTCCACATGGACCACATCCAGGGCCTGGGGTTTTTCGGCCCGATGTACAACCCGAATATCGAGACGCATGTCTGGGGCCCGGCCTCCACCAACGCCACTCTCCGCACGCGCCTCAGCCGCTACCTCTCCCCTCCCCTCTTCCCCGTCTGTGTCCGGGACCTCCCGAACGTGTTCTTCCACGACGTGATGCCCGGCACCTTCGAGATCGACGATGCGACGATTACTGCCGATTTCATCTGCCATCCCGACCCGACGCTGGGCTACCGGATCGAAGCGGATGGCGCTTCCATCGCCTACATGCCCGACCACGAGCCCGCGCTTGGCGCCGAGTTGCCCTACCGTCCGGACCCGGAGTGGACCTCCGGATACTGCATTGCGAGGGGCGTCGACGTGCTGATCCACGACGCCCAGTACACCGAGGCCGAGTACCTGACCCACGTCGGTTGGGGCCACAGCTCGATGCGCCAGACAACTGCCTTCGCCACCCTCGCCGAGGTCGGCCAGCTCGTCTCCTTCCACCACGACCCGAGCCACTCAGACAGCATGCTCGAAGAGATCGCCGAGAAGATCAGCACCGACGAGAATCTCCGCTTCAAGTTCTTCCCCGGTAAGGAAGGTGTTGAGTTCCACGTGGGGCGGTGCTGCTGACGCAGGGGAGCGCCTGACGCCGAGGCCACATTCTTGGCGCAGCCCGGGCGCACCCACTCCGTTCGCTGTCTCTCTATCTGGCCAGGACTTCCGCAGCAAACGTCATCATCATTTCCTGGTGCGCAAGCTGCTTCTCCATGTCGTAGCTGCCATGGCCGGCCTCGAACCACTCCACCCGGATGTCCTTGCCAAGCTCGTGCATCTGCTCTTCGTAGGCGCGGAGCTGGCGAGCGGGGCAGCGGGTGTCGTTGCTTCCCTGGATGACGAGCACGGGCGCCTCCACTCGAGCCGCGTAGGTGATCGGGGAGCTGCGGGCGTGCTGCTCCGGTAGTTCGGCCGGGGTGCCGCCGAAGAGACCCACCTGGTACTGGCGCAGCGTCTCCGCCTGGTCCTCGTACATCAGCGTCCAGTCGGCAATGGCGATGCCGGCCATGCCCCCGGCCCAGAGGTCCGGCCGCATTCCGAGGCAGAGGAGCGTCATGTAGCCCCCGTAGCTCCAGCCGGTGACGAAGACCTGGTCCGGCCGGGCGATACCCTGGGCAACCAGCCAATCCCGCCCGGCGGAGATGTCATCACATTCGCGCCGGCCGAGATCGCCACGAATGCTGGCCTCGAATTCGTGGCCGAAGGTGGTGCTCCCGCGGTAGTTGACGCTGAGGAAGGCGTACCCGTGGTCGAGCCAGGCCTGAGCCATGGGCGACCACTGGTCGAACATCGCCGCGGTCGGCCCACCGTGGACATCGACAATCGCCGGGAACGGCCCTTCGCCCGCGGGTGTGGCAAGCCAGGCCTGGATGGTTGCTCCGTCGGTCGAGGGGTACGAAACAGAGCGCCATTTGCGACCCTCGGGGGCGTCATCACCGCGCAGCAGTTCTCTCACTTCCGCACCGCTGTCCAGGTCCAGGACGACGACGCGTGAAGGCCTGGTCGAATCCTGCAGTTCGACGATGAGTTCTCCGCCGGGGCTGATGTAGGCAGCACCGATGGTAGCGCTGGCATGGGGGATCTTGCGCAGTGTGTGCTCGCCGGGCGTCCAGAGGTAGAGCTGCATGGCCGCCGCATTCACCTGTTGCACCACGACGCCACGGGCATCGGGCAGCCAATCGACCGGGTAGAGCTCGCCATTAAGGCTATCGGGGTTGCAGTCCACCCGTTGGCCGGTGCGGGGGTCCCAGGTGAGCGGGCGGGTGAAGCCGGTTTCGTTGGAGCCACCGAGAAGGCGGTTGTCACCTTCAATGGGCGAGAAGCGGGCCGGTCCGATGCTCGCGCCCGCGACGTAGAGTTCGCCGGTAACGGCACCAGTTTCGACGTCGATGCCGACGAGGCTCATGTCCGTCGACTTGCTGCGTGCAGTGGTCGCCATCACCGCGAGGTTGCCGTCAGCTGAGAGCAGCGGGCCACGGCTGAGCCGCGTCTCGTGGAAGATCGGCCGGGGGTTGGCCGGCGTGCCGGTCTCGTCGAATCCCGCAGCGTAGGTCTGGAACCCCTCGCGTGTTGCTGTTGTGAAAGCGAAGACCCGGCCGTTCCGACTGATCCTCATGCCGCCGATAGCGTATGGGGGCGCCTCGGGTGTCAGGTCTTCGACGTCGCCGCCCTGCCAGGGGATACGCGAGATGTGTCCGAGTTCGTTTCCGTGGTCGTCGTCGAGGAAGTAGACCCATTCCCCGGCCGGGTCCAGGTAGGCGACGGCAAGCCCGGTGGGCCGATCCGTAAGCTGGCGCAGTTCACCGGTTTCGGTGTCCCAGGCGTAGGCCTGCGTGAGCCCCGAGCGATTGGACATGGCCAGGCCGCGGGCCGGGTTGTTGACGGCGATCCCGCTTCCGTTTACCCGCCAGGCCCGGAAGCGGCGCTTCCACGGCGCATCTTCGCCTGTATCAACCATTGCCATGACGTCCCTCTGCGAAAGCGCCAATGGTAGCGTGAGCCGTGCCATCTCGCCCGGAGGGTGCAGGGCTTGGTAGGCTTGGGCTGTGCCCAGCCTTCAACGGGATCGTTCGCATGGCGGATGAGCCGCTACAGGAGCGGATAGCCGCGCGCTGCCTCTACCTGCGAACGACGCTGGGCACCGGTGGCGACCTCTTGAATACCTGTCAGCACATCGTCCGCGATGGGATGAAGTGCGTGGGACCATTCCTGGATGATGCAGAAACCGACTGCGGACTCTGGGAGTACCGGCCAAGGCTCCTGCCAACAGTGGGTCAGCAGACGCCGCGCTAGCGGGGCGGACCGTGCCATCCGGCGACCATCGTTCGCTATGATTATGGGCGGCCGACGATGCACCTTTCGCCTGCCGCTATGCCGTCGAGCATCCTGCCGGGGTGCAGTCGGCCGGCGCGGGCTCGATGACCGTGTGGCTTCACGAACTCCCCCGGCGGTAGAGTCCCTGACGAATACAGCGAAGCCGCCACAGACGCTACGGTGATGCGATGGATGGACAGGCGGTAGCCGAGGCCGCGGCAATGGCGATGCCGTACAAGTTCGCCGAAGCGTTTGCCAGGCGCGATATCGCCGCACTGGTCGCGCTTTTCTCGCCCTCGCCAGAGGTGATCTACATCGGTACCGGCGCCGACGAACGGAGGTTCGGTATCCAGCAGGTGCGGGACCAGCTCCAGCGCGACCTTGACCAGGCCGACGAGATCCTTTTCCGGTTCGACTGGGTGCGGGCGGGAAGTGCCGGTCCGGTTGCCTGGACGGCGGCCGAAGGGGCGCTTATCGCCGACCTCGGGCAGCAACACGTCGAGCTGCCGCTGCGCTTCACCGCCGTACTCGAAGTGCTGGGCGGAGAATGGCTGATGGTGCAGGCCCACCTTTCCGTGCCGGCCGCGGGCCAGGAACTTGGCGCCTCGTTCCCGTCTTCGGCGATGGCCGTGGCTCGCGCCGTCGCTGAAGAGCAGCCCGACCTCCGCGGCCAGGCCGCCCCCGATGGCACCGTGACGATTCTCTTCACCGACCTTGAAGACTCGACCCTGATGACCGAACGCCTGGGCGACCAGGGCTGGATGCGGCTGCTCCGCACCCACAACGCCATTCTCCGCCGCCGGGTGCATGCCCACGGCGGCTTTGAGGTGAAGTCCCAGGGTGACGGCTTCATGTTCGCTTTCTCGGGTGGACGCGAGGCGATTCTCTGCGCGGTGGACATCCAGCGCGAGTTTGCCGCCCACAATGAGTCGAACCCGGACATGCCCCTGGTCGTCCGGATCGGGATGCACGCCGGCGAAGTGGTACGGGAGCGCGGTGACTTCTTCGGCCGGAATGTGGTGCTTGCCGCACGGATAGCGGCCCAGGCGCCCGCCGGTTCGATCTGGGTCTCGGGGCTGCTCAAGGACCTTGTTGAGGCCGCCGGTGACATCCGTTTCGGCCCTGAGGAACTCATCGACCTGAAGGGGCTGACCGGCCTTCAGCGGGTTGCCGAAGTGCTCTGGGAGGAAACCGAGCACGTTCACCCGGAGCTAGAAGAGTAGGTCGCCGCCTTTGCGTTGCGGCGCGGGAACGGCCGGCGCCGTTTCACCGAGCCAGCGGGCAATATCTACAGCCTCAAAGCGGGAAATGCTGGCCAGGGCATCACCCGAGAGCAGGACGGGCGTCCTGTCGCTGTCGCCCCCCGGCGCGGCCGCCAGGCCCGCACGAAAGACGAGCGCCAGCTCCCAGCTTTCTCCAGCCAGGGGAAAGGAGAGGGCATCAATGATGGCGAGGTCCAGGACAGCGCCATCGCACCAATCGTCACCAAGGGCAGCGGCAGTCTCATACGGGTTGCCGCCATACGGCAACAGATCCCAGGGAAGCCAGCGGCCGCGGGCGTCCCGGGCGCTCACATCGAAGGCCACCACGGCGCCGGCGAAGACCGGGACGAGGTGGACTGCAACGTGCGCTCCGCCCGGCGTGAAGGCCCGTACCGGTGGGCCAAACAGGGCATTCGCGGCCATCAGCTAGAGCAGGGCCTCGAGGCCCGTTCCGCTGCCGGCCGGTCCTACGGCTGCAATATGGGCCCGGTCACGGCTCAGCAGGCTGGCTGCGATGCGGAGCAAGTCGTCGGCGGTGACGGCATCGATGCGGTCGGCCACGTCGTCGACCGGCAGCGCTTCATCAAGGAGAAGGTATTGCGAGCCCCACCAGCCTGCCACTGCCCTGCTGTCCTCCATCCGGAGCTGGATGCGTCCCCGGGTCATCGTGCGGGCCTTCTGGATTTCGCCTTCCGGGATCCCGCGGAGGAGTCCTTCGACCTGTTCGAGAATGGCCTCCGCCGTCTCTGCCAGGGTCTCGGGATCACAACCGGCGTAGATGGTGAATGAGCCGGCATCGCGGTACTCGCTGGGATAGCTGTGGACGTCGTACACCAGGGCCCGTTCCTCCCGCAGCTCGAGAAAGAGGCGGCTGGACATGCCCTCGCCAAGGAGCGTGCTGAGGAGGTCGACGGCGAATCGGTCGGGGTGGTCGAGCGGGACTGTGGGGTAGGCGATGCAGATGTGGGCCTGCTCGGTCGCCTTCTCTCGTATGGCAACCCGCTCACCGGCCGTTTCGGCGCGTACGGGGAACCAGGGGCCTGCCTGCCGGGCAGGCATCTCGCCGAGCCAGCGTTCGGCCGCTCCCACCACTGCATCGTTTTCGACGGCGCCGGCAACCGAAAGGACCATGTTGGCCGGGGTGTATTGCCTGGCGAAGTAAGCGACGACAGCCGCATGAGGCAGGGCCGAGACGCTCTCCGGGGTGCCTCCCACGTTGCGGCCGAGGGGCTGCTGGGGCCACATCGTCTCATCGATGAGGATGCCGGCGA
Organism: Dehalococcoidia bacterium; assembly: GCA_020432105.1. Taxonomy (GTDB): domain Bacteria; phylum Chloroflexota; class Dehalococcoidia; order Tepidiformales; family Tepidiformaceae; genus JAGQGZ01. The sequence goes on along the minus strand of JAGQGZ010000015.1, from coordinate 10,490 downwards.
GTTCACCGGGGCTGTCCTCCACCGAGGCCAGCTCCTCGAGGATGACGTGACGTTCCTTCTCGAGTTCGGTGGCATCCATCACGGGGTCGCGCACCATGTCGGCGAGGATGTCGATGGTCTCGAGTGCCGCGGTGTGCGGCACCTTGGCGTAGTAGACCGTCAGCTCCCGGTCAGTTGCGGCGTTATGAATGCCACCAACCGACTCGATCGCTTCGGAGATCTCTCGAGCAGTCGGCCTTCGGCTGGCGCCCTTAAACAGCATGTGTTCAAGGAAGTGGCTGAGGCCCGCTTCCTCGTCCCGTTCGTAGCGGCTGCCGGCCCCGACGTAGATGCTCACGGTGGCTGAGCGTGTGTGTGGCATTTCGTCTACCGCCACCCGGAGTCCGTTGGAAAGAGTTGTCAGCCGCATATACCGCGCCATCTTGTCGTACGGCGCCACTGGTGTACAGGCGAGAGGCCGCGGGAAAGGCCGGCCGGTCCGCTCAGGCGTTCCTGATCACTGCCTCGGCTTCGATTTCGACGAGGAGAGCCGGGTCGATGAGTGCGGCAACAACCACCATCGTGGCGGCCGGGCGCACGTTTGCGAAAACTTCACCGTGTGCCCTGCCGACATCGTTGCTATAGGCGGCATCGGTCACGAACATCCGGGTACGGACGACGTCGGCGACCTCAGCCTGGGCCTCCGACAGGGCCGAGGTGATGATCTCAAGACAGCGTTTGGCCTGCTCATAAGCATCGCCGGCACCATGCACGCTCCCGTCGGGGTTGAGCGAAGTGGTACCCGCTACATAGACATGGCTACCGGCAACCACGGCACGGGAATAGCCGAACCTGGCTTCGAACGGACCGCCACTGGAGATCAGACGCCGCTCATTCGGCATCGAGCTCCTCCCAGAGGCTGGGCTGCCCACGCCCGGTGTTGGCCGGCAAGGGGATGCCGAGGTGGTTGTAGGCACTTGCCGTGGCCACCCGCCCTCGTGGCGTGCGCTGCAGGAACCCGCACTGGAGGAGGAATGGTTCGTAGACATCCTCGATGGTGTCGGCATCCTCACTGATTGCGGCGGCGATGGTGTCGAGTCCGACCGGGCCACCCTCGAACTTCTCGATGATGCAGCGCAAGAGGGCACGGTCGATGTCGTCGAGGCCGATTCCATCGACTTCCACAAGGTCCAGGGCCTCCTGCGTGGCCAGCAGCGTCACGGCGCCGTTGTTGCGCACCTCGGCGTAATCACGCACCCGGCGCAGGAGCCTGTTCGCGATCCGGGGGGTGCCTCGCGAACGCCGGGCGATCTCCTCCGCCGCCTCGGCCGGGAGATCGACCTTCAGGATCGTGGCGGAGCGGGCAACGATGATGGCCAATTCGGTCGGGTTGTAGAAGTCGAGGCGGTAGACGGCTCCGAAGCGGTCGCGGAGGGGAGCGCTGACCATCGCATAGCGCGTTGTCGCACCGATGAGGGTGAAGCGGGGCATGGAGAGGCGCACAGAGCGGGCGCCCGGGCCCTTGCCGATGACGAGATCGAGCGCGAAATCCTCCATCGCCGGGTAGAGAATCTCCTCGACCGCCCGTGAAAGCCGGTGCACTTCGTCGATGAAGAGGAAGTCATGGGGCTTGAGATTGGTCAGGATCGCAGCGAGGTCACCGGGCCGTTCGATGGCCGGTCCGCTGGTGGTGCGGACGGCGACGCCCATCTCCTTCGCGAGGATGTTCGCGAGCGTTGTCTTACCGAGGCCCGGCGGGCCGTAGAAAAGCTGGTGGTCGAGTGGCTCCTCGCGTTTACGTGCCGCTTCGATAGCGATGAGCAGGTTCTCTTTGACCCGGTCCTGGCCCGGGAATTCGTCGAGACGCGAAGGCCGCAGCGATGTTTCGCCGTCCAGGTCTTCTTCGCGGGTAGCAGCCGTCACGAGGCGATCTTCGGCAGCCATCACCGGGAGTATACCGTACGTATGTTCTAGTCGGCCTGGTGGTCGGTCGCCTGCCGCATCGCTTCTCGCAGGGTGCGGATTTCGAACGGCTTCTGGACGAAGGCGGCCATCCCCGCATCCCGGAAGCGCGTGGCCATCTCCCCTTCGTCAAATCCGCTCATAAGCACGATTGGCACAGAGGGGTCGATCTCCTTCATCTGGAGCGCGGCCGTCTCGCCGTTCATTCGTGGCATGGTCAGGTCCATGAGCACGCAGGCAATGTCCTGGTGGCGAGCCTCGAAGAGCTCAAGGCCAGCCTGGCCATCCTCGGCATCGATGACTTCGAATCCCATCGTCTTCAGCGCCCGGCCGGTGACGTGGCGAACAGAGTCCTCGTCGTCTACAACGAGCACGATTCCCATTCCCTGCCAGCCTGCCTCGGTACGGGCCTTCACCGTCGTGCCCTCGACCGCTTCGTCAGCGGCCGGCAGCAGCAGGCGGAACGTCGTGCCCTGGCCGGGAGCGCTCTCCACCTTGATGGTGCCCTTGTGTCCCCGGACGATCCCCAGCACGGCGGCAAGCCCCAGGCCCTTGCCCGTGAACTTCGTCGTAAAGAAGGGGTCGAAGATTTTCGCCAGTGTTTCCTGCGACATGCCGGAACCACTGTCACGCACCTCGAGGTAGCAGTAGCGGCCCGGTTTCGGATCTCCAGGAATATAGACCGAGCGGAGGTATTCGCGGTCGGCATCAACCACGCCGGTCGCGACCGAAATGACGCCCTCCTCCTGCCCGATCGCGTCGGAGGCGTTGATGACCAGGTTCATTACGACCTGGCGGAGCTGGGTGGGGTCCGCTTCGACCGCGGGAATGTCGCGAGTGAGGTCGTAACGAAGCGTCACGCCCTTGCCGATCGAGGTGCGCAGGAGGTGGGGGATCTCCTCGACCAGGGTGGTGAGGTCGACGGTGTTCACGGCCAACCGGCCCTTCCCCGAGTAGGCGAGCATCTGGCGAGCGAGTTCGGCGGCCCGGCGGGCAGCAAGCTCGATCTCTTGCACGGTCTCGTAAGCCGGGGCCTCGGCCTGCAGTTCCGAAAGGGCGAGGCCGGCATTGCCCATGATGGCCACCAGCATGTTGTTGAAGTCGTGAGCAATGCCACCGGCGAGGACACCAAGGCTTTCGAGCTTCTGTGCCTGCATCAGCGCTTCTTCGGTGCGGCGGCGTTCGGTGATGTCGCGGATGAATGCAGTAACCACGGGCTCGCCCGCATGGGTGCCCTCGCTCATCGCCATCTCGAGGGTGAATTCGGTGCCATCCTTGCGACGGCCGGTGAGTTCCAGCGACTGCCAGCTGAGGTGCTTCTCGCGCGTCTCCTGGTAGCGCTGGAAAGCCATGCGGTGGCTGCTGGCGAGTGCGTGGGGCATCAGCATCGTCAGCGGCTGGCCGACCAACTCCTCGGGGCCGTAGCCGAAGATCGTGTTCATGGCGTCGTTGGCGAAGACGATCCGCCCCCGGCGGTTGGCTGAAACGATGCCGTCGGTGGCTGTCTCGGCCATCTGGCGGAATCGCTCATTGGACTCCGCCACGGCACGTTCGGCCTGCAGCCGTTCGGTGATGTCGATAATCACCACGGCCGCTCCGGCAAGATTGCCGTCGGCTGTCCGGACGGGGTTGTAATGCACTTCGTGGCTGCGTCCATCGTCGCGCGAATAGACGCTGGAGACGCGTTCACCAGAAAGCACGCGGCGGATATCGGTCACCACCGTCTCCGTGTCGGCGTAGAGGTCAATAATCGACTGGCCGATAGACTGCTCGGTCACCGCGAGGTCCGTGGCGCCCCGGCAGAACGTGACGAGGCCGTCGGCATCGAAGGCGAGAAACGTGATCGGCATGTGTTCCACAATCGCGTCGATCTGGCGGCTCGTGGTGCGCATGTCCGTCACGTCCACGGCGACAGACACGGACGACCCATCCGGCAGCACCCGGAACTGGGCTTCGAATATGCGGCCGCCGAGTGAGACCTCGATCGTCCCGGTATCGCCCGGCCCGGCCGTCTCCAGGGCGTGTTCCAGCTGAGCGGAGGGGCCGACGATGTCGCGCATGGAATGACCGATGAGCGAATCACCATCAAGGCCGGCAAGCGTCAGTCCAAGTCCCGTGGCGAGGGTGCAGCGTTCCCCGGCATCCCAGGAAGTGAGGATGATCGGGAGGTTCTGGGTCACGGAACGGAGGCTTGCCTCCGCGCGAAGAAGGTCACGCTCCACCTGGCGAAGCTGCGTCACGTCGCTGAGGAATGAGAGGAAGCACTGCTCCCCATTCAGCTCGATCATCTGGGCACTGACCAATGTCTCGACAACCTGACCGGTCCCAGAGCGGAGTCGAAGCTGGTGCGGCGCGGTCAAGGCACGTCCACCTTCGGCAAGGGAGCGGTCGAGGTCCATTACCACCCCCGTATCGACCACCACACCGAGGTCGATGGGCTGCTTGCCCAGCATGACGTTTCGCGGCAACTCGATCATCTCCAGCAATCGTTGGTTGATGTCGAGGATCACGCCGTCGCTGGCGCGCTGGATGAGGATCCCCTCAGGCGCCTGGTCAAAGATCGAGCGGAACCTGCGCTCGCTTTCGCTCAAGGCCTGGGTGGCCTCCACCCGCCAACGGTTGTCGCGCGCGAAGAGTGCCTTCCCCAGTTCCCGCCCGTCGTTACCTCGGACCACGAAGGCTGACAGTGAGACATCGATCTGGCTGCCGTCGCTTAGATGCAGCACGGCATCTGAGGTGCCGCCGTTCTCGGCCAATTCGTGGAGGAGTTCGGCATCGGCTTCGTCGGTGAAGAGATCAGCTAGGGTGGAGCCAACCGCCTCGACTTCGGGGACTCCGAACAGCGATTCGGCAGCCTGGTTCCAGTGGCCGATGGTGCCGTCGGCATCGATGCTCATGACCGCATCGGCCGAGGATTCGACGATGGCCGCCAGGCGAGCGAGGGCCTGTTCAAGTACGCGCCGCTCGCTGACATCGCGAACGATGGCCACGTAGACCGGCGATTCGTCGTGTTCGAGGAGCTGCACACGCGTCTCTACCGGGTAGGTCGTACCGTCCTTGCGGCGCAGGTTGCCATCGATGTTGAGGCGATGGGTTTCGCCGTTGCGGAGCGGGGCAATGAGGTCTTCGATGGACTCGGCGTTTTCCTCCGGCAACAGCCTCCATACCGGCATGCCGACAAGCTCATCATCGGAGTAGCCAAGGTTCTCCCTGGCGCCGGCGTTGGTCTGGAGGATCGTCATCGTGCCGGCATCGATGATCAGCACTTCGTCCGAAGAGCCATCCATCGCCCGGCCGAGGCGGTTGATGGTGGCCTCGCGACGTCGCACCTCGGTCACATCGCTCACCCGGACGATGCACCGGTACACCTTCCCTTCGTCGTCGAGAAGGGGGGTAACACGGCGAACCACGGTGATGTCGGTGCCCGCATAGACGGCGGGGCTTTCCTCTTCGACGATCTCCCCTGAGGCTGCGGCCTCGCGGACTGCGTGCAGACTCATTGCAGCGTTCGAATCAAGCCGGGCAAGCCGTTCCAGGGTTTTGCCCTGCAGTTCCTCGCGGTCGAGTCCTGTGAATACGAGATTGGCACGATTTGTGCCGGCGATCGTCCACCGGTCGTCCGGGCCGATATCGACCATGAACACGGCATCCGAGAGGCCATCGAGCACCGCACGATGCTCGGCTTCGTTTGCTTCGAGCCGTTCGCGGTTGCGCACCAGTTCGCTGATGTCCGTGTAGCGCCAGACGGTACGCACGCAGCGTTCGCCCTCAAAGATCGGCAGGACCCGGGTCATGTAGTGGAACGCGCGGTCGCCGAAGTACGTGTTTACTTCACATTCCACCGGCATCTTCGTCGCAATCGCCCGGGCGAGCATCTCCTCGCGAGCGGCCGCTTCATCAGGCTGAAGGAAGTCGCGAAAACGCTTGCCCATCGTTTCCTCGCGAGTACGCCCGGTTGCGAAGAATGGCGGATTGGCGAAGGACAGGCGGTAGTCACCGGCATCGTCGCGGTCGAAGAGAAGGATGATGTCCGCGAGGCTTTCGACGATGATGGCGCGGTCACGCTCGCTCTGTTCCAGCTGGCGCTCAATGCGGCGGGTGCTCGTGACGTCGGTGTAGCGAAGGATGATCCGCCGGCAGACGTCGTCCTCGTCGTACACGGGGGTGATCCGGGCTGCGTAGGTCAACGGCACTCCGCTGGCATCCGGGGTGTCACCTTCGAAGTCAACGAGGCGGCGTTCAGTGATCGCTGATTCGACCGCGCTGCGCAGGCGTTCCGCACCTTCGGGTGGCAGGAATTCGTCGAAGGTCTTCTCGACCAACTGTTCATCGGGACGGCCCGTAAGGGCTCCACGGGCGGCATTGACGTAGGAGACCCTGAAGTCGTCTTCGACTGCCGGCCTGTCCATGACGATGAGGACATCCGGCATGGCGTCGAGGATGGCGCGCCAGTTGCGTTCGTTCTCCTCGATCGCTACCTGGTGGGCGCGAGACCTGGTGATGTCGGTGGCCCGGTAAATGATGCGGTCGCAGCTGCCATCGGAATTGAGGACAGGCACCACAACGACATTGGCCCAGCCAATTGAGCCAGTGGCCAGTCTGCGACTGACTTCGCCTGCGACGGACTCGCCGGTCCGCAGTGCCCGGTCGAACATCTGGTGACGGACAGCCGCTTCTTCCGGGGCCATCACGTCGTCGACGCGCTGCCCCATCCAGTCCTTCACAGTGGCGAAGTTCTCGTTCGACTGTTGGGCCGAGCGGTTCAGGTAGGTGTAGCGGAACTCGCCGTCGGGATCGCGGTCCAATACGTAGATGAGGTCGCTGAGCGATTGAAGGATTGCATCGTGGAAACGTTGGTTTGCTTCGATTCGGGCCTGCCCGGCTCGCAGGGACGTCACATCCGAAACCCGCCAGATGACGCGCTGACATCGACCGTCCGGGTCCAGCACCGGCGAGGCGCTGATCGATAGCCACTGCTGAGCGCCACCTTCCACCCGGGATCGCTCTATCGCCTCCGGCCGGCCAGACTCCGAGACCCGCTGCAGGAGGGCAGCGCAGATCTCTGCCTCGCCGGGATCCAGGAATTCGTCGAAGCGCTTACCGATGCCGCGTTCTCCGTAGGCGTTATGGGCAGCCACATTGCCGTAGGTGATGCGGAAATCCCCTTCCTCGTCGCGTTCGAACACATAGATGAGGTCGCTGATGTCGTCGAGGATCACCGACTGCTGACGGATGGCCCTGTCGCGTTCACCTTCAGCAGCACGTTGCTCCGAGAGGTCGGTGATGCGCCAGATCGTCCGGATGCAGGCGCCGTGGTCATCGAAGAAGGGCGTCACCAGTACGTTTGCGTGGCGCCGTTCACCATTCAGCATGGCGGTCAGTTCCCGGTTGACGGGGGCCCGATTCTCAATGGCCGTCCGCCGGACGTCCTCGTACATCTCGTGGAGTTCAGGGGGCTGGAATTCGCGGCGGGGACGGCCGAGGACCTGGTCGGCAGTCAGTCCCATGAACGTGAGGTAGGCGCGGTTCGCGTAGGTGATGACGAATTCGCCGGCGGAGTCTGGCTCTGAGACGCAAATCAGGTCGGAGAGGCTGTCGAGTATTGCCTGCTTCTCGCGTTCAGCCGCCTCAATAGCCTGCATCTGGTTCACGCCAGCGGTGGTCTCGCGGTAAGTGACGACGAGGCAGCCGGGCATCGGCATGAGGCGGCGGTGATAGTGCCGCTGATTGCCCAGTGGGTCGCCTACAGCGAGGTCCCGGTCAGTCGTCCGACCCTCCTGGAATGCGCTGACATAGTCCTGCAGGACACGCGAGAACTGGTCCGGCCGGTGCCCGACCATGTCGCTGAGGAGTTGCACATCCTCCCGGCCGGAGAACGCGCGGCGAATGGCACGTGCACCTTCGTTTTCGAAGACGATCCGGAAGTTGGCGATCTCGTCGGCCTGATCGAGTACCGGCTCCATGATGAGGAAGGCGTCCGGGTTTGCCTCCGCGGCGGCCACGAGCCTGCGTGCCGACTCCTTCTGTTCGGTGACGTCGGTAAGCCGCCAGATAGTGCGGACGAGTTCGTCGTCACCATTGAGCACGGGCGTGACGGCAAGGTTAACGGCCCTGCGCTCGCCATCGATGAGACCTTCAAACGAGAAGCCCCGGGTTGAGCTCGTCCGGACGGCTTCGATGCGAGCGGCGGTCATCTGCTCCAGCGCCTGTGGGTCAAAGTGCGAAGCCGCTTCCACGATCTTGCGGCCGCTGTAGTCGCCAAATGCGCGGCGGAATGCCTCATTGGCATAGGACACGCGGTAGCTACCTTCGGAATCTCGATCGGCGACGACAATCATGTCGGAAAGGCCTTCGAGCACTGCCCTCCGGTCGGCCTCGGCGGCACCGAGGTCAGCGATCTCCCGCCGGAACGACGTGATGTCGCGATAGACGACCGTCAGCACATCCGCAGTTACCGAGAGGTGGCGTTCGAACCAGGTAACAGTGCCCGCGTAGTCCCAGGCCACGTCCTTGATCGACGGTTCGCCGCTCTCAAAAGCCTCCACGAATTCGGCGAGGACCTTTTCGAAATGGCCGTCGTCGTAGAAGAGGATCTCGTGGAGCGTGGCGGGTGAGGGATTGGGATTGGGGACGCGTGTCTCCAGTGCCCGGCGATTCTGGAAAATGACCGAGAAGTCGGTGATTTGCCCTGCCCCATCGCGGACTGGCTCCAGGAGCAAGAATGTGTCCTGGTTGGAATCGGCGGCGGCGCGCAACAGCTCAAAGTTGCGCCGGGACTCGGCATCGCGGCGGCGCTCTTCGGTGACGTCTTCGAAGGTGACGAAGAGCCTGTCGCCCTGTACGGCGATCCGGCGCCGGTACCAGGTGTGGCCCGGTACCGACGGCTGCAACTGCGGATGGCGCACAACATCGTCAACCGGCTGCCCCGTACCGAGCACCTGGTTGCATGCTTCGAGCGTTTCGGCCAGGGCGTCGCGCCCAACGATATCGATGAGGCCGGCGTCCTCATCGGGAGCGTTCCGAAGGAAGCTGTGCCGGGCGGCCTGGTTGGCGAAGCCGACGGTGTAGCCGGTTACCGAACCGTCGCCGGAGCGCACCGGTTGGAGGATGAAGAAGGCGCCAACGTTGGATTCGGCCGTTGCCTTGAAGCGCTCTTCCGCGTCGTCGGCGGCGCGCTGGGCACGAATGTCCGGGGTGATGTCGCGCACAGTGACCGTGAGGTTGCCCTGCCCGGTGGGTGCAACACGACGTCGCACCCAGCGCTCAGACCCGTTGGGATAGTCTTCGCGGGCGATACTCTCGGTCGGTTCCATGCGGCGTAAGGCCGTGCGGAATCGCTCCATGCCGGCGGTGAAGTGCGACGGATCGGGATAGGCATGGCTGTAGAGCTTCACCTGGGGATTGCCGCAGAACCGTTCCAACATCTCATGCATCGAGGAGTTGGCGAAGAGGTACTCGGCATCGACCATGGTCCCGTTGTCATCGAGCACCGGGGCAAGGATCGCGAAACCGGAAGCGTTGGCTTCCACGGCGTCGCGGAAACGTTCGTCGCTCTGCCGGGTCTCTTCCATCGATGCGACACGCTGGGCCGTCAGGTACAGCGCGTTCAGCATCAGCTGGAAGCCGTCGATGTTGGCGAGGCCGGGGTGACCGGCGCGGTCAAAGGTCACCACGGTGACGCCATGGGCAATAGAGACCATCCGCGTCGGCGCCATCATGAACGAACCGACACCGGCACGCTCAAGCGTGGTCTGCTGGGCGGCGGTCAGCCCCGCGGCCTCCAGCGTTTCAGCCACATAGGGTTCGCTTTCGAGCGTTGGGAGGTGGCTGGCAGCGATTTCGCAGAACACTTCCACAACATCGGGCGCAAATGCATTGCCGTAGTAGTGGACGTAGCTGCCGGCTTCGGTGCGGCCAAGGAGGGTTGCGCTCTCAGCTTCAAGCAGTGTCCGGGCTGCGTCTTCAGCGACCACGAGAAGTTGGCCACGGGTCTCCACGGTGAGCAAGCGCCCGTTCAACCGGGCCATGACTTCCGCAGAGCGAGACTGCAGGTTCAGCCAGCGCTCACGCTCTACGAGGGCACTGATGTCGCGCATCATGGATTGCGTGGCCGGGTGGCCGCGATGGATCACCGGGGCGGAGATCACCTCTACCGGAACGATTGCCCCGTCACGCCGCTTCAAATTGATCCGCAACGTGCCCGGTCGATCGCGCGGATCACCATCGGCGGCCGCCATCAACTGCTGCTGCGTATCGGCATCGAGGACATCGAAGATCCTGGCGCCAACCACGTCGACGCCGGCCGGTATCCCGGCCATATCCAACGCCGCCTGGTTGGCATAGACAACGCAACCATCCTGGTGCAGGACGATACCGTCGGGGGAGAGCTCGACCAGCTGCTGGTACCAGGCTTCAGGATCTTCCGAGGAACCTGGGCCGGGATGCGCAGCACCGTTGCGGTCGGCTTCAGCCAGGGAGGAGGGGGAATCCGGGCGGTCGGGCCGCCAGCGGTCAAAAACCGACACTAAAGACACTCCCCACCGAAAGCC
>JAGQGZ010000159.1 GCA_020432105.1 Dehalococcoidia bacterium | reverse complement strand
ATCGCGCGACTCACCCGGCAAGTGTTCCAGCTTGCAGGAACAAAATCCCGTGCCCGCGGCACGAAAATCCGTGCCTTTGGTACGGAAATCCGCCAAACGTCAAGAAATCGCATCACGCAAGCAGCTCACCCGGCTCAACGTGCAACCGCTCATGCATCCACAACAGCCAGGGCTTCTTGTTCTCAGCCACCAACCACACCCATTAGTCTTCCAGCTCCCCCGTGAACGCCACCCTTATGCACTCACTCACAGCATCTGCCTCTCCTTCAGGCATTGCATCTATCTGCGCAATCATCGTCTCGTAGTCCGTCGCCTCAATCCCACGCTCCCTCGCACACCGCACCGCCTCATCGCGCACAGCCTGGAGCTCCTCCTCGCTTGGAGCCTCCTGCGCCGACCACACGGCTGCCACCGCATTGAGATAGGTCGTCTGGCATTCCTCCGCCGTCGATTCGCTCCCCGGCGGATAAGGACCCACGATAAAGCGCCATTTCGGTGCCCGCGCACCCTTGCTGGTGAGGACCGGTTCTCCGTGTGGGATCCCCGCTTGGTCCAGGCACTGCAGTGCAGCAAGCACCGCCTTTTCATACTCGCCCGGCTCCACTAAGCCATCAGCCAGGATCTCCTGCTGGAACTCACCGGCAGTGTCGAAGACAGCCGCTACGTGCGCCGGCAACTCACCCGTATCGCCACCGTCGCCACCGCAGGCCAACAGCAGGAGGGCCACGCAACCGCCAACCAGCGCCCACAGGGCATACTTCCCCGCGAGCGGTCCCGTAGCCTTCCTGCGTTCCATTCCCGTCTCCTTATCGCTTCGTGCTGCTCAGGGATGCACTGACGCCGTGCGCGTGGCTGCCAACACGGTGGGGACTGTCGCCCGCCGAAATCGACGCCGTGGTTGCACGCGCCACACTTGGAAAAGCAAACGGTCGCCAATCAAGGGCTCCAGGAGAACAATCCGTACGTATCTTTTACTATTCGCAAGCACATCCCGTATGCCTCAGGATATACCGCTAAGACGTTCGTGAACCCATCGAGGAACTGCTCGCGCTCAACCCCTTCTCCTTGCAAGCAGCTTTCGAATTCCTTCGTCGCTCGCCTGGCTAAGGCGGGATACTCTGGAGACTCGTACTTTCCCCATAGCGCTTGCAACGGTCGAAACCTGGCATTGCACGGTCCGGCGTTATCATCTGCCTGAGAGTGATCCTGAAGCAGGTATGTCCCCTTGATCACCCACTGTCCGGAAGGCTCTGATATAGGCTCTATGCTAATACCTGCGTCGTCCATACATTGGACATAGTCGAGCAGTGCTCGTTCGAATTCAACAATCGAGAAGAAGCCATCTTCTAAAAGCCCATCGTGAAAGGAAGTGCACTCCGCACCCTCTCCCCCGCACGCACCATTGATCTCTGCGGCAGATACCACTATTCCGCTGATCGTCCGAGTCGTATCTCGTCCTGGTGGTCTCCCGCCCATCTGGCTATCTAATTGGTCCCGGTTGCAAGCAGCGGCTGACGCAAATAAAAGTGCCAAAAGGGCGATGTGACTCGGACGCATCAGCAAACTGAGCAGCTCCTACTTATAATATCGTACGTACCGACAAATCCGTTGCATGAGCTATAGTCGGAGTGCCGAGATAGTGCATGCTATATAGTTTATTCGTGATAGCGCAGGCCGGGAGCGACACTATGGCACCTTCCCGTCGCCATCGAAGCCGAATGATAGCGCCCCAACGTCGAACATGAGCTGCGCCCCCTTGATGCACTCCGCGACGGCGTCGATGGCGGCAGGCTCCTCTGACTCCCATGGGAGGTTCGATGCAGGGAATCCGAGCTCCGTAACGCACTCTGCTGTCCAGTGCCTGAACTCCGTCGCAACCTCAACAACCAACGGTTTTGTAACGATCGCCCATAGCATTTGGATCTCACGCATGTACTCTTTTTCACACGACGCAATCATCGCCGTGGATTGCTCGCGCGTAGTGTCGGCAAACCGAGTAGAGACGAGAATCAAGCCGATACTATTGAGATGGAGATCGCCTTTGACTTCGAGGCCAGCGGAACGTAAACAAGTGATCTTAGAGAGTGCCGCGGACTCGTATTCCGCAATGGTTAGGACCCCATCTGACAGAATTGATGCTTGGAACTCAGACGTGCCATCTTCTAAGACGTTCGCGATGGTGGTTTGATCCAGCGGGTCCAATTGGACGCCATGGAGTCGCTCTCGAGGGAGAGTCGCATCCTCCGTGGTCGGGTGTTGCTGGTCTGTGTTGGTCTCGCTGTCCAACGGCGTGGGTCCCCGGTCAGTGGATGAACATGCGACGAAGAGTGCGGCTGCGACGGCGAAACAAAGTAGGAATGGAGAAGTCACGTCCACCTCCATGGCGCGCAGGGCTAACGTCTCGATCGACAGCGATGCTCCCGACCGGGACGAGCGAGTTCGGCCACCCAAGCTACGGCTTGTAAATGTGAGTGCTTTCGTAGCCGTTGCAGTGCGTGTACCCAGACTGACAGATGTTGTGAGATCCGTAGACCTCGTCAACATTATCGAAAATGTTGTATGCAGGGCCAACAAAGCCGGCCCATATAGGAGTCAGTGACTCATACTCGCCGTCAGCGTGGTAATAGCCGGAGACGTACATGAGGTCGCAGTCCTGATTAGCGTTGTTTGCCGTCTGCACTTTCGCTTGCGAACCCCATGTTGCGGCCGACAAGCCTTCGCCTGCTGGAAAGATGTCACAATCAACACCTTCCGTGTCGAAGTCGCTCCACGCATAGGCATGGACTGCGAAGAACACCAGCCAGATGGCCAGGGCGGTGATGCTAGCGATAGCCGGAAGGGCGGTTGTCCTTTTGATGAGGTCCATCGTTAAGACTCCTCATTGCAAGTGTAGCCGCGCGACTCGACACCAACCCTAAACCCAGACTACTGACGGAATCCCGTACTTCTTGTACGAGAATCCGTCTCTTTGGTACGCAAATCCGACGAACGTCAAGAAATCGTCGTGGTTTCACGCCAGGTCCCCCAGCGTTAGGCCCATCTGCCCAAGCAGCCAGCGCACCCACGGCACCCTGTTCTGCTGCCACCAGCGCGCCAGCTCCCGCTGGTTTTCGCTGCCGGTCAGGCTCTCGAGTCGCCCGAGCATGTCACGCAGCGTCGAAGCAGGTATTCCCATTGCCTCTGTGATCTCTCTGCGCGTGCGCTGCTCAACCACCAGGTTCAGCACGCCCACCGTCCGCAACGTCAGCTCCGCATAGGCCTGCTCGGCAATCGGCATCGGGTCCCTCCACTGGCCCTGAATCCGTCCCGCTGGCCCCCCGAGTCTAGCCGCATTCGGCAAACGTTAGCAACACAGTTCGCTATGCCCTTACCATCCTGCGAGCAGAAAGAAAAAGGGGCGGCCATCATGGCCGCATAGACGTGCCACAACAACCGTTCATCGAATGCTACTCAACGCGGGCGCACCCACCTTCGCCGAACAGGCGCTAACGGACTGGCTCGAGACTATTGCTTGCAGCACACTCGACATTGCTCAAGGGGCGAACTCGATCCCCGTCCCGGAAGTGAATTGCTGCTCCTTCACTGAGCGAATGCACTCAACCCATCGGTCAACGCTAGCACCCGCGTTCATCTCATCGAAAAAGAGGTCAAACAGGCGGTGCTCGTCCGGGTGTTCCGGGATCTCTACGCCAGCTTCGATCAGGCAGCTGGCAACAGAGTACCGGGCGTTCTGCTCCTCTTCCTCGCTCGGAGAGTGTCTTGCATTCCAGATGCGACCCAATCCCATCCAGTATCGCTGATTGCACTCCGCCTCCCAGGAGGGCAGATCAGTTAGTGAGGCGCCCCGAGCTTCACGGGTTGCCGGCGTGTAAGGCGCGAACTGAACCTGGTACTGACCGCACGGAGCAAGGCGCGGGTATCCCGGCGAGGCGGCCCACCCATAGCCCTCCATGCACGCAACGAAGGCAAACACTCCTTGTTCATATTCGGCGAAGTCGATCACACCGTCCTCGCCAAACGCAAGAATGATCTCGGATGTACCTCCGCTCTTGAGGGACTCGAGCGTCGCCCCGGACAGTTCAACCGCCTCCCGTCGCTGTTGTACATTCGAAAGCGGTGTGCCGTTTGATGATTGGTCGGACTGGCTCGCATCATGGGTGCAGGCCAGTCCAGTGATAATTCCAGCTACCATCAGAATTGCAAGGTTCCCGCGGTAGACCTTACGAGTTATGCACTGAACACGTGATCGAAAATCGATATCGCCTTCCTTGGCACTACGAGTCCGACGTTAGCACGTTGCCGCTACAAGTATATGGTGCCAACTCCATACAAACGTTGTGTATCTATGTAACTTGACTCATCGAATAACCGATATAAACACAGGCTTTTCCAGATGGTGCATCATAATACCAAGTGTGTGACTGGTAAACCACGTTGTTGTAGCCGGTATCGTACCCGCTACTGCCCAGCATGAAGGATCCACAGTCTTCATCGTTGGCATTTGCATATCCATTCGAATAGTAGGTTTAACTGGCGACCAACGAGCTTCCCTGCCCGCGACACGTGCCTCCGGTCAAGGTCTTGGAACTAGCTTGCGCTATGCCGAAAGAGAGGGCCACAAGCAAGGTTGCAGCCAGCACTGCCGAGATGGCGCGTGCTGGCTGCCGGTGCTTCGACAAACCATTGATATGCTCCTATCGACGGCGTGATGGCCAAATCGCGTGATTCATCCGGCCAGTGTTCCAGCTTGCCGAAGCGAAATCCCGTACGTTTTGTACGAAAACCCGTCTCTTTGGTACGAGAATTCGATGAACGTCAAGAAATCGCCGCGTTTTCACGCCAGGTCCTCCAGCGCTAGGCCCATCCGCCAGCTTCAACACATGCCGCAGCAGCCAGGATCGCCCGCTCGTATTCTGCTCCTCAACAACTCCGTCGGCCAGAATCTCAGCCCGCAACGAACCCGGGCTCGTCGCCAGTATGACGAACGAAGGATCGTCCGATTCGTCGGACTCGCCTATGCAGGCAGTCACGGTGAACGCCGCGACTGCCCCCAAAGCCACGCTCACCGCGATTGCCTTCAATTTCTCCTTCGGCCACATGGCCGCTCCTTTCGCCGCCCTACGAATTGGGACACCCCGGAGCCGGGCCCGGGGGCTCAGCGGTGCGCCAGTGTAGCGTGCTGATTGCGGCCACTACGCGTCTGCAGGGGCTACACCTGGCGACGCTCACGTCTGAACGCAATCACCGCGGCCACCAGTCCCAGGGCAATCAGTCCTATGGCCGCGGTACGCAGCTGTCCAGAGCTTCGGTTGCTTACGACACCTGTACCCACATCCGGTGGCCCGGGTGGGTCCGGATCGCCGCGCGGCGGGGGCGCGAAGTTGCGGAGGACGTAGATCTCGCCCTGGCGAAGGGTGAAGGTGGCGAGGAGCGCCTTGCCAGCCGGGTCTCGAAATGAGATTAGGGCCCCTTCGCGGTTGCAGGCGGCAGGCTGAGCGGGTCCGCCAAGTCTGAACACCAGGTTGCCCTGTTGATCAAGCTCTTTGGGTTCCACCAGTGAAAGGTTTCCGCATACCTGCCCCTCAGCGAGCACCACGATGTGGTCGAACCGCTCGGCCGTGCCCTCGTAGTGGGCGAGGAACACCGGAATGATGACGCTTGTCGCCGGGCCATGGGGTGGCTGTGGCGCGAGGTTGTCCACGACCGCGGTTGTTTCGGGGTCTATCGTCCAAACCTCGTCAAGCGTTCGGCCGTGCCGGTCGACGAGCGTAACGAGTGCCATGGTCGTGGAGCAGTATGGATGCTGGCCCGCGACGCCGAGCTCGAACAACGGGTTACCGTCGCGGTCGATGACTGCCGGGTCGACCAGCGACAGCGTGCCGCACTCCTGGCCATCGGCGAACACCCGGAGATGATCAAGAAGTTGACCAACCGAGCTGTGCTCGTCCTGGTCCGACAGTGGTGGCGGCATATCGAGGAGCATCTTTGGCACCGCGATTTGAAAGGCCGGCCCACCGTCCGCCGGCCACTCGAAGACATATGCGGCCCGCCCCGATAGGGTGAAGCCCCCTCCTAGGCAGGAGCCGATGACGCCGGCCCGCTGATCGCCGGCGGAAACCATGGGGCGCAGTTCGACAGAAGCGCTCCCATCTTCGCTGATCAGTGCGGTGGCGTAGGTGTCCTCCCCCCAGAGTCCGGCAAAGAAGCCGACTTCGACCTCACGGCCGGCGCATTGTGGTATCCCGGTCAGCTCGAGCGTGACTAGATGGCGGGCCAAGATGGTGGGGTACCGGTACGGATCCTCGCCCCACAAGAAGTCGAGACCACGCTGCC
>JAGQGZ010000158.1 GCA_020432105.1 Dehalococcoidia bacterium | reverse complement strand
ATCGGCGCCAGTGATTATGTAAGTGCAACCGTAGAACTCGGGTATGGAGGTGTCCTCGTCACACGTTGAAGCCTCTACGTGGATGCCTATCCCCACTTGATGGCCCTCTGCGTAGTCGGGGTAGCCACCCTGGGTTGTGGTCACGGTGATCTGGAGGATACGGAAGAAACAACCGCTGCTGAGGATGCCAAGCGTGAGCGCGAAGCATGCCAGGAGGACCCTCGATCGCCATTTGTAGTGAGTCATCGGTTGGGCAGAGTTGCAGAGTGGGGGTGCGATGTCAATGACGGGCGAAGTCGCATCAGCCTGGGGCTGGCCACTGTCTTTGGAGGTGAACTCTGGTCGACCACCAGCCGCTCGCGTGGTGCTGGCCTGGGTCTCGATCTCGCGAACAGGCCGCCGCTTATTCCTTCCAGTTCTCGACGGTTAGGGCCGGTACCCGTGCAAAGTGCCGGGTATTCGCTGTGACCACCGTGAGGTCTTGGGCCAGGGCGATGGCGGCGATGCGAGTGTCGGCATCACCTATGGGCGTGCCGGCTCTTTCGAGTCCGGCGCGTAATTCTCCGTAGACTCGGGCCGCAGAAAGGTCGAAGTGGAAGACCCTGAGGTTTGGCAAGAGGGTCGAATTGATGCGCTCGACCAGCTCGTCTCCCCCGGCGGCGAGGCGCCGCGCCCCGTAGTAGAGCTCGCCCAGGTTGATGCTGGAGGTTGCCTGTTCGTCAACCGGCGTCAGGGCGATACGGCGAAGTACCGACGGCGAAGGGCTGCGACGGAACAGATTGCTAAGGATGTCCGTGTCCAGGAGGTATGTCACGGCTGAAGATGAACCGGCCTGCCAAGATCCCTCTCTCTCGATTCATGTACTTCGTCCAGGAACTTGTCGATCGCTTGTTCGTCCACATCTGCCCAGAGTCCTACCAGTGCCAGTGCACCTGCGGGCGACGGTAGCTGCGTAGTTGACTCCTCCAGCCGGGCCAGGTCCTCCATGCTTACAATCGCGGCAACCGGCCGGCCGTGGCGCACGACAACGTATCGCCGTTCCTTTCGATCGACGTCGTCTACCACGGCCGAGAACTTCGCCTTCGCTTCCGCCAGGTTCACGCGAGTTACCATGAGATCAGTCTAGTCCGACTGGTCAAAGTGGTCCATCGATACTGACCTACGGCACCCACCCCTCCACACACCGCACACCATCGCGCCCCACGAAGGCCGTATGACCGATCCCCGGCGGCAGGTCCAGCCTGTCACCGGGGCGCAGCAGGATCTGTTCACCGCTGCCGGGCAACTGGAAGGTGACCGAACCGGCCGCACAGTACAACACCTTGTGATAGCTGTGCTGGTGCAGCTGGTAACGGTCACCGCCCGTGTTCGACCACCAGTGAGGCTCCACGCCCTCGGCCCGGATGAGCGTCTCGAGGGCGTCGTCGGTTGGACGTGACGTACCGGGCTGATGCCGAGTGTGGACCGCTTCAGCAGGCACAGCTAATAAACACGCTCGCTGCCCTTGCCGTCGCCGGTGCCCTCATGGGCCGTCTTCAGGTCATCCAGCGCTCCCTGGGCCATCGCTCCCCGGTCGCTGGAGATCGTGATCATCTGGAAGCCGCCGTCGCGACGCTTCTTCGCCAGCGCAGCACTGGCATGGATGCCCGGCGTCACACCGTGCTTCTTGCAGCCGTCGACGATCTTCTTCAGGGCGTCATCGAAGCTGCCGCTGTTGTCGGTGCCCGGCCGCAGGCCGAGCGTGATGCTCAGGTCCGCGGGGCCCACGTACACGGCATCGATCCCCGGGACGGCGAGTATGGCATCGAGGTTCTCCAGGGCCTCGGTCGTCTCGATCATCGGGATGCAGGCGACCTGGTCGTTCGCTGTGTCGTAGTACTGGGGGTCGCCGGTGGCGGCCATCGTAGGGCCGAAGCTGCGGGCCCCGGCCGGTGCGTAGCGGCAGGCGGCCACGGCGGCCTCCGCCTCTGCCACGGTGTTCACCATTGGGATGATGATCCCCTTGGCGCCCGCGTCGAGCATCTTGCCGATGATGCCGGGCTCGTTCCACGGCACGCGGGCGAATGGCGTGTTCCCGGCCGCCTTGATCGCCTGGACCATCGGCACCGCGTCGGAGTAATCGATGAGACCGTGCTGCATATCGATGTTCACGATGTCGAAGTCCAGCCGGGCCATTCCTTCCGCCGTGTAGATGTTGGGCAGGCTGAGCCAGGCCACGTAGGTCACTTTGCCTGCTTTCCAGGCTGCCTTTGCAGGGTTCTCCATTGTCTCTTCCTCCTGTGTATGAGTTCTTGGTCTACGCGTTGTGCGCTGCGGCGTCTATGCGCTGACTCGGCTCGCCTGCCACCAACCCCTCGCGATAGCCCATGGCAACAGGAGCATTAGCCACACTCCAACCTGGATCACCACGACCGTCGCGACGATCCAGAACCCGGCACGCAGAAGCAGCGTGGGCACCTGCCCGGCTATTCGCAGCAAGCCGTCTCTCCTGCGCCGCCCTCCGTCCATATCTCTGCCTCCTGTGCAGGGTTTCTGGTCTACGCGTCAGCGGCCGTATCTACGGAAGTGACCGCCTTCGCCAGGGCCTCAGCGACGAGTGGGACGTCCTCGATCGCCAGGTTCCGGATGTCCAGGGCAAACCGACCCTCCGCTGCCCCGTGAGCCCGTACAAAGATCGGCGGCTCGCCCTCGCGTAGCGCCTGGACAATCCTCTCAGCCCTCGCGTGTCGCACTTCTACCCTCCGGATCGCCGGGCGCACCTCGTCCTCGATGATCGAAGAGTCGATGCCGGGGATGGCCGCACAGGCGTTTGCGAGCGTGGCGAGCACACCCGAATCATCCTCTACCCTCCGCGTCGTGGAGAAATCCAGGGAAAGGATGATGCTCAGGATCTGCTCCTGGGCCACCTTCATTGCCCGCCCGATGCCCCGGTCCTGCGCACGCACGGCCTCGATGAGGTCGGCGCGTCCGGCCACAAATCCCGACGACGAAAGTCCGCCAAGCGCCTTGCCGCCGCTGTAGCAGACGAGGTCGGCGCCGAGTGCGATGTAGTGCCGGAGGTCTTCCTCCGCCGCAGCATCGACGATGACCGGGACGCCCTGGGCGTGGGCCAGCCGGATGCAGGTCTCGAGGCCCTGGCAGCCTTTCGCCCGCACGTGGTGTGACTGGACGTAGACCAGGGCCGCCGCTTCCGTAAGTGCGTACGAGATATCGTCCTCGCTGACTCCTGCTTTCGACCCTGCGATGAACGGCACGCCACCCCCGAGTGCGAGCATCTGGACCATGTCGGCGCCGAAGTTGATGTCGTGCCCGGATTGGAGCACCACCCGCTTCGGGATCCAGTGAGGCAACGCGGCGACAGCTTCCGGGTTGGTGCCCCCTACGCAGGCAGCCACCGAAAGGGCGATGGCTGCCGCCGCGCCCGTGGTGACGGCCCCTGCTTCCGCACCCGTGGCCGCCGCAATGCGCGCTGAGGCTTCGTCTTTCAGGCGGGCAATCTCGACGGGCTGCGTCATCGCCCGGTTGAGGGTGTCGGTGATCCTCCGTGCCACGTCGGCAGGGCTCACCGATCCCCCCAGGGCCGACATCTGACCGGCGGCGTTGATCACGCGCGGCAGGGGGAACTCAGCCATCAAGCGGCTCCGGGACAATGCGCTGTCGAGGCATCCGGGATTCGCCGTAGCTGTCGGTGGCGACCCACTGCTCATCGATGACACGGAAGGTGGTGCGGCGCTCGGGTGCAGGCAGCTTGAGCGCCGCACGTGGCCGGCTGGTAACCGCCGCAACGACCTCTTCGAGAGGCATCCCGAGCGTGAGGAGTTTGCTCATGCAGTCGGCAAGTGAACCGACCGGCGCCTCGGCACTGCCTTGATGCAGGTCTGTGCTGATCGTGTCTGGCCAGAAACCGCTATCGGCGAGGCGCTCCATGACCGGCCACGAGAAACTCCCCGCGCCGTGCCCGATATCGAATAACACTCCCCCGGCCCGGGCGTCGATGAGCGCAGGATGCGGCTTGCCATCGTCGCCGAGCGCACCCTCAGGCTTGCCGTGGGCGAAATGCGTGATGATGTCGCCCGGCCGCAGCACGCTGGCCACCTCCCGGATAGTCGGCGGGCCGTTGCCGACATGGACGAGCAGTGGCGCCCCGAACTCGCCGGCAACTGCCTTCGCGTTCTCGATAGCTCCCAGGCCGCGCTCCGCCAGGCGTGTGTTGCTGCACTGGAGCTTGATCCCAACCACCCTCCCCGGCAGCGATGCCAGTGCCTCGCGCGCCGCGGCGCCGGTGATGTTGTGAGTGGCGCAGCCCTCGCCAGCGATGCCTTCGGCGCAGATGTTCGCCCAGGCCAGGACCATCGTCGGGCCGGCGTTAACGGCAGCGAGACGCTCACCGAGCTCGGCCGGGGGAGCGCTCCCGGCGTCCACCAGCACGCCCACCCCCTGCCGCACACCGTAGCGCGTGGCGTCGACGCCGATGCGTGCGACCCCCGCCACGTGGGCGTGGATATCGATCCATTCGTCGCTCTCCATCGGGATGGGCATGTTCATACGTGATCGAGCGCGCGCTGAGCCCGAAGGAAACGCTCGTAGCCAGCATCGTACGCAGCGAACGTGGCCTCGTCTGGCTCGAAGGTCTCGTAGAGCGGCAACAGGCTGCGGGCCGTTTCGAGGTCCATCTCCCCGGCCGCCACCGCGCCGAGCAATGCTGCACCCCGGCAACCCTCCTCCGCTTGTGCCACAGCAATGGCGGCTCCGAGCACGTCGGCGACGATTTGCGCCATGCCCGGGTCATGGGCACCGCCGCCGGTAGCCACCGACCGGGCGACCGCAAGGCTTCCCTCGCGCAGGTAGTCACGGACCTGGCGAAGCGAGAACGCGATCCCCTCCGCCACTGCTCGCAGCATGTCTGAGGGTGTCTCACTACCATCGAGCCCGGCGAATCCGCCGCGGGCCTCCCGGTTCACGTCGGGAGCGATGCGCCCGGCCAGCTGGGGAACGAAGCTGGTGCCGTCCGCCCCGGGCGTGGAGCCGCCGAGTTCTGCCCCGGGCCAGAGTCCCCGGGCCCAGGCCATGGCCGTTCCCGCCGCCGCGATATCACCGCCCGAAACGGTGAGCCCCGGTGTCAGGTCCCAGTAGCGTGGGAACCCCTCGGGAACTTCGCTCGTGACCACTCTGTAGACGGCATTGGTCCCCAGGGTGATGGCCGCCGTGCTCGTTTCCGAAGCTCCCGCCCCGAATGCGGCCGCCGCGCCATCGTGCCAGCCCACCGCCACGGGAACGCCGGGGGGAAGGCCCGCAATCCCGGCCGCTCCCGGCGTCACCCGGCCTGCAAGCGTCCACGGTGGGCTCGCCTGCACCAGCGGATCGAGGCCCTCAGCGGTGGCCCCACCACTGGCCGGATCGCCCACAAGCGCTCCGGTGAGCCGGTAAACAACGTAGTCCTTGGCAGTGAGCGCCGTCGCGACGGTGCCCCGGTTCGTTTCCCACCACCTCGCTTTGGCAAGCAGCCGGAGCGCTGCCCCGCTCAGCTGTGGATGTTCCTTCCGCAGATCGGACTGCTCAAAATCAGCCCGCCGGTCGCTCCACGAGGGGGCGATCACCCGGCCGGCCGCATCCAGGAGGACATTCGTACCTCCGCGGCCACAGATACCGACGGCGCGCACGTTCGTCATCGTGAGAAGCACAGATTGCACCGCCCCCCACCACGTTTCCGGGACGAACTCGCCGGTTGAGGGACAGGCAACACGCACCACATCGTGCTGCCGGCCTGCGCGATCGAACCGCGCCGCCTTCACCGCCGACGAACCGATATCGATACCGAGGTAGAGGCCGGTCACCACCCCACCCTCCGGACGGCTTGCGCCGGAATGCTACGATCCGCAAAGACCCGTCGCTCGTACACAGGGAAGAATCATGAACGAAATCATCCGCTCTGGCACCGCTGGAACCTACCGCGTCATAGGTCTTGGTGTGCTTGCAGCCGTCTTTGTCGCCGTGGTCGCCGTCTATCTCTTCGCCGCAGGTGGGGACGAGCCGGAGCCTCGGATACTCGGGCTTATCGACAATGGCCCGCCCGACGTTGGCCAGCCGGCTCCCGACTTCGCCCTCCCCGATGTCCGCGACGAAGAGAACGTGCTCAAGCTCTCGGACTTCCGGGGCAAGGTGGTGATCCTTAACTGGTACGCCAGCTGGTGCGGCCCCTGCCGCCAGGAAATCCCAGACTTCGAGGTTGCCCACCGTCACCTTGACGCCGACGTCGTGTTCTTCGGCGTGAACCTGCAGGAGAGTCGTGCAACCGCCGCCGGCCTGCTCGAAGAGCTGGGCGCTACCTACCCCGCAGTCCTCGATGCCGACGGAGCCGTGTC
>JAGQGZ010000157.1 GCA_020432105.1 Dehalococcoidia bacterium | reverse complement strand
GCTGCAACTGTGAAAACCGGTGGATCGACGGACGGAGAGAGGAGGAACGTCGCATCATTGTTGTCCTCGTTCGACTCTTCGACGTTGTTGCCGACGTCGACCGAGATCTGAACCGTGCCGCCGTCGGTGTTTGCTCGCGGTAGGTCAAACTCCACGACCTGGTTGCCACCGGCCGGGATATTGACGAGGAATGCCTCCTGCAGGTCACCCTCAGGAAGCCCCACGGCCGAGACTACGAGGGGGCCCTGGTAATCCGCTGTGCTCTGGTTGCGGATGGTGACACGGAGCGTCGCTCCTTCATCAGCGAGGGCAGCATTGGAGGGCGACAGGTCCGGGAGGCCACCTTCTGGCGTGGCTGTTTCGCTTGGCTGAGGCGTCGGTGTTGACGAAGGTGCGGGTGTCGGTGTGGGTCGCCGCACCGGCAGCAGGGCGAGTGAGTCGTCGAGCCGAACGGCGGCCCGCCTGATCCAGAGTCCACTATCCAGGAGCACCCATTCGGATTCTCCGGCACTGCGGCCGACCAGCACGACACGGTCGCCGGCATCGTAGGTTCGCTCCGTCGGGAACTCTTCACCGGGGCCGATCCGGGCGTTTACGGTCGAGATGACTTCGCCGGTGATGCTCGCCGGCTGTTCGTCGACAAGCTCGGTCACGACGCGGACACGCACGGGAGCGCTCTCCTTCGTTGCCCCGGACTCGCTGGTTGCACGGGCAACGAGGTCGTAGTTCCCGGTCTCCTCGAAATTCAGGATGAGCGTGGGGGCATAGACACCGTCGGCCGGGACATCGGTGAACCGGGCACTGTCGCGCACCTCTCCCCCCACCAGCAGGTCGATACTCACGATCTGTTCGTTTGAGTTCGCCTGGATGATCACTTCGACGTCTTCATCCACCTGGATGAGGTCGTTGTCCTGGGGATTGTCTATTCGGATATGGAAGGCAGGGTCATCGTCGACAATAGCCGGGGCGCCGTCATTGTCGTTGCGGAACAGGTTGAAGAGGAGGAAGACGAAGAGCCCTCCGAGAACAACGGCTACCGCGATGAAAATATAGAACGCTGGCTGGCGGGCCGGAACATCGTCGTCGTAGTAGTAGGGGTCGCCGATTGCCTGGTCGTCGTAGTACTCGTCGTCTTCGTAGTACTCGCCGTCGTCCTCATAATCCTCATCGCCGACAAGCCCGGCAGGGGCATTCCGGCCCCACCTGTCTTCCGGGCTTGAGCCAATCAGACCCGGCACGGCGGAAGACGCTTCGGGTTCGGTCCCGGGCGGAGGTGGAGGGTACGACTCGCCGATGACGTAGTCGTCCGGCGGGTACTGGTTTTCAGAATTTGTCATGGGAGGCAGGGGGGAGCCACTCCCCGATTATCAAAGGGCTCCTCTATAGCGGCAACGGAGGGAACGCGGTGTGCATGCGGCGTGTTTACCACGGCTTACACATCCCATCCGTTCGCATCGGGGCAACCGAGCTCCCGTGCGAGCCGTATTGCATAGCGGTCGGTCATCCCGCTGACGTAATCAGCCGCCTGCCTCTCTACGGGATCGCCCGTTAGCGAAAACCCCGCGGATATGCCCGCGGGGAAGCGGCGAAAGTGCTCGAAGAGGTATTTGACGACTCGTTTTCCGCGTTCCGCTTCGTGCCTAGTCTCGTCGTACAGGTAGACGCGCTGGAACATGAACTCGCGCAACTCGTTGGCGACGGTCCTTACATCGGGGCTGAACTGGATTACCGGTGCCGAGGATGGGTCTCCTTCTCCGGTCGCGGCCCAGCTGGCTTCTATCGCATCGAGAATCAGTGCATTGAGCCGGTTTCCGTGGCCCCGGCCGAGGACCCGGTGGCTGCTGTCTGGCAGGTCATCCTCATCGATCAGCCCGGCACGGATCGCGTCGAGGATATCGTGGTTGACATAGGCGATGGCGTCGGAGGTCTTCACCACCTGCCCTTCCAGGGTGCCGGGGACACCCCATCCATCGGCGAAGATGTCTTCGCGTACCTTGCTCGACTTTTCAACGGCGTCGAGCACCTCAAACGTGAGGTTCAGCCCGCGCCCGTCGCCTTCAAGGCGGTCAAGCACTCGCACCGATTGGTAGTTGTGGCGAAATCCTTCGGGAAGGCACTCGGCGAGCGCTTCTTCACCTGCATGCCCGAAGGGCCCGTGGCCAATGTCGTGCCCAAGAGCTGCGGCTTCGGCAAGGTCTTCGTTCAAGTTGAGGCCCCGGGCGATAGTGCGGGCTACCTGCGCTACTTCCAACGTATGGGTGAGCCGGGTGACAAAGTGGTCGAGGGCAGGCGCAATGAATACCTGCGTCTTGTGCTTGAGCCGACGGAATGCTTTGGTGTGAAGGATCCGGTCCCGGTCACGCTGATATTCGGTCCGGACGGGCGATGGCGTCTCAGCCGACCGGCGACCGCGGCTGGTGGCCGAGCGCGCAGCATGCGGGCTTAACAGTTCTTCGCGGGCGAGCAGCCGTTCGCGGACCTGATTCAGCTTCACAAGATCAGGCTAATTGCCAGACGGTGAGATGCCTAACTTCGATTCTGCCGCAGCGATGATCTCTCGCGTCTGGTCAATCATGTCTGGGCTGACGCTCACGCTTGTGGCCCCCCATTCCACCAGTCGCTCGGAGACTTCCGGATAGACGCTCGGCGCCTGGCCACAGATGGATACGGTGAGGCCCCGGGCCCGCGCCGTCTTGACCGCTGTCTCGATTGCGAGCAAGACGGCTTCGTTCCGCTCATCGAACGTGTCAGCCAGCTTTTCACTGTCACGGTCCACGCCGAGCACCAGTTGCGTCAGGTCGTTCGAACCGATGGAGATCCCGTCGATGCCCTCATCGATGAAGCGGTCAAGGATGAGAACGTTGCTGGGTACTTCGACCATCATCCAGAGCTTGAGGCTACCATCGGTCAACAGGCCGCTCTCCGCTATTAGTTCCTTCACCCGGCGAAGTTCGATCGGCGTGCGGACGAACGGGACCATCACCTTGAGATTGGAGAATTCCGATCGCACAAGCTTGATCGCTTCCAATTCAAGCGCGAAGACGTCGGGTTCACGAACATAACGTGAAGCCCCGCGATACCCAATCATCGGGTTCTCTTCGACCTCTTCGAACCGGTCACCGCCATCGAGGTTGGCGTACTCATTCGTTTTGAAGTCGGTGAGACGGTAGACCACCGGGCGGGGGGCGAAGGCCGCGCAGAATTCACGAATACCCGCCGCCATCCGCTCCGTGTACTCGTGGCCCTTTCCCTCTTCGAGATAGGCGCGGGGGTGTTTACCTATCTGGGCGACGATGAACTCGGCACGCAGAAGCCCGATACCGTCAACGTTGCGCGCGGCTACCACATCGGCGAGTTCGGGCTCCGCGAGGTTCACGTAGAGCCGCGTCGCCGTCTTCACAGCCGCAGCGTTGGCGTACTTCGCCTGGCGCGCTTCGTGGTAGGCCAACCGCTGATCGGCACGTCCGTCGAATATGACGCCATCGTAGCCATCAACGCTGATCAGCCGGCCGGATTCGAGCATCTCGACCGCATTGGCCACTCCGACAACACAGGGGATCCCGAGTTCACGGCTCACGATGGCCGCGTGGCAGGTCCGCCCCCCACGTTCTGTCACGAGGGCAGAGGCACGTTTCATCGCGGGTACAAAATCTGGAGTCGTCATTTCGGCGACCATCACGTCGCCGGGCTGGACGGTATCGATTTCGGAAGGCGAGCGGACGATGCGAACCTTGCCGACCCCGATGCC
Source organism: Dehalococcoidia bacterium (assembly GCA_020432105.1). Classification (GTDB taxonomy): domain Bacteria; phylum Chloroflexota; class Dehalococcoidia; order Tepidiformales; family Tepidiformaceae; genus JAGQGZ01. Next base: position 2,662 of record JAGQGZ010000157.1, on the reverse strand, counting down.
GGGGCTCGCCGCCTGTCCACGGGCAACAACCGGTGCCGTCTCGGGAAGTGCGATGATGTCGTCGGTCTGCACACCCGCACCGGTGAGCGTCGTGATTGGCCGCGCCTGGGTCAGGTAGAACTTGCCCGCCTCAAACGCCCATTCAATGTCCTGTGGTGATTCGTAATGCTGCTCGACCGCGAGGGCGACCCGGGCGAGTTCCAGGACCTCGGCATCTGTCAACTTGCGGGAGTCGACCAGGTCTGCGGGGACCGGTACCCACTCATTCGCCCCGTCGAGAGCACCCGAGGTCCCCCCGGCGCGAACGAACTGGCGATCCTGGGCCACGGGCTCACACACCTCGATTGCGAGGTCGGACTTGCGCACGACGTACAGGTCGGGACTGAGTTCCCCGGAGACGATCCCTTCACCGAGGCCCCATACGGCCTCGATGGTGACTTTGCTTCGATCGGAAGTGACCGGCTCTGCAGTGAACATAACTCCGGACTTCTCGGATTGGACCATCCTCTGGACAGGTACGGCGAGTCCGACAGAAAGGTGGTCGAAGTTGGCTTCTTCGCGGTAGAAAACGGCGCGAGCTTCGTAGAGTGAAGCCCAGCAGGCCTGTACGGCATGGACGACGTTGTCGGCACCGAAGACGTTGAGGAAGGTGCTCTGCTGGCCCGCAAAGCTGGCTTCGGGAAGGTCTTCTGCCGTGGCGCTGCTACGAACCGCGACGTAGCCGCCACCCAATTCCTCGTAGGCCGCCCGGATCTCTGCGGCAACGCCTGGCGAGAGAGAGGCGGACATGATGAGTTCCCGCACCCGGGCGGACCGTGACTCGAGGGCAGCGGCGTTGTGCACGTCGAGCCCTTCAAGCTCGGCCCGAATCGCCGGTTCCAGGTTGTTACGGCGGATAAAGCTAAAATAGGTGTCAGCGGTAACCACGAACCCCGGCGGGACCGGGATTTGTGCTTTGGTTAGCTCGCCGAGGTTGGCACCCTTACCTCCGACAAGTCCGAGGTCTGATGCATCGACGTCCCGGAACCAAACTACCGATGGAGTCACGCTTACCAATCGGCTAGCCCTCCCATAGCGCGTTCACCACGCCAGAATTCGCAGCCCAGCCCAGTATATTGCACTCCGCCGGCCGATGGGCCGTTTATGACATGCCGGGCCCGATTCATCCATTGGATGTTCTTATGCCTCCCGATCACTCGACCGTTACCGTCTTAGCGAGATTGCGCGGTTGGTCGACGTCGAATCCTCGGGCAGTTGCCACATCGTAGGCCAGCAACTGGAGGGGGACGTTAGCGACGATTGGTTCGAGCCAGGGGCCGACATCCGGGATCGGTAGCACCTGGTCGGCAAGCTCCGTGATCTCCGAGTCACCTTCGGTGATCACCGCGATGACCCGGCCGCCACGTGCCTGTACTTGTTCGATGTTGGAGATCATCTTCGTCCGAAGGGCATGCTTCGGGGCAATCGCCACCGTGGCGAAGTTCGATTCGATCAAAGCGATTGGGCCGTGCTTCATCTCCCCGGCTGCGTACCCCTCTGCATGGATGTAGCTAATCTCTTTGAGCTTGAGTGCCCCCTCCATCGCCACCGGAAATGCGAGGCCGCGGCCAAGGAAGAAGGCATCGGTCGCCGTGCTCAACTCCAGGACGGCTTCCTCCACGCCAACCCTTTCGGCCAACACCTTCCCGACGAGCCCGGGCAGGCGAACAAGTGCTGCTATGTGAGGGCGGAGGTCCTCAGCGGCCAGGTGGCCCTGTAGCTGCCCGACATGGAGTGCGAGGACGTTGAGCGCGGCGACCGCGGCCACGTAGCACTTGGTGCTGGCAACGCCCCGTTCGAGGCCGGCCCGCGTGTAGACCGTGCCTTCGGCGACGCGAGTCGTCTGCCCACCTTCCGTATTACAGATCGTAATCTGCAGCGCCCCGGCCTCTTTGGCCACGTTCATCGCTTCAAGAACATCAACGGTTTCGCCTGACTGGCTTATCGAAACAACAAGCGTATCTGGCCCAAGGACGGGTGCCCGGTGCCGAAACTCACTGGCGTTGTCGGCCTCTGCCGGGATCCCCGCCAGGCGCTCAAAGTACTGCCTCCCGATCATCGCCGCGTTGAGGCTGCTCCCCATGCCGATGAGCACTACCCGCCGGATGGAAGGAAGCCCCTCAGCAGCCGCACCAAGATCGGGCATCCGGAACTCGAGGGGGTCGAGAGATACGAGGCTCTGGATGGTGTCCGTCAGGGCTTCGGGCTGCTCGTGGATCTCTTTGAGCATGAAGGTCGAATAGGTCCCCTTCAGGGCAGCCGCCGGGTCAGCCTCGATCTCCTGGAATGGGCGCGGGGAGGATGATCCATCGCCCCTAACAACGGCTGCTTCCCGTGGCGTGATACGGACGAAATCGCCGTCGTGGAGAAAGGCGACACTCCGTGTATGCGGGAGCAGCGCGGCCAGGTCGCTCGACACATACAGGGCCAGGTCGCTCCTGCCGACGACCACGCCACCGGCATTGCCCACTCGCGTGGCCACCACAGTGTCGGGCTCGGCGGTGGAGATAGCCGCGATCGCCTGTGAGCCCTCAAGACGAGGCGTGATCGACCGCAGCGCCATGAGCAGGTCTTCCCCCTCACGCACCCGTTCCTCCAGGAGGTGAGCGATCACCTCCGTGTC
>JAGQGZ010000156.1 GCA_020432105.1 Dehalococcoidia bacterium | reverse complement strand
CGACCGACTGGGAGTAGGTATCGGGGTCGCCTTCGAAGGCCTGGCGTTCGGCTCCGATGAGGGTGGCGTTTTGCCCCTCCGGGCGGAGCCAGCTGTGGTTGGTGGCATCGACGACGACGCGATGTCCAAGGCCGGGCGGGAGTCCGGGAGGGTGGCGAAAAATCGCAACCTGCAGCCGTCGAGACACGAGACCGAGGTCGACCCCGAGGGGGTGAAGGAGACGGTTGGCCCAGGCGCCACCGGCGATCAGCACACGCTCGGTATCAACGCGGCCCCGGCTGGTCTCGACGCCGACGACGCGGCCGCCTTCGACGACGATCTCCGTCGCCTCAACGTGAGTGGCAATGGTTGCCCCGGCTGCCTCGGCGGCTTCGGCAAACCCGTAAGTGGCGCCGTTGGGGTCGCAGTAGCCGCTTTCGGGCTCGTAGGCGGCAGCAGTGATGTCGCTGGTGCGCATCAGGGGGTCGATTTCGCGGATCTCGCCGGGACCCACGACCCAGGTGTTGGCGCCGATACCCCGGAGGGCGGCGACGTTGGTTCGCAGATTCGCCTCGTCTTCGGGAGCTACGACCTGGAGGAAGCCGGCCTGGACGAAACCGGCATCGCCGGCACCGACGACGTCCTTCCAGTTGCGGAAGACGTCGAGACTGCGCAGGGTGAGGCTGGCCTCGAAGGTGTTTGCGTAGTGGACGCGGACGAGCGCACCGGACTTGCCGCTGGCCCCGGCGCCGAGCTGACGACGCTCGAGCAGGAGGGGACGGACGCCGCGCCGGGTGAGCTGGAAGGCAGTGGAAGTGCCGATGACGCCACCGCCGATAATCACGACGCCCGCGGTCTGGGGCAGGGCAACCTGGTCCTGGGTCACGATGGCCTCCCGCTGGCACGGACTATACTTCGCCCTCGAAAGAGGGGGAGAAACGCATGGATGACGCGGCCAGGGATGAGCGTATTGAACTCGGCGGACTGAAGTTCTTCTACCGGGACTGGGGCAAGGAAACGGCGACGCCGATTGTGCTGTTGCATGGCTACACGGGGCACGCCCGCAGCTGGGACACGCTGGCGCGCAAGCTTGTCGCAACACACCGGGTGATCGCGATGGATCAACGGGGGCACGGGCTGAGCGACTGGGCGCCGGAATACACGACGACGGCGATGGTGGAGGACGTGCGGATGCTGGTAGATGCCCTTGGGCTGGAGCGATTTCAGTTGCTCGGGCTGTCGATGGGTGGCCGGGTGGCGATCCATTTCGCGGGGAGGTACCCGGAGCGTATCTCGAAGCTGGTGCTTGTGGACATTGCGCCGGAGACGAACACGGCTGGGACAAAGCGGATCCTGGACGGCAATCGCGACCGAGACGTGTTCGACAGCGTGGACGAGGCGTTGGCCCAGTCGGCCCTGGCGAACCCGATCGCACCGGCGGGAGAGCGAGAGCACCGGGTGCGCAACAACCTGATGCGGCTGGCCGATGGCCGGGTTACGTTCCGGCATGATCGGGGTCTGCGAAGTGGCGAGCGACCGCTGGTTCGCCCGGATGCAGAAGAGGGATGGGCGGAATGCCGGGTGATAACGGCGCCGACCCTGTTTATCCGGGGAGCACAATCCGACCTGATCACGCCTGAGATCGCGGCACGAGTGGGCAGGGAAATCCCGGCGTGCACGGTGGTGGAAGTGGACCCATCGGGACACTCGGTGCCCCTGGACAACCCGGAGGGGTTTGCTGCGGTGGTGCTGCCGTTCCTGTCGAAATGAGGGCTGTTTGCCGTACTTTCGTGTAAACGGGCCGTAAACAGATGGAAGATTGGGGTAATCCTTCCGTGTCGCTATCTTGCTCGCAGAAAATGGCGTGCCTACGCTGATCGGAAGCGAGGGTCCCGCCCCTCCAGGGAGACTACACAGCATGAAGAAACCTCGTTACGCGTGGATCGGCGCCGGACTATTCGCGATTGCGGCCGTTCCTGCCGCAATCTTTGGCATAGGCCAGTACCAGGATGCCCAGGCGCAGGGCTTTCCGCCGGAACCGCCGGCGACCTACTACGGAACGGTCGGAGGGGCAGCGGAAGGCGACGGCATCGCTGCCGCGATAGGCACGGGCGCATCGAGCCGCAGTTGCGGCAATGGTGCTGTCCTCTCCGATTCCGGGTCGATCGTCTACGTGGTTGACGTGATCACAGACGACCAGACATCGGGATGCGGCGACTCGGGCCGCACCATTCGCTTCTACATCGCTCCGCAGAAGGCCGGGGCAGGCGGCAAGTTCGCAACGCAGACTGCCAACTGGCAGGGAGCGGGCGCACACCAGCAGAACCTGACCGCAGGTCCTGCGCTCACCAACATCCTTTACACGCCACAGTTGGGGGCGCAGGTAACGAACTAGCTATCAGCCTCGTTGGCTCCGAACCCCCAGGACCTCAGCAGGCTTCCCGCCGCTGAGGTCCTTCCGTTTTCTGAAGCAAGCAAGGTGTCGATGTCGCCGGGAACGTCGAGGTCGAGCGCGATCTCGGGAATCGTAACTGCGGTGAGGGTGGCCCCGGATTCTTCGGCAGCTATGCGGTGGAGTGCTGCACTCGTGGTCCCGTAGTGCAACTCGATAACCGAGGGCGGCCGGAGCAGCATGGCGTTTGTTCCACCGTCGCCACTCTCAACGAGGGTCACGGAGAGCGCTTGCGGCGCCTTGCGGATGAGCGAGGCGATGGCGGCACCGGTGACGAGAGGAAGATCGCCATGAAGGATGAGGACTTCCGCCCCGCCCAACTCGTCGATTGCGTGGGTTAGCTGAGCGTTCAGCCCACGGTGGACGGGGGATTCATCGAGGGCGGCATGGGGCGGGGGGACGGCGTTCCGGACCGCGGCATCGGCAGAGAGGACAATGGCGAGGCAACCGGCATCCCTCACGGCATCGAGGACGGTTGCGAGGGTGGCGAGGGCAAGTTCGGACCGCTGGCCAGGCGTAAGCACATCGGCAAGCCGGCTTTTCCCCTTGTCCAGGTGGCTGACGGGGACAAGGACAGGCACGCTCACGGGCGAACACCGGCGGCAGCGAGCGTGTCGGCGGCAAGTTCCGCCTTGCGCTGGTCGCTGGTCATCATCGTGTCGCAAACGTAGCACTCGAGTCCGAGCGCTTCGATGGAGGGCTTGAGGGCGCGATCCTGCTCATCGATTACGAAGGCGTCGAGGCTGGCAGCGTAGATCTTGGCAACAGCGAGCGCAGAGACTTCGTGTCCGAGGGAGCGAAGCATGCGGGCGGCCGGCCCTTTCACGACATCGCCGGCAATGATCGGGCTGACACCGACCTTCTTTGCCCTGGTGGAGGCGAGAGCTTCGGAGATGCCGGGGACGGCAAGGATGGGTCCGACGCTGACGAAGGGATTGCTGGGGGCGAAGATGACGACTCCGGCATCAGAAATCGCCTGGAGCACACCGGGGGCCGGCTTTGCCGATTCAATTCCATCGAAGCTGATTTGCCGCACATCTGCCTCGCCGCGAAGACGAACCATGTACTCCTGGAAGGGGATTTCACCGTCGGCCGAGAAGATGCGGGTGGTGACGCGCTCGTTGGTCATGGGAGTGATGCGGACTTCGACATTCCAGGCGGCGGCGATTTCGGCAGTGACGGCGTGATAGGGCATACCCTCGCGAAGGAGGCGCGTGCGGTGGAGGCAGGTCGCGAGGTCGATATCGCCGAGGTTGAACCAATCGGGATAGCCGAAGCGCCGGAGGGCACCGACAACGGCGAGAGTATCACCGGCAAGGCCCCAGCCCGTAGCGGGATTCACGGCACCGGCAAGCGCGTAGGTGACGATGTCGACATCGGGGGCGACGTAGAGGCCAAACATCTCGACATCGTCGCCGGTGTTGGAGATGACGGTGACATCCCGGGGAGGTACGACCTGGACGAGTCCCTGGAGAAAGCGCGAAGCCCCGACACCACCGCTGAGCACGGTATACATAGAGAACGCTCCTCCCACCGATTCTAGGGCGCGGATGTGAGGGCGTCCGGCCCGGATGCACCCTGTAGAGCATGGTCTACACTCGTGAGCGATGCTGCGAATGCGGGTTGGCGACGAGTGAGCGGCCCGGGGCTGCTTTCGCGCGTGCGTCCATTACTCAGGCCTGCCGGGCGGCCCGTGAACCGGGCACTGGGACAACTCGTGAGGATGCAGCTGCGCTGGGAGTATCTGCGCCACGATATTGACGGCGTGGCGATGAGGCTGAGGAGCCTGACGGCGGGGCATGCAGACGCCTTGCGACAGTTCGGGGCCCGGGTGGGGGCTGATGCGATGGTGGTGGGGCCGATCAGCATCGTGAATGCGCGCAAGGACTTTGGGAATCTTGCGATTGGCAAACGGACACACATCGGGAGCGAGGTGTTCTTCGACCTTGCGGAGCGGATAACGGTGGAGGACGGCGCGACGATCAGCATGCGGGCCGTGATCATCACGCACTTCGATGCGGGGAGGAGCACGCTTGCGGAGAGCCGGGGGCGACAGGAAGGCCCGGTCGTGATCGGCGCAAACGCGTATATCGGTGCCGCCGCGGTCATCCTTCACGGGGTGACGATCGGCGAAGGTGCGCTGGTGGCAGCGGGAGCGATCGTCTCGAAGGATGTACCGCCGGGAGCAGTGGTGACAAAGCCGGGTATCCGCGTCATCGACCGCAGCGACGCCTGAAATGGACATCGCGACCGGAAGCCTTCTTTCGCTGGTCTACCGGGTGGCAGGGATTGCCTCGCTGGCGGCACTCACGATCATCACGGCGAGAGCGTTGCCGGTGGATGAGCTGGGTATCTACACCAGCGCGATCGTGGCGATAGGGGCGATTGGGACGGTGGCCGCGAGCTTCTCCGGATCGGCCGGGTACTTTGTTTCGAAACGTGGGCGTGAGGCCGCGGAAGTAGCTTCCAGCGTGACGCTGCTGGGGCTGGCCCTGAGCGCGATCCTCGCGGCGGCGGCGGTCGGCGTAGCGGTCGTTGGGGGTGGTGACACGGCAACGGCGGCGATTGTCGCCGGCCTGGCGATACCGCCGATCATCGTGCGCACGTCGCTGGGCGGGGTGTACGTGGGCATCAATGCGCTGTTGCGGTATGCGTTCTCGATCCACGGCTACGGCATCTTCGCGCTCATCGGGACAGTGCTGTGGGTGGTGGTTCTCGACCACCGGACGGCGATCGACGGGCTCGGCGTCTGGATTGTCGCCCAGTACCTTTCGCTCGCGGCTGTGGCGGCGACGAGCCCGGGCTGGTGGCGGTGGCTGGCAACGCACCGGCCAGATCCGGCGCTGGCCTGGCAACTGGTGGCGTTCGGTGCGTTCACAGGACTCGCGGGCTTCATCAGCTACTTCAACTACCGGGTGGACCAACTGCTGGTAATCGGCCTGGACAGCCAGGCGGGAGCAGGGCTCTACGCCCAGGCGGTGCGGGTGGCCGAAGGGCTCTGGCTCTTTTCGACGGCTATCGCGGTGGCGAGCTATGCGGCGGTAGGGGCGAACACCCGGGCGGAGGCGAGCCGGATCACGTCGCAGGGCGTGCGGCATACATTGCTCATCGTGACGGTGCTGGCGGCGCCGATCGCGGTCGTTGCGCCCTGGCTGCTCGGGCTGCTCTTCGGAGATGAGTTCAGGGAGGCAGGGACGGCGCTGCGACTGCTGTGCCTTGCGACGCTCATCTATGCACCGCAGTCGATTCTCAGCAACTTCTATACGGTGCAGCTGGGCAAGCCGTGGATTTCGCTGGCGCTGGCCGGAGGTTCGTTGGCGGTGAGCGTAGTGACGAGCCTCCTTATCATCCCGCGGGTGGGATTTGTGGGCGGCGCCTGGGCAACCCTCATCAGCTACGGGGTGACTGCCATCATTTCGACATGGCTGTTCTTGCGGCTTTCCGATGCGCGGTGGCGGGATCTGTTTGTTATCCGGAAGTCTGACCTCGCCAGCTATCCGCGGTTGGTCCGAAATCTGACCCGGCGTCTCGGCTTCGGTGATCCGGCGACGACGGGACAGCAGGCGTGAGACGGATTGCCGTTGTCGGGCTCCCGTACTTCGGAACGCGCGTGGCATCGACGCTGATCGGCGCAGGCTATGACGCACGGTTTGTCCCTGCAGCACGGGAGGCAGCGACGAATCCCCGCGGGTTGGTGCACCTGGTTCGTGCGGACCTGGTGTACGCGATCGGTTCGAGCATCGACCGGCGGGCACCACTTGCCCGGCTGGCCCGCTGGAAGCAGGTGCTGATGCACTGGGTGGGCAGCGACGTGGTGCAGGGGCTTGCGACCGAGCGCGAGGGACGGGTATCAGGGAGGCTGAGGACGGCGGCGCACTGGGCAGATGCGAGCTGGCTGATCGAGGAAATGGCACCTCTGGGCCTGGCGGTGGAGGAGCACCCGCTGCCGATGCCCATTGCGTTCGGGGAGCCCAAACCGATGCCGGGCGAGGCGCG
>JAGQGZ010000155.1 GCA_020432105.1 Dehalococcoidia bacterium | reverse complement strand
GGTCCTTCAGGCCCCCCTTCTGGCCGTCTTCCTCGACGGTGTCGGGGTCGTAGTCGGGATCGTAGATGTAGGAGATGTGGTTGTTTTGGACGACGCCTACAGAAAGACCAAAGGAGCGATAGACAGGCCCGTACCAGGCGGCGTCACGACGGGCCAGGTAGTCGTTCACCGTGATCAGGTGGACACCGTCGCCTGCAAGAGCGTTGAGAAAGACGGGGGCCACGGCGGTGAGGGTCTTGCCCTCACCGGTGCGCATCTCGGCGATCTTGCCCTCATGGAGGACGATGCCGCCGATCATCTGAACGTCGTAGGGCCGCTCGCCGACGCGGCGGGAAGCCATCTCGCGGGAAGCAGCGAAGGCTTCAGGGAGGAGGTCGTCCAGGGTCTCGCCCTGGTTGAGGCGGTTGCGGAACTCTTCGGCCAGCCCTGCCAGTTCATCGTCCGATAGGGCTGCCATCTCATCGGCAAGGGCATTGATCGCATCGACCTGCTTGCCGAGACGCTTCAGTTCTTTTTCGTTCGAATCGCCGAGAACCTTGTTGATGAATCCGAGCCGGGACATACGGAACCAGTGTAGACCCTTCGCCGGGAGGGTGAAGGAAAGATGGGTCGGATGGCAGCGAGCAGGGCTACTCTGCGGGCGGTGTCTGCTCAGCCACGAGGCCGACCTGGTTGCCTTCCGGGTCGGCAAACACGGCCATGGTGACCATGCCGGGGATGACCTCCATCGGCCGGACTACGCTTCCGCCGAGGCTCACCGCCCTATCCAGGGCGGCCTGCACGTCGGGCACCTGCACGTAGAACAGAGTTGAGACTGAGCCGTCTTCGGAGGGGCCAATGCCACCCATGATGCCTTCGCCGCCCGCATCCGTATCGACGAGCCCGTAGTTCATCGGGTTGCTCGCATCAATCTTCCAGGCGAAGAGATCGCCGTAATACTGCTGCATGGCAGCGCCGTCTCTGGCGTTGATTTCAAAGTGGACGACCGGGTTGGGCATGGCGCACCTCAGACGAGGGGATGGGTCAGTGTATCCGCCGCTTGCGATCTTCAGGGGACCCACTGGCACGCTTCTGCTTCGCCTCTTCGAACTCGGCAGCGAACTTGAGGCGTTCCAGTGATTCATCCCACATGTTTTCCATGAACCGGCGCAGGGCGGCCATGGTGTCGGGGCGGGTGCGATAGTAGCGGCGCGTGCCTTCACGCCGCTCGTCTATGAGATCGGCTTCGCGGAGAACGCGGAGATGCTGCGAAATCGCCGGACGGGTGACGTCGAACTGGCTGGCGATCTCACCGGCCGGCAGCTCGCGGTCCCAGATGAGGCGGAGGATGGCCCGGCGGCGTGGTTCGGCGATGGCCTTGAGTGCTGCTTCCACCTGTCCAGTACAGCATGTAAAAGCGTAAGTCTCAACTTACGCGAAGTGGAGCAACTGCCAAATTGTGAAGTGACCGGGGCGAGGGAATTCTCCCGACGGCTACTCGACCATTCGGAACTTGTGCCCGCTCTGGAGGATGAGGGCGCCAACCACGCGAGCCAGCGGAATACCGCTGAGGTTGATGCCGCCGGCGAAAGGCTTGGCGAACTGGACACCAACGATTCGCCCGTCGGCGGCGTAGTCGACAGACCGGCGGTCGTCCAGCGCTACGGTGTTATCCACGGACTCGTCGAGCAGCTGGACGTAGAGCCTGTCTCTTGCTTCGTCGTACTCCGCTCGCTGGTCCTGCATCCTCAGAAGATCGGGTTCACGATGATCGCCTGTTCACGCTCGGGGCCGACCGAGATCAGGTCGATGGGGCATTCGAGCAGCTGTTCGACGCGACGTACGAACGACTGGGCCTGGGGAGGCAGGTCGTCGAAATTGCGCACGTGTGTGGTGGGACGCTGCCAGCCGGGCATCTCCTCGTAGATCGGCGTAACACGCTCCAGCATCGAGTGCCGCGCGGGGAAGTTGTCGATCCGCTGGCCATCCAGTTCGTAGCCCGTGCAAACCTTGATAGTCTCCAGCCCATCGAGGACATCGAGCCGGGTGAGGGCGAGAGCAGCGAGTCCGTTCATTCGCACGCTGTAACGAGCGCTCACGGTGTCCAGCCAGCCAATGCGCCGCGGCCGGCCCGTCGTGGTGCCGTATTCGCCCCGGCCGTACTCCTTGCCGTGGTCCCGCAGGGTGTCGGCCACGTCGTCGAACAATTCCGTGGGGAATGGCCCGTTGCCCACGCGTGTGCAGTAAGACTTGAAGACGCCGACGACACGCTGGATGTCGGTGGGGCCGATGCCGACGCCCAGTCCGGCGCCGGAACTCGAGCTGCTGGGCACGCTCGAGGTGACATACGGATACGTGCCGTGGTCGAGATCAAGGAGTGAACCCTGGGCACCTTCGAGCAGCACATAGTGCCCGGCCCGGTGGGCCTTGAGGATGATGTCCTGGCTATCACCAATGAAAGGCGTCAAGCGCTCGCCGTATTCACGGTAGGCCCCACAGCACTCATCGACATCGAGCGGTTCGGCACCATAGACCTTGGTGATGACCTGGTTCCAGTAGCCGAGGGCAGCCCTCACGCGTTCGTTCAGGTCTTCGGACCGCATAAGGTCCGCGATGCGGATGCCACGGCGGGCGACCTTGTCGACGAAACAAGGGCCAACGCCACGGCCGGTGGTGCCGATGGCGGCATCGCCGCGGCGCTCTTCTTCGAGCCGGTCGAGGAGCCGATGCCAGGGCATGATGACCTGGGCACGGTCGCTGATGCGCAACCTGGAGACGCTGATACCGCGCTCCTGGAGGGTGCCAATCTCGCCGAGGAGGACCTCCGGGTCGATGGCGACACCGTTGCCAATGACACAGGTCTTATCGGGGTAAAAGATGCCGGCGGGAACGAGGTGGAGCTTGAATTCGCCCTTCTCGTTGATGATGGTATGGCCGGCGTTGTTGCCGGCTGAGTAGCGGGCGACAACACGCGCTTTGCGGGCCAGCAGGTCGACGATTCGGCCTTTGCCTTCGTCGCCCCACTGCCCACCGATTACAACCACAATAGGCATGGCGGACACACTCCGGGCCTTCCGTTTCGCCGGAAGGCCCGTTGGTCTAGCCTACAGGAACCTGTCCGCCTCCGGTAGTTAATCGCGATGGGGCGGACTTGCGAATCTGCCCGGCGGCTGTTCGGCTTCGGTCAGTTCGCCACGGGCGACCGCGACGGCGTCCCGCAGCAGCGACGGAACGGCACGCCGGTGAAGGAACAGCAAGACAGCACAGAGGACCAGGTAACCGACACCATAGAGTACCCGCGCCGGTTCATAGGTTATGAACAATTGTGTGGCGAAGAGCAGGAATAAGAGCGCCGATTCGGCCCGGTTCATCGAGAGGTTTACAAATACGGCAATGGCAAAGGCCGACTGGGCCGCCGTGAGGAAGATCTCGTCGCGCTGGATGGTGTTCAGGGGAAGGCCTTCTGTGATCCCCCAGTCTCCCGATGAGAGCATGAACGCAAGCGGCAGACTGCCAACCAACAGGGTCCACTGGTTCACCTTCGAGGAGATAAGTGCGCCCATACCGGCCGCGTGACGCCCGCGCCAGGCAAGCAGGCTTGCCACCAGCACTTCCGGCGATTCGGATGCCAGCGGCGCCACCCACTGGATAAGGAAGAATTCGGACACGCCGAACTGCTGGCCAGTGCTTACGAGCCCTTCGGCGAACGGTTCAGCTGCCGCAATGATCACGGCGGCGGCGTAGATAAGGACGGTCGTAGCGGCCGCACGCCTTCTCCAGGTTGGCAGGGCGCCCATGGCCCTGGCCGGTCCGACCAGCTCGATCTCCTCTGACTCCACTTTGCTGATGAAGTAGAGATAGATGAAGAACAGGGTGATGAGGATGATGCTGTCGGCCAACGTGAGCGCGTGGCGGAGCGGAATGAAGATGACATACGTGGTGGCGACAGCAAGGAAAACCATGTCCAACGCCCGGTGACGATCGACGAAGAGCTCCTTCAGCTTCGTGCGGTAGAAGAAGATGACGAAGACGACGGGCCAGCCCACGCCAATCAGCAACCGGTTTCCACCGGTGAGGTTCGCTATGGCAAGGCCCTGTTCTGCAACCACCGGGTCGGCGCCGGCTTTCCAGGCGAGGACGGCATCGACTGCGTACTCGGGGAGGACGGCGATAAAGGCGATTATCGCGATGGCGAGACCCTGGCCGAGGTCGATCTCGGCGGTTTCGGCGCCCCAGGTAAGGAGGAACGCCGCGGAGAGGATACCGATTCCATGGATCGCCGACCCGATCAGTGGGTCGGGATGGATACCGCCAAGACGCAGGATAAGGCTGGGAAGGCCGAAGAGGGCCACCAGCACCATGAGTGACCAGAGGCGTTGCGAAGTGTGAGGTGGTTGCGAAAACGTCTCTTGCAAGCGATTCCCGGCCGCGCAGGCGCGCGACCTTCCATGCTACGGCCCCGGAGGATATGAGCGATGCAAGGGGCCGCGGCTGACGGTGATATTTGCATTGCGGCGACCACCTGCTGCCTGCCTCGAATCTACCCGCTGACGCGCATCCACTTGTGCAGGCTGACCATCTCTCGCGGCGGGTCCATTCGCTGGCCCATCTCGACGTACGAGACATCCGCAACGTAGATGCTCCCGTGGGTATCCACGGCCACAGCGTGGGGCCAGAGGAACTGGTCGGGGTGTTCGCCGAAGTGGGGGTTGCCAATGCGCGTAACGAGTTCGCCTTCGGGGGTGTAAATAGTCACGCGGTTGCCGAGGTTGGCCACCCCGCGCTGGAGTTGCGGCGGTCCCTGTTCGGCCACATAGACGTTGGTGTCTTCGCCCTGCCCGGCGTACACAGCCACCGGGTGGTGGACATGCCACTGCCGCTTGAAGTTGCCTTCGAGATCGAACACCTGGACACGGAAGTTCTCCCGGTCACAGACGATTATCTCGTCGTCGCCAATGATGGCGAGGTTGTGGGGGAGCGAGAACTGGCCGGGGTCGCTCCCCGGTTCGCCCCATGACTTGATGAGCTTGCCGTCGGGGCTGTAGCGATGGATACGGCTGTTGTTATAGCCGTCGGAAATGAAGACTTCACCGGTCTTCGGGTGGACGGCGACGTCCGTCGGGCGGTTGAAGGGGTCGCCACCCTGGCGCGGCGTGGGTACGCCATCGCCGATGACCATGAGCTCCTTGCCGGCCCGGTCCGTCTTATAGATCCGGCAGCCGTTGACGTCGACGAGCCAGAGGTTGTCCTCATGGTCGGCGCGAATGGCATGGGGCCAGACGAAGCGGCTGCCCGGCCATTTCGCCATCTTGTTGCCGTAGGGGTCGGTCAACTCGGTGGTGCCGGAGAAGGGGTCATCGTTGCCCCACATATCGATGACGTTGCCCTCGGGGTCGAAGACAAGCACGGGCATGTTGCCGCGGCTGAACACGTACACGCGGTCCTCGGAGTCGGTGGCGACGGCGGTCGCTTCCCGCAGCCAGAGACCATGAGGAATCTTGGCCCACATGGGCACGGGTTCGTAGACGGTGTCAGCAGTAGCAGGTTTGGGCATGGGGAGATTGTGGGGCGAGGGAAGGGGGGTGGCAACCGGGAGGCTGTGACATGAGAAGCCGTTCGTCTCGAAGCTGAGGTGAGTATCCGACTCCGAGATATCGAGCCAGCCAGGGCCCTATCCGCCAACGTTCGTCCTCATTGACGGGCGTCCTGGCTAAGAATAGTGTTGCCGCCAGCAAGCCGGGCAAACAATTCGTTGGCCCGCAACGGTATCGCAACCAGTCGCCCACAAAGGGGGGCAAGATGCCGGAGCTATTCGGGAGACGACGTATCGTTGCCGGCGCAGCCGGGCTCCTGCTGGTTGCGGTCGCAGCAGTCGTCATCGTTGTCATGAACCGGGGAGGGGAAGACGAGCCGACGGCACCCCAGGCTGCGGATGCGACACAGCAACCGGGACGTCCGGTCCCAGCCCTGCTTGAAGCAAGCGACCTTCCTGGTGACGGCTGGGAGACCACCGACATCGAGCTGGTTACGCTAACAGATTCGCCAAATTTCATTGCGCCGGTTTCGCCATCGCTTGAGGCGTGTGCGCCACTCCTCGCGTTTGAGTCACTCCTTTACGCCAACGAGAACAGTTTCGAAAGCGGTACCAGCCGCAGCTTCGCCCGGTACACAGCCGACGGCGGGGTCCAGTCCGTCCACCAATCGCTAGTTACGTTCGCGGACGCAGATACCGTGGTGGCAATCATGGCTGCAGCGGGACCGGCCCTGACGGATGACGACTTACCCAATTGCATCCTTGCCGGCATCGCCCGGGATGGCTTCGAGGCGACTTTCGAAGCAGGTCCAGCGCTGCCGGTGCCGGCCGATGGTATTGGCCGTATTCTTCGCTATCGCTCGACCGGAGCAACCGGGGCCAGTGTGACCCAGGCGATCGCCTGGTGGCCCGAGGGGCGGATCATCCTGTCGCTCACCATCTCGACCGCCGGAAGCGACTTCACGGACGGTGAACTCGCCGCTATTGCAAGCGCGGCTGTCACCTCGGGGGGAGACACGCCATGAACGTGCGAGTCCTGGTATTCCGCCTGTTGATCATTGTCG
>JAGQGZ010000154.1 GCA_020432105.1 Dehalococcoidia bacterium | reverse complement strand
GCCGCCGGAGATGCCGAACCAGTCGTGCATGAACTCAGCGAGCTTGCCGGAGTCCCAGAGGATGAGGCTAACGGTACCGACGATGCCGACGATGGCCGAAACGATGGTGAGCTTGAGGGCGTTTTCGGTACCGAACCAGACTCCCTGGCGGTCGTTGTCCTGGTCGAAGTAGGGGAAAGCGGCGAGGATGCCGAGCCAGACCGTCGGGATGACGATACCGGCGAGGGCAGGCTGCATGTGCAGCAGCAACTCCTGGAGGTTGAGGAGGTACCACGGCGCCTTCGAAGGGTTCGGAGTGACGTCAGCGTTGGCCTGATCGAGGAGCGGCGCGTTTACCAGCACCGAGAGGGCGAACAGCGAGAGCGTGAAGACCATGGCCGCAATGAACTCGATGAAAACGAGATCGGGCCAGACGAGAACCTCTTCATCCCGCGCGCGGGACTGGGGGCGAACAGAGGGCCGGGCAACTACCGCGGTGGCCATGGGCTAGACATGCCTCCTGAAATTGCTGCGCATCTAAAGTGGCCGGGCCAGGCCGCCATCGCGACGGATGCGCCAGAAGTGCACCGCCATGAAGATCGCGGCGAGCAGCGGCAATCCGATGACGTGGAGTGTGTAGAAGCGAATAAGTGAGTCGGGACCGACTTCGAAGCCACCGAGGAGCCAGAATCGCGACTTGGGGCCGAGAACCGGGGCCGAACCGGCGATGTTGGTGCCCACGGTGATAGCCCAGAAAGCGAGCTGGTCCCAGGGAAGGAGGTAGCCGGTGAAGCTGAGGAGGAAGGTGAGGACAAGGAGAATGACGCCCACCACCCAGTTGAACTCACGCGGGGGCTTATAGGCGCCGGTGTAGAACACTCGCATCATGTGGAGGAAGACGAGGATGACCATGGCGTGGGCCATCCAGCGATGCATGTTTCGCATCAGCTGTCCGAACTGGACGTTGGTCTGAATCGTCTGGATATCGAGATATGCCCGTTCGACGCTGGGCACGTAATAGAACATCAGGAGGATCCCGGTGACGGTGAGCCCCAGGAACATGAAGAAGGAGAGACCGCCGAGGCAGTAGGTGTGGGTGATCTTGACGTGTGTACGGTGGATCCGCGTCGGGTGGAGGTGGAGGAAGACGTTGGTAGCAATGACCAGCATCTGGTTACGCGGCGTGTTGGGGTATCCCGTACGGAAGATCGACTTCCAGACGTAGTTATGGAAGAGCTTGTCGTAGATCTTATCGCCGAGTGTTGGGCGCGCGGGTTGTTCTACTGCCAAGGTGGGACTCCTACCGCTGCCACCACTGCCCGAAGGCCACCATGAGGCCAAGGGAAGCAAGGATGGTGATGGTCACGAAGACGAGCTCCAGGGTTTCTGCGAAGTCGTGCGGAAGATTAGCGAATTCCATAGGCTTGACCCTCCCCCAAGAGCGTGGGGCGCGTCGGCCGCCAATTGGGCGAGCCCGCGCCACCGCGAGATTGTGAATCCCGTAGCAAGCGATTTATACCGCGGGGCTGGTGGCGGGTCAACGCGAGCCGGGCTGGTTGCCACCGGTTGGAGGGGGTCACGCACATCTATCCTTTCCCGATACCGAAGCGCATGCGGACGAGCCCGCGGATGTCTTCGACCGCGGTGCTGATGATCTTGACCTTGGTATCGGGGTCCTCATCCCAGCGCACGGGGAGTTCGCAGATCCTCATGCCGTTTCGATGTGCGAGGACAAGCAACTCCGTATCGAAGAACCACATCCGATTCTGAATATGGGGGACGAGTTCATCCACGGCACGGCGGCTGAGGGCCTTGAAGCCACACTGGGCATCGGAGATCTTGAGGCGAGGGAAGAAGGCTCGAATCATCGCGACGTAGCCGCGGGAGGTGACTTCGCGTTTGAATGACCGGCGCGTCTGGGAGCCCTTGGCAAGCCGGGAACCGATAGCAATATCGCAGTCTTCGTTGGCAACCATAGAAACGAGTGTTGGAAGGTGCTCGATATCCGTGGAGAGATCGACGTCCATGTAAGCGACAACGTCGGCGGTCGACTGCGTCCATGCTTCTTTGAGTGCCAGGCCACGTCCCTTGATGGTGAGGACGAGGGCCTGCACCTGGGGGTATTCGGCGTCGAGTTCGCGGGCCAGCTCGCTGGTGCCATCGTTGGAGCCGTTATCGGCGATGACGAGCCGCCAGGCGAACCCGGGGTGGCGAGCGAAGAGCGCGATCGAGGTCTCGACACTTTCCCGGAGGACGGCCACTTCGTTGTAGCAAGGGATCACGACGTCAACCCGGGGTCGGTCAGACTGGTTCACAGGCTCATTGTTGGCCACGGAATGGGAACGGGGAATCGGTGCGACGAACGAACCCGGGATATCACGGGGCTGTCGCGGGCGGAGTGCCGGACTCGTGAGGATTTCCCGTATGCCTGCGGACAGCTTCGGCACAGGCCGATCGCCCGGGACAGGCATGGGGCAAGAAGGGGGAAGTCTAGGAGGCTTTGTTGACGAGGTTAGCGAGCCGGCGCTTGCCGCGGTCGGCGGTTCCGGCGTGGATGGCGCCCGTCTTGGCTGCGCGGTCGAGCGCAGAAAAGGCGGCGGGCATCAGCTGGTTGGCCTTGTCGAGGTCGCCGGCGGCAACAGCTTCGCGGACGCTGCGGACGGCGTTGCGATAGGTGGTGCGGCGAGAACGATTACGGTCACGGCGCTTGAGTGACTGGTGCCAGCGCTTGATAGACGACTTGATATTGGCCATGCGGCTAGGGGTTCCAACTGTTCAGGATGTGTTGTTGAGCGTATGTGGCGGCGGTTCAAAGGGCAACGGCTTTCTTTGGCGAGGGGTGGATATTGCGCAGGGAAGATTGCCCGTCGTATGATCGGGGTGTCCACAGGTTCGGCAGTGTGAACGGCACCAGGTGCCAGTCGATGCCCTGTATATCGACGCCCAGGAACAGAATCGTAGACGCGGCGTTGTCCATGCCCCTCCAGAGGCGGTCCATGGGCCCCACCCCCCAATCGGAACTCCACGTATGACTCAAGAAGCAGGTACCAGGCTAATGACCGAAGCGCTGAATATCGCCGAACTGGAGGCGACCTCCCGCGAGGGGTTGATCTCGATCGCCAAGGAACTGGGGGTGGAGGGCGTCTCCGGCTTGCGAAAGTCCGACCTCATCTTCCGGCTCCTGCAATCGCAGGCGGAAGCACGGGGGAACATCTTCTCCGGCGGGTTCCTGGAGATCAGCGACGACGGGAACTACGGGTTTCTCCGTGGTGAGAACATGCTGCCAGGTCCACACGACATCTATGTGTCGCAGACGCAGTTGCGGCGGAATCACCTGCGGCCGGGCGACTACATCACGGGACAGGTCCGGCATCCACGAAACAACGAGAAGTACTACGGCCTGCTAACGGTTGAGGCCGTGAACGGGCTGGATCCCGATACAGCGAAGCAGCGGCCGTTCTTCGAGAACCTGACGGCGATCTTCCCCAACCAGCAGATGAAGCTGGAGACCACACCCGACAACCTGACGAACCGCGTAATCGACCTGGTGGCCCCAATCGGCCGGGGTCAACGCGGACTCATCGTTTCGCCGCCAAAAGCGGGGAAGACGATGTTGCTGAAGAACATCGCGAACGGAATTACGGAGAATCACCCCGACGTGCACCTGATGGTGGTGTTGATTGGTGAGCGACCGGAAGAAGTGACGGACATGCAGCGCAGCGTGCGCGGCGAGGTGGTGAGTTCGACCTTCGACGAGCCGGTTGAAGACCACACGCGCGTGGCCGAGATGGCATTCGAGCGGGCGAAGCGGCTGGTGGAGATGCAGAAGGACGTGGTGATCCTTCTCGATTCGATTACCCGGCTGACGCGGGCTTACAACCTTGCCCTTCCGCCGAGTGGCCGGACGCTTTCCGGTGGTGTGGACCCGGTCGCCCTCTACCCGCCCAAGCGGCTCTTTGGTGGCGCCCGGAAGGCTGAGGAAGGTGGTTCGCTGACCGTGCTCGCAACCTGCCTTGTCGATACCGGGTCACGGATGGATGAGGTGGTGTTCGAAGAGTTCAAGGGCACGGGCAACCTTGAGCTCCGGCTTGACCGGCGCCTGGCGGAACGGCGTTTCTACCCGGCGATCGATATCCAGGCGAGTTCGACACGGCGGGAAGAGCTGTTGCTGGATGAGAAGGCGCTGAAGGGTGTGTGGCTGCTGCGGCGCATGGTGGCGATGATCTCACAGTCTTCGCCGAACCAGTTGGAGGCGACGGAGCGTTTGCTGGAACGGCTCTCACGGGCGCAATCGAACGACGAATTCCTGACGGGATTGAAGACTGACCTGTAGGGAAATGCCCTTAGGGGAAATTTCTGAGGGAATTGGTCTTCCCGCAGGTGGTGTACAAGCCGAACTTCCTTCACTCTAAGCCGTGGCCTATGCACGCGCGGTCTTTCGCGACCGCCGATTCCTGCTGGGCGAATGGACGTGAATGGGAAAGCAAGGTACCCGCACCCGCTCCCATGCGCATGGCAAACGGCATGGCCGCCTGACCCTTCACCTTGTGGTCATGGCGCTGGCCCTTGGCGCGGTCTTGTTCGCTTCCCAGTATCCATCTGACACTTCTGCCAGCACGCCGACGCAGTTCCCTTCGCTGGCGTATTCAGGTGTCGCCGGCACTTCCTCGGGACCGACCGACAGCTACCTTCGCCCGGGAACAAGCCTGAAGACACTGGATTCCGTCGCCTCGATGACGCGGACTGCGGACGTTGCGAGCGTGAGAGCAGTCGGCGGCGTATCGCCAACGGCATCGTTCTCGGCAGGCGTTTCCGCGGCTGTGGCAACAAGCGGCGTTGGTGGCGGGGGAGTGACGGCACTGGCCGACTTCATCGACCCACGCAAGCCATTCGACATCTACAAGGTGCAAGCGGGCGACACGGTGAGCGGCGTGGCGCAGAAGTACGGAATCCTGACGGGAACGCTCCTCGACAACAACCCGACGCTGGGCGACGGCAATCTGCTGGTACTTGGCCAGGAACTCCTGGTCCCGCTGGCGGACGGCATCATGCACAAGGTGGGCTCAGGCGAAACGCTGAGCTCTATCGTCGACCAATACGACGATATTACGCTGGACCAGGCGCTCGCCTTCAGGGCCAACTCCATCGCCGACCCGTCGAGTCTCGAGCCCGGGAGCTTTGTCCTGCTGCCGGGAGCGACACGGAAGCCCCCGCCTGTAGTCATTCCCGAACCCGACCCGGTGACAGGCGAGACGCCAGCCTTTGAGGGCGTTGGTCCACAGGCATCGGGCGGGCTCTTCTCAAGTCCCCTGCTGGCCTACAACGGTGTAAGCGATTCGTTCGGCGTTGGGCGCGGTGCTGATGCCCAGCTACAAGGCATCGACCTCGACCTTTACGGACACTGGAACTCGCCGATATTCGCAGCCTGCTCAGGCACCGTTTCCCGCGTGGAATACCTGACCTATAGCTACGGTTATCACGTCATCATCGACTGCGGAGACGGCTGGACGACGCTGTACGCTCACATGAGCCAGATTGACGTGGTGCCAGGACAGTACGTGGGCCAGGGTGAAGCCCTGGGCTATTCGGGCCTGACGGGCTTCACGACCGGCGAACACCTGCACTTCGAAATCCGCACGTACGGGCAGCCGGTGAACCCGGCGCAGTACATCCCCTTCTAGGGAGCGCCCGCAGGAACAGCCGCCCGCGCGGGCGGCAGCCCGGGATCAACGGCAAATCGAACTGCAGGAAATGCGGAAGACGTCCGCTACGGTTGGATGCTCGCGGCACAGGCAGCGGATGAATAGACCCAGACGGCAGAACCGGGTTCGGTGGTCGTGAGGGTTTGCAGCGGGGCGGGCAGACCACGAATCCAGGTGGACCAACCGGCACCACCGAGGCTGTAGACAGCATCAACGCAGGAGAGCCCGTTAACGAGGGGGGCGACCTGACCGGTGGGCATGGTGACGAGATTCCAGCCGGATTCGAGCGAGACGGTGAGGGCAGGCAGGGCGTCGCCGATGACTCCAGAGCCCGGGAGTGCCGGATAGAGAAGGGTGAGGCCATCGATATCGTCGGGGCCAGGCTGGCGAAGGGCGCCACCGTAGGCATAGAACATGACAGCTTCGATCTCAGCATCGGAACAGGGCCCGAAGATGGGACAGCTGTGCTCGAGGCCAAGCAGGTGGCCAGCTTCATGGACGAGCACGCTGGTGGTGTCGACGGTGCCGTTGGCACCGGTACCAAGGTTGGCTTTGGGGTTGGTGTTGAGGACGATGTCGGCCTCATGCGAGGTGAAGGACTTGGTGGTCACCCCGAGAACGCAGCCAGGGTTGCAATCGATGTGCTTCCAGGCGATCACATTGACGCCGTCGGGGCCGGTGACATCCATGGAGGTGGTCAGGGAGGTTTCGCCAGAGTAGGCGAAGGCGAAACTCGAGCCGGGCACGTTGCTCCAGGTAGCGAGGGCGCCGGCTGCATCGGCGCCGGTGAATCCAGCGGGAGCATCCGACGGGTTGTAGACGACCTGGAGAGGCAACTCTGAGGCATCCCAGCGCCACCCCCAGGGGGCCCACTGGGCAGTTACGCTCCCGGGTGCACGTTCCGTCGTTGCGGCCTGGGAGGTGGTGATGGTCGCCCCAGGTGCAAGATCGAGGGCGGCGTT
>JAGQGZ010000153.1 GCA_020432105.1 Dehalococcoidia bacterium | reverse complement strand
GGCCGGCAGGTTGCGCACGCCCTGGTTCAGGAGGCGCGCGTTCTTCGTCGCCACGCCGTCCCACAGCAGCGCCATCAGCGTCGCGTTGTAGGCGATCTCGCACTCCTTCGCGACGACCGCGTCCTCGCCGAAGTAGCGCCCGATCTCGTCCGGCGCGACGATCGCCTCGGCGATGAACAGCACGCCCGGCGCGACGACCTGGCAGCAGTCCTTCATGAGCTGCAGCAGCAGGTGCGCCTCGCGCTGGTTCTGGCAGGTCGTCCCGAGCTTCTTCCACAGGAACGCCACCGCGTCGAGCCGCAGCACGTCCGCGCCGCGGTTGGCCCAGAACAGCACGACGTCGACCATCTCGACGAGGACCGCCGGGTTCGCGTAGTTCAGGTCCCACTGGTAGCGGTTGAAGACCGTCATCACCCAGCGGTCCATCGCCTCGTCGTACGTGAAGCTGCCGGGCGCGGTCTCCGGGAAGATCTCCGGCATCGTCTCCTCGAACGCGTCGGGCAGCGAGCGGCCCGAGAAGACGTGGTAGAAGTCCTGGAAGGCCAGCTCCCCCGCCCGCGCGCGGCGCGCCCACTCGTGCTGGTCGGAGGTGTGGTTGATAACCAGCTCGGTGATCACCTTGAGATCACGCCGGTGGGCCTCCCGGAGGAAGGAACGAAAATCGGCCATTGTTCCGAACGAGGGGTTGACCCGGGTGTAGTCGGCAATGTCGTAGCCGTCGTCGCGGAGTGGCGAAGGATAGAACGGTAGCAGCCAAACGGCAGTAACTCCGAGGTCCTGGAGGTAGT
The DNA here is from genome assembly GCA_020432105.1 of Dehalococcoidia bacterium. Classification (GTDB taxonomy): domain Bacteria; phylum Chloroflexota; class Dehalococcoidia; order Tepidiformales; family Tepidiformaceae; genus JAGQGZ01. Next base: position 5,882 of record JAGQGZ010000153.1, on the reverse strand, counting down.
CCATCTTCTGGGCCAGCCCCTGGAAATCACCTATGCCGTCGCCGTTCGAATCGAAAAACGACTTGACGTGCAACTGATAGATGATGGCGTCCTTGAACCAGGTCGGTTCGTTGCCGGATTCCACTGGATTGCGATCAGGCATGCGCCACTCCTTCGCGGTCGACCCTGAAAATGTGGGCGGGGATGGAGTCCGGGTCCAGTCGCAGGTACTGGCGTTCATCCCCCCAGGTGTAGCGCGTACCGACAAGGAGGTCTTCCACGTCGAATCGCTCCCCCGGCTCGAGGGCAAGGGCCTCGCGATCCAGAGTGAGCCAACCCGCCTGGGGATTTGCAGCGTCGAGATTGACCACGATAAGGAGCGTGTTCCCGCTCTCTTCGTCGCGCTTGCTGTAGGCCAGCAGTTGCTCATTGTCGACGGGATGGAAGCGAAGCGAATGCAGATTCGAGAAGGCCGGATTGGCACGGCGGAGACGGTTCACGTGTCCGATGAACGGGGCGAGGCTCTCCGGACGATCGAGATCCCAGTACCGAATCTCGTATTTCTCCGAATCACGGTACTCCTCGCTTCCGGGCTCCCGCGGGATGTGCTCGAGCAGTTCGAAGGGTGGGCCATAGATCCCGTAGTTAGGGGAAAGCGTGGCGGCAAGCAGGAACCGTGTCAGGAAGGTGGGCCGGGAGCCTGTGTGAAGCTGCTCGGTCAGGATGTCGGGCGTATTGGGCCAGAAGTTGGGGCGGAAGAACTCAACCATCTCCGACTGCGAAAGCTCTTCGAGGTACTCCTCCAGCTCGCTCTTTTCGGTTCGCCAGGTGAAGTAGGTGTACGACTGTGTGAAACCGAGCCGGGCAAGCCTGCTCATGATCTTCGGCCGGGTGAACGCCTCGGCGAGGAAAATGGTCTCCGGGTGTTCACGTTTGACCTCCCCGATACACCACTCCCAAAACCGGAACGGCTTCGTGTGAGGATTGTCGACGCGGAACACGGTCACTCCCTGGGCGATCCAATAGTCGAAAACGCTCTTGAGTTCGTCCCAGAGGGCCCGCCAGTCGGCCGTTTCGAAATTGAATGGATAGATGTCCTCGTAGCGCTTCGGCGGATTCTCGGCGTACTGAACGCTTCCGTCGGGTCGCATCTTGAACCAGTCCGGGTGCGTTTTTACGTAGGGATGGTCGGGCGAGCACTGAAAGGCGATGTCGAGGGCGATTGCCAGGCCATGATCGCGGGCTGCAGCCACCAGGCGCCGGAAATCGGCAAGCGTTCCAAGCAGGGGATGAATGGCCTTGTGGCCCCCGCTGGCGTCGCCGATGGCCCAGGGACTCCCGGTGTCGTCGGGCATGGCGACCGTCCGGTTGTTCGGTCCCTTGCGCTTCGTTGAGCCAACTGGATGGATGGGCGGAAGATAGAGCACGTCGAACCCCATCTCCGCCACATAGGGGAGTCGAGCCTCGACATCGCGGAAGGTTCCATGGCGGCCGGGCTCGGTGCTGGCCGAACGGGGGAACATCTCGTACCAGGCGCTGAACCCTGCGAGCGGGGGATCGACGATGACGGTGAGCGGTGGTTCGTGCCGCAACCGCAGCGATCGTTCCGGATAGGCCGATGCTACAGCGACCAGGTCCGGATCCGTCGCAACCGCAACCCGCCCGGAATCGCTGCCCGGGGCTTCGATCGTCTTAATCCCGGCACGGAGCGCCTCGCGGTCGCTACCTGACGCTCGCCTCGCGGCATCCTTCAAGAGACCGGCACCAATGGCGAACTCGATGTCGAGTTCCTGGCCGGCTTCGGCACGCTTCTCGAGGTCTCGTGCCCAGGTGAGGTAGTGGTCGACCCATGCTTCTACTGTGTATTCGTGAAGGCCAGGCTTCTGCACGGTGAACGTACCCAACCACTCGTCGTTCCAGCGCAGGGTCATCGGCGTCACAGCCCATTCGTCTTCGCCAAGGGGACGCGACAGCAACCGAACGGTGAGCCCGTCATGGCCGTCGGTGAAGACATGGGCCTCAACGTCGACACGATCGCCGGCGACACGCTTGATGGGGGCCGCGCCCCCCTCAACGGAGGGAAGGACCCGGTCGATGACGACCCGTCGCCGGCCATCACGGGGCTCGTTCACGAGCAGAGTCCTGGGTTTCGCTGTCTTCGCCACATGATCCATCCTGTGCAATCGCAGTGCCCGTGTCGAATCGCAGCCCGAGAAGAACTGGATACCGGCAAAGGGCTGCTCATGCGGCAGCGCAGGTCGAGGGTCCTCACCGCCTGGGCGGCGAAGGTGTTGCCAGGACGTCTCAGGCGGGCCTGCTGGCGAGGCGCTTGGCCAATACGATCTCGCCCTCGGGCAGGTAGCCGGTTGCCCCGACGAGAGCCAGCCCTTCGGTATTGTCCTCGTGGACCGTGACAAAGACGTGCCTCGCCCCGGCAGAGAGCAGATATCGCTCGGCCTCAGCCATCAGGTCGTGTGCGAGCCCCTGGCGGCGGACATCGCCGGCCACAGCGACGTGATAGATGTACGCGCGCCAACCGTCGAACGCCGCCACCGCAGTGCCGACAACCTGGCCGTCGCCGAGCGCTGCCAGGACGGCGGTGGTCTCTGCGCCGAGGAGGGCATCCATTTCGTCGGCTTCGATGCGGCCAATGCCGCAGGAATCCCACAATTGCTGGATGGCCCGGACGTCGCCGGGGCCTGCCGGACGGATCTCAAATCGGCCCTGTGTGGCCATGGTTCGCCTCCTGGATAAGGGAGAGCTGGTTAGACCGCGTCCTCGTACTTGAACGAGAGCTTGATCTTGGCCCGGTAGCCGACGATGCGACCATCCTCGATTTGCATATCCAGCTCTACCACCTCGGCAATGCGGAGATCTCGCAGGGTGCTGCTGGCGCGACTCACGGCTGCGGCAGCGGCGGCCTCCCACGATTCCGTGCTGGTCCCAACGAGTTCGACGATCTTGTAGACGCTTTCAGCCATTCTGGTTTCCTCCGGGGTTTGTACTCCCCGCACCGGGCCTCAAAGGATATGCCTTCTGTCAAGTGCCGGGACGCTATCCGGGGTCTGCCAGAGGTTCCGGCACTCAGCAAGATGGCCTACGTGGCCGGGAACAATGGTGTCGGTTGCGGCAGACTACCGCGGGGCAACACCGGTGATCACAGAATTGGGAATATACTGGGTGCGAGATGATGCGCAGGGCTAACGGGGGATCGATATGGGACTAGGACGTTGGATGCTACGAGCCTTCGGGGGACGGCTCAGTGAGCTGGAGGAAGCGCGGCGGCTGCAGGACCAGGCTTCGCGTCTCAACCTTCCATTTGAGGTCGAGTTCGCCGGTAAACCCGTGCTGTTTCGAGAGATCGAGGCGGCGGATGCTGATCGGGTGCTGCGGTTCGCACGGGCGCTCCCGGAGCACGACTTGTTGTTCCTGCGACGGGACATCACGCAGCGGGATGGCGTAGCCGCGTGGTTGGCGGATGTGGCCGAGGGCAAGTATTCGTCGATTGTGGCGCTGGCCGGGGAGGAACTGGTGGGCTACGCAACCGTTGCCCAGGACGGGATGACCTGGACGCGGCACGTGGGTGAACTGCGCATTCTTGTCGCACCGGCGATGCGGGGGATGGGACTTGGCAGCCTCCTGGTGCAGCAGGCATTTGCCATTGCGACGGCTCGAGGAATCCGAAAACTGGTGGCCCAGATGACGGTTGACCAGGAGGGAGCCATCAAGGGCTTCGACAGGCTTGGATTTAGCCAGGAGGCGGTACTGAAGCGGCATGTCATGGATCGCGAGGGCGCACTCCACGATCTGCAGATCATGGCGCTGGACGTGGCAGAGTTCGACTCCCAGTTGACGCGGGAGCGGCTCACCGTGGTGGCCTCTTCAGAGAGCCTCGCAAACTCCTTGTAGGCGCCGGTTCACTGGCCGTCGCGGTGACCAGGGAACCGGGCCGCGAACGACTCAGGCCGGTTCGGCCACGAAGAGGGGGATCTTCCGCTCGGTCCGGGTCTGGTATTCCGCGTAGGGCGGGAACGCAGCAACGGCGATCTCCCAGAGGCGGGCGCGTTCTCCGTCGTCGCTCACTTCGCGAACACGCATCGTATGGACGTTTGTCTCGTCACGAATCTCAACGTTGGGGTTGGCGCGGAGGTTGAAGACCCAGACGGGATGCTTAGGAGCACCTCCCTGCGAACCGACGAGGATGTAGTTATCGCCATCGACGACGCGCATTAAGGGCGTCTTGCGAATGGCCCCTGTCTTGTTTCCGGTGTTGGTGACGATGATGACCGGGAGACCCGTATCGCGGAGCGTGGTGCCTTCGGTCCCTCCCGAGCGTTCGTAGAGTTCAACCTGGTTTCGGACCCACTCAACAGGGCTTGGCATGTAGTCGGCCATCTCTATCTCCTCCTTGCAGTGAGAACCAATGCTACATCTAGCCTTCGCGCGTGACGCCTTCCGCTATGAGGGCGTCGATGGCGGGATCATCAAATCCGAGCGCGGCGAGGATCGGGCGCGTCTCAGACCCGAAGCGCCCGGTCACAGGGACGGTCTGAAAGCCATGCTCATCCAGCGAGAGTGGCGGGGCAGGCGCCCGTATACGCCCGAGCGTGGAGTGTTCGATATCCGAGAGCATGCCGTTCGCCTCAAGCTGGGGGTCATCGAGCAACTCGATCGGGAATCTCACGTCGGATGCGGGAACGCCTGCTTCATCGAGGATGGTTTCCCATTCGGCGGTCGTTTTGGCAGCCATGAGGCCCTCGGCGATGCTCTCAAGGTGATGGTAGTAGTCATCGGCACCTTCGAAGTCAGCGCCGGCATGCGGGTCATCGAGTCCGATTGCAGCCGCAAAGCGCCGACGCAGACCGGGGCTCCCGCAGGCCACGGCAATCCAGCCATCGCTGGAGTTATAGGTGCGAAAGTAGACGCTGCGGATTGAGCTGGCGCGAGAGGTGGGGAGCGAGCTCCGTAGCTCGGCGTACCCGGCACCTTCCCGGCGTCGCTCCCGCAGCCTCTGAATGGCGACCGCATGCTGTTCGGACTCGACGGAGTCGACTCGCAGCATCTGGTTGTTGTTGATGGTGAGTGCCGCCTGGAGCAGGGATGTATGGACGATGCTGCCTTCACCGGTCGCGGTCCTGCGCAGCAGTGCAGCCGAGATACCGAAGGCAAGCGTCATCGCGCACATGTAGTCGGCGCTTACCGGGTCGCCCTGGGCCGGCCGGCCGTGTTCCTCGCGGCCATTGGCAACCATGAGGCCGCTCCGGGCCTGGACGACGATATCCATCCCGGCCCTGGAGGCGTCGGGACCGTGTTCGCCAAAGGGAGTGACGGTCCCGATGACGAGACGGGGGTACCTGGCGTGCAGCGTATTCGGATCGAGCCCAATCGAAGCCGCCAGGCCGGGCCGAAAGTTCATGAGCACAACGTCTGCGTTGCCAAGGAGCCTATCGATGACGTCTGCTGCGGCCGGGTGGCGAAGTGCCAGCGGCAAAGAGTGCTTGCCGCGGTTACGAGAGAGGAATATCCGCGTTTCGCCTTCGACGAGCTGGCCGAGCTGGCGAACCGGATCGCCTTCGAGCGATTCGACCTTGATGACCTCGGCGCCTCCCTGGGCGAGGAGCTGGGAACAGAAGGGGACAGCGACGAACTGACCGAATTCGATCACGCGGATTCCCGCGAATGGCTGCTCGTCACTCATCTATGTGGGACTCGCGTCGTTCGGTTGCCATCGCACCCGGGCCGTTCGCCTCTGTGCGTTGCGCGAGGGCACATGCGAGCCGGATGCGTGCAGGGGGCCATAGGCTTGCTGATTCTACGGCATGGTGTGGCCGATCCGAGTGTCCCGACGCTATCCAGGTCGCGGAGGTTTCCTGTGTCGAGAAGCCGATGGCCTGAGCGCCGCC
>JAGQGZ010000152.1 GCA_020432105.1 Dehalococcoidia bacterium | reverse complement strand
GAGCTGGTCGAGGCGCTCGGTGTCCACGGCCTGCACCACCAGGCCGGCATTGGCCGCGGCGGCGACGAGATCACGCACGCGGTGATTGCGGGTGGCCTGGTCACAGAGGACGGACCTGGCGGCGTTGTGTTCGAGAGCCATCTGGCAGGCGTTGATCCCGAATGCCACATCGTCGGGCGTCGAGTTGGGCTTGGGACGCGCGCGCGGCATCAGCGCCTCGTGGGGGTCAGTGTGGCGGGAGTGCATGGGAGTCGAACCCACCCTCCGCCGCGCTGGCGACGGAGCAGCCGTTTTGAAGACGGAGGAAGCCACCGGGCCCCAACCACTCCCGCCTGCATGGTAAGGGGGAGCGGGACACCGATGCGAGGGTGGGCCTTCTACTCTCGCTCCAGGGTAAGGACGAGATACTTTCCCGCAAGTGCTTCCAGGCCCTGCTGATCGCAGTGGATGGTCGCGATGGCGGCGACCCGGGCACCCTGGCCGACCACGAGCGCCGCTGCACCCAGCACCTGGGCGCCGGTTTCAATCCATTCGTCGACAATGAGGACGCGGTCTCCAGGATGGAATGCATCGCGGCGAAGTTCGAGGCTTTTTGAAACGCCGTCGTAATCGTCGAAGCTGACGGAGTCGACTGCCACCGGCAACTTACCTCCCTTGCGAATCGCCACGAAGCCGGTGCCGGCCTCCCCAGCGACGGCAGCTCCGATCACGAACCCCAGCGCGTCGATTCCTGCGACGACTGTGAACAGCGTGGGCCGGGCGAGGCTAAGGAGATCAACGACGAGGGCACGGAACGCCCCGGCGTCACTAAACAGCGGGGTGACATCGGCACGGCGACCGTCGGTGTCGTGGTCGATGAGGCCGAGGTAGTCCGCCACGTGGGTGAGTGTAGGAGAATCGCCAGCATTGGCCCTCACAAGTTCCAGCTGGGAGTGGAAGCATCTCGGGCGCCGAATAGTGCTTATCCCCGGCGCAAGTAGTGCCGATACTCCTTACATGCTCACGTTCTGGCACTGGTGCGTGCGGGCGCCGTTTGCGGCACTTGCGGTCCTGTTGGTGGCGGCGGGATTCATTGGCATCTTCGAATGGGCGCTGGCGATGCCGGCGGTCACCGTCTGCCTGATTGTGGCGGCTGCTGCCCACCATCTCGGCATCTATGCGGAGATCCGGCGGCTGCGGAAGTACCGGGATGCGGGACTGTTGTTGCCTCCCAGCGTGCGGGCCTTCGCCCGCGAACGGGACGAGCGAGCGGCGTAGCCCTCAGGCTTTCACGGGCAACCACTCCATCAGGAAGTGGGTGTCTGTCTCGTCGTAGACACAGAACCCAAGGCGTTCGTACAGCGACCTGGCGCGATTCAGGCGGAGTACGCGGAGCCGCACCGGCAATCCCGCTGCCGCCGCGACTGATTGCACTTCCTCCATCAGTCCCCGGCCGATGCCACGACCCTGGGCGACCGGGAGCAACTGGACTTCGTGCACGAACACCCCATCGTCCCGGCGTTCGATGGCAAGCCGTCCTACCGTCCGGGAATCGGCGACAACGACCTGGAAGCGGGCTGGGTCCCACTTTGCATCGAACAGGCTGCGCTGCCTGGCTTCATCCCAGCAGCCGAACTGACGGGTGACGACGTCTTCATAGGCTTCGCGGTGCAGCCGCCGGGCAAACGCTTCGTCGCCGGCGGTGCAGGGGCGAAGGGAGTAGCCGGACACTGCTAGGGCCGGGCGCCGGTTCCACTTTGCTGGCTGGCTGCTTCGGCGGTCTCGGGCTCGAACAGGTGCCGGAGCACCTTGGTCCGGATCCGTGCGGGGGAGCGCCAGCCGGTTACATGGCCGACTCCCCAGGCAGCGGCGCGGGTGGTGCCGTAGCTGGGGCGCTGGACGTCCCAGCGGCAGACCTGGTCGTAGCGACCGAGGACGGGGTGGACATTGGGATGCTCAGTCGCGGCCCACTCGTTCTGGAAGTTCAGCGACTGGCGGAGGGCGTCGGGGCGCTGGCGGGCGATTGCAGCCACGGGAAGGCTCGACAGCCACGGTTCGCCCTGGGCGGTGCCGGCCATGAAGGGCACGTAGCTGGACGCACTGTTGTACTTCAAGTGGTGGCGATTCGTGACGAAGCCCCCGAGGCTGTACCCGGCGACCATGGTGTGGATAGAGCGGCCGAGTGCCGGCGACTGGAGCAACTCTTCGGTAACCTGCACGGCCGTCGCCATCATCGCAATGAACCGGGAGAGGTAGGCGAGCCCGGACTTGAACTCCTTCCGGGAGCGGTGGAAGGGCATGCGGACGGTGATCACGTTGGCCTCAATCAGCCGCTCGCTGGTCACAAAGACCTGGCGAGCGATTCGGTCGAAGGGGACCTCGCCACCCTTGTGGTGCCAGATAACGGTGGGCGCCGAGGGATCGGCCCAGAGCAGCACGTCGTAGGCGGCCTCCATGGGGCCGGCGGCCGATTCCACGGTGAACTCGTGGGCGCCGCCATCGGTTAGCGGCGGCATGTCGAACCGGATCGCTTCGAGGTGCTCGTCGAAGGAGGGTGACACCGCCCCTTCGGAGAAGGCTTCGCCCGTGCGGAGGCGGGCGGTGGCAAGGAAGGCTTTGTCGGCAAGGGCGTGGGGGTTGAGCACTGGCATAGTTCTTTCTGCTGTCACGCGGGCACGGCTTCACGGGCAAGAGCCCTGGCCAGCCAGCGGTCATCGCGGGGGTTTGGCCGGCGTTCGACGCGCTCGCGGAGTAGACCCTCCGCCCGCTCGAACTCACCGGCCCTGAAATAGGCCTCGATCAACGTGTCCTCCACCACCTCACGCTGGGCACGGCTGCCGCCGATGCGGACGACTTCGTGCATACGCGGTTCGAGGAGCCGCGCCGTCTGCTCATATTCACCGCGGGCGAAGTGGCCCACCGCCTCGGCAATGTCCGGCACGATGGAACCGGCGGGGAGCTTGCCGGCGTCGGCGCGGGCACGCAGGCCGGACACCAGGCGGTCGAGGGCTTCGGCATTTCCCGCCGCAGCATGGGCGAGCGCGCAGTGGACGTCGGCAAACATGACCCCGGGTTGTGCGAATCGCTCGGCGGCGTAGGCGCTGAGATCGGCCCAGGGGAGGTCGCCATTGCGGCCACCGAGGAGGAGCCGCCAGAGCAGAGAGGCGGCATCGGCGATCCGGCCAAGCGCCGGTTCCTGGGAGACGGCGGGCGAAAGCTCGTTCGCGTAGATGGCGTCGACCCGGTCGAGGTTGCCGAGGATCAGTTCGAAGAGGGCGTGGTGCCAGGCCAGGTGGCCGTACATCGCTGCCTCCCGTTCGAGTCCCGGCCGCCAACCGGCGAGGAAAGCCGACCCGGTGGCGATATCGCCCGTCTCGAAGTGAACGTGGGCGACGGTGTGTGCCGTGGCCCCGCTCCCTTCGTAGAGTTGGAGGGAGCGTTCGGCGTGGTGCCGCGCTTCGGTGTACATGTGGAGTTCGTTTTCGGCGAAAGCGAGGGCAGCCAGATACCACCAGTCGTCGCCATAGGCGGAGGCAAGCGGGGCAAGGAGGTCGATCTGCTCCTGCTCACGGCCCTGGCGGCCGCTGAATCCCACGAGGCTGTAGACGCCGGTCGCCTGGTAGAGCACCCAGGCATCGGTGGGGTAATCGGCAACGTGTTCCTTCACGAGGCCGAGGGCAGTCTCGCCGTCGGATTCCATGCAGGCAGCGATAACAGCGACGTGGCCCTCTTCCCTGGGGCTGGTTCCTGCGACGAGCACCTTCGCCTGGGCGAGCGTCGCGCGCGCTTCCTTCATTCGCCCCTGGAACTGCAGCTGGCGGGCGAGGGCTGCGTGGGGGAGGGCAAATCCGGGGTCGGCTCCGATCGCCGCCTCGAGCGTTTCGACGACGAAAGCGCCGTTGCTGATCGCCCGGTCGATGCCCTCGTTGTATTTCGCGGCAGCCTGGCTGGAACCAGTGCTGACGGGATTACCGTTCCGGTCCACCTGAGCCATGCCGCCAGTCTACGCGACCAGGGAAGCCATGCGGGGACCTACTCCGGTACCTTGCTCCAGCCCCTGCCGGTATCGAAGGCGTAGCGTTCACCCCGCGCCGGGGTCGTGACCGCGATGCCCTGTGCCTTGAGCAGGCCGGCCAGTTCTTCCTGGGGTTTGGTCTCGCCATGGACGAGGAAGACGTCAGCGGGAAGTTCGGGGGTGTCGGTTGCCCACTCGACCAGCTCGTCCCGGTCTGCGTGGGCCGAGAATCCATTCAAGACGAGCATCTCCGCCCTGACCGGGATGTCGCGTCCGTGGACTCGCAAGGTCTTCTCCCCTTCGATCAAGCGGCGGCCGCGTGTTCCTTCGGCCTGGTAGCCGACGAGCGCGACCATGTTCTTGGAATCGGTGAGGATGCGCCGCAGGTGGTGGAGCACGCGACCGCCAGTAAGCATGCCGCTGGAGGAGATGATGATCCGCGGGCCGTTCATGTCGTTGAGCGCAATCGACTCAGCGACGCTGCGGTGGAGCCTTGTGCCCGGCGGGAAGAGGCCACCGGGAAGCTTGTCGAGTTGGTTGGAGCCGACGTTCTCCTGGTAGAGCCGGGTGACGTCCACCGCCATCGGGCTATCGATGTGCACAGGCACGAGGGGCAAATCGCCCGATTCCATGAGCCGCTTGAGTTCCACGGTGACAAGCTGGGCGCGAGCCACGGCGAACGAGGGGATGAGAATGGTGCCGCCACGCTGGAGCACGCGCCGGAACGGTCCCCGCACCTGCTCGGCTAGCGGACGGGCATCGTGGGTGCGGTTGCCATAGGTCGACTCCAGAAGAAGGGTGTCGCAGCGCGGCAAGGGCTCGGGATCGAGATGGAGAGGACGTTCGGTACGGCCAAGATCGCCACTGAAGACGACCGTGTGGCCTTCCTCCTCGTTGGCGCGGAGTTCGAGAAAGGCGGATCCAAGGATGTGCCCGGCCTGGTGGAATTGGAGGGAGAACTCGGGGCTGTCGAGCACCTTCCCGAACGGCAGCGTCTCGAAGAGGGAGAGGGCGGCCTCGGCGTCACCGCTATCGAAGAGGGGGAGCGCGGGCTGGTGTTTGCTGAAACCTTTCCTGTTGGCGTACTCGGCATCCTGCTCCTGGAGCTTGGCAGCATCGCGGAGGAGAATTTCAGCCAGTTCGCGCGTGGGCCCCGTGGCGTAGATGGGGCCGTTGTAGCCTTCGCGCACGAGCCTCGGGAGGAGCCCCGAGTGGTCGATGTGGGCGTGGGTGAGGAAGACGGCCGATATCCCCTTCGGATCGTAACGAGGGCCTTCCCAGTTGAGCTGGCGAAGCTCCTTGAGGCCCTGGAACATCCCGCAATCGACGAGGATCGTCCGGGCTCCCGATTGCACTTCGAAACATGAGCCGGTGACTGTGCCGGCACCGCCGTGAAAGGTGAGAGAAAGCGTCACAGTCGGGAGCGTATGGGGATGAAGCGCTTGGCGCGAATAGCCCGCCCGCCCGACTGTAACGCCGGCGCCACGAGCCGGTACAGTGCCCGCGGGCGGAGGTAGACCCTGTGGTTCGACTGAGTGACCTGCCGGAAGCGACAGCGAAGTTCTACCAGGACATGGAGATGCCGGCTCTGCCGGAGGGATCGTGGACGCCCGCTCCCCCACTGAGCCAGGCCCGGGTCGCCATTGTCACTACTGCCGGCATCCATCGCCGGGGAGAGCCGAACTTCCGTGGCGGAGCCGGGGACTACCGGGTCCTTCCCGGCGATATAGAGCCCGGCGAGATTGTCATGTCCCACGTGAGCGTGAACTTCGACCGCTCAGCCTTCCAGCAGGACCTGAACACCGTGTTTCCCCTCGAACACCTGGAGACGCTGGCTGCGGAGGGAACGATCGCGTCGGTCGCCAGCTGGCACTACGCATTCATGGGCGCGACGGACCCAACGGCGATGGAGCCGTCCGCCCGCGAAGTCGCGAGGCTGCTGAAAGAAGACGGCGTCAACGCCGCTCTCCTCGTTCCCGTCTGACCGTTTTGCACGCGCGCCGTCGGCGGGCTCAGCCACTACCTCGAACAGGAAGGCCTCGCGACTACCGGCATCAGCCTGATCCGGCCGCACACCGAGAAGGAGCAGCCGCCGCGGGCCCTCTGGGTACCGTTCCCCCTGGGTCGACCCTTCGGCACGCCGGGTGAGCCGGAATTCCAGTTGCGCGTCCTCCGGGCGGCGCGTGAGCTGCTGACTCGTGAGCGAGGACCGGTGTTGGAGGATTTCCCGGACGATGCGCCGGGAGGGCCGGCAGAAGACGACGAAGCGTGGGCCTGTCCTTTGCCGTTGCCCGTGCCGGCATCCCCGGCGACCAGGGAGGAAGCCTTCCTATGGCAGCTTCTGGCCGAGGTTGGCCGCCTGCGAACATGGCATGCACAGGCAGTCGGAAAGCATGGGCGGACGGCTTTCGGGGTCAGCGGCCTGGGGCCGGAACGCGTGGACGAACTGGCGACCCTCATAGCAGCGGCGGCGTTTGACCACCTCCTCGGAACGCCGGACGGCGCAGCTGTCGAGATGCCGGCACTGCTGAGATTTGCGGCCGACGACCTGCGCGCTTTCTACATGGAGGCGGCGGCAGCGCAACCGGCGGCGCGAAAGCCGGGACCGGATGACCTGGCCCGCTGGCTCTACGGCAGCACGGTGCTCGGGGACGCCTTCTACATGGCCCGCGATGCCCTGGCCGCGCACCAAGACGACCGCACTCTGCAGACGCAGGGACGGCTGATGGTGCCGGGAGCCTACAATCGGAAGCCG
>JAGQGZ010000151.1 GCA_020432105.1 Dehalococcoidia bacterium | reverse complement strand
GGATGAGCCTGAGCAGCGGCAACGAAGTAGCCTTACGAAGCATCCGGCCCCCCCATCGCCTGCAATGCCCGACCGATCGCGCTCCGTAGCTCCGACTGGGAAGCCTCCCGCCCCCTGGCCCGGAGCTGGACCACGACCCATGCATCACAGGGGCTTTCAAGGCCGGCAACCGCAGCCCGAAGCCTGCGTCTGAGTCGGTTTCGCTCCACACTGCTGGACGCCAGCCGCTTACCCACGGCGAAGCCCCACAGCACTCTGCCTGTCGACCCTCGCTCTCCGTCCGATTCGACAGGTAGTACACGTAGCGTGAACCATTTATGATTGTGCCGGAAGCCCCGGTCAAAGACAGCCGCAAACTGGCTGGTGGACAATCGATTCCGGTGGGCCATCACGCCCCTCCCGGAACTACACCATTGTCAGGCGCTTGCGCCCTCGCAACCGTCGCGTCTTCAGAATGGCCCTTCCATGGCGCGTCGCCATTCGATGGCGGAATCCATGGCGCCTGGCCCGGCGTCGTGTGCTTGGTTGGTAGGTCCTCTTGGTCGACATCGCCGAACCCTTCCTTCACTCTGCGTGGACTATCCACCTTACTACGCGCACGCGGTTATGCACGAACATTAGCGATAGAGCGCCCGGTACCGGGCATAGTTCTCCATCACCCGGATCACGTAACCCTGCGTCTCGGTGAAAGCCACGGCCTCGACGAAGTCGGCGGGATCGTCGCTGTCGGCTATGGAAGCCCAGACGCCCGCATGTCCCGGCCCGCCGTTGTAGGCAGCAAGGGCAACGTAGGGGCTCCCAAACGTCCGAAGCTGCGCCCCGATGTAGTAGGCCCCGAACTCGATGCTGACCGCCGGGCGCCAGAGATCCCAGACCTGCCAGTCCGCGTAGCCAAGAGCACTGGCGATGCTCTCACCGGTAGCCGGTATCACCTGGGTTAGTCCATAGGCATTCGCGATTGAAAGGGCATTAGGGTCCCAGAAGCTCTCCTGGCGGATTAACGAAGCAAGAAACAGCGGGTCCACCTTCTGTACCCTTCCAGCTTCCGTCATCCACTCGACATAATCTACAGGATAGGCCAGGCGGGCCAGGTCATCGGGAACCGAACCGGCATCCGCGGCAAGACCCGTGGCCCAGCGCGCCGCCAGGTCCGTGAGGCCCGCTTCCGAGGCAGTGCGCAGGTAGGCGAGAAATTCGAGGCTCCGCATGCCATGGCCCTCGGCCTCCTGCTCAAGCAGTTCGCCGGCCAATGCAGTAAGGCCGACGTCCGCGAGATCGCGTGCTGCCGACTCCGCCGCCGGAACAGCACCCGCACCGGGCTGCACCCACGCGGCAATCGCCGCCCAGTCGATGGGGCCGGGGTCATCGAAAGGCGCGAATCCGGCGTCGGGCGGCTCAGCGCTTCCAAGACGGATGGCAGCCGCCTGCCCGTAGAAGGAAATGGGATCAGCTGAGGCAGCATCGCGAAACGCCTGTTCCGCCTGGGGAGACTCGAGTGCCTCCAGTGCCCGTCCGCGCCAGTACAGGAGCCGCCCATCCCTGGTGGCGTTCAGCAGGTCCCAGTTCGCTATCGCCGCAGCCGGGTCGGTCGACAGTAGCGCATAGCCGGCGCGAAAGCGGGACTCTTCGCTGAACTCCCCGGGTGGCCCCATCACCAACGCTACATAACGTTCGCTGGCAGCGGAGCTCAGCTCCTGTGCTTCCATCGCCCGGGCTGCCCAGTACTTCGCCCTGTGCACGTAGGGGGAGCCGGGAGCTATGCCTTCAATGCTGTCGTAAATCGGGACTGCCTCGGCATAGTAGCCATCGTCGTCGTAGCTCGCCGCCAGGTAGTAGGTTCGAAACGCGAGATCGCCTGCCGTTAGGCCGGGTTCTGCCACCGCCTCGCCTAGCCAGGCCCGAGCTGCGGCGTAGTTCCGGCGGCGGTAGTGGACGTAGCCTGCCTGGCCTGCATCCACCACATACCCGGCTGCCGTCAGATCCTCGATCGCCTGTTCGGCAAAGCGGGAATTTGGAGCCTCCGCCATAATCGCCCGCAGTTGGACGGAAAAGGTATCGGTATCGCCGAAGCTGTAAGCGAGGCCGGCCAGCTCATAGCGGTGCTCGGGCGTTGCCCGGAGGTCGGTAGAGAAGCGCAGCCAGTCGGCCGCCAGGGCCGGGGCACCCTGGGCGAGGGCGAGGTCGGCGCGGTCGCGGTAGATGGCCAGCTTCACGGTGTCGTTCACGAACCTGTCGGCGAGCGCCGCATCCCAGGCCGCATTTGCCCCGTCCACGTCCCCGCTGAGGACGAGCGCGTTGGCCAACGCGGCACCGACGTAGGGGGTGAGGACGTCCTCCGGTCCTTCGATGACAGCGCCGAGGGTGCCTGCCGCCCTGGCGCCGTCGCCCGACTCCACCAGGCGCAGACCGTAGAGGTAGCCAACGCGCCGCTCGGAGGGCGTGCCGACGGCGGCCGTGAACGCAGCCTCAAGGTCGACAATGGCGCCGGCCAGGTCGCCGTGCTGGTAGCGAGCGATGGAAGCACCCATCCAGGCCTCAGCCTGCAGTTGCCCATCGGTGGCCGTGTTGGCGATGGCGTCGAAAAGGACTGCCGCTTCCACGTAGTTCCCTGCTCGCAGTGCGGTGCGAGCATCCTCAAGGCTGGCCAGGGACACCGTGGGTGTTGGGGACGGTTCCCTCGTGGGCGTGAGCGACGCGACGGCGGTCGCCGGTGTGGGAGTGCCGAATGGGAGATCGCTACCGCCACCGCCGCAAGCGCTGGACACAAGAGCACCCAGGGCGGCGATACATGCTGCCAACCGCGGGGCGGGTTTGCGCATGTCCACTACCGAATCGATGCTAGGGACAGCCGCAAGGCCCGTAAACCCTTCCGGCAAGGGAGGGGAAGGCGATATGGTCAGGGCACCAGTGACTTCATCGCTTCCCGCGCCGACCGACACCGTCACCCGTGACCTGAATGCCTGGATCGAAGTGGCCCTGGATCGGCTCGCAGGGAACGTCGCGGCCATTCGGGGAGTCCTCGGAGAAGGCCGCGAAATTATCGCGATCGTGAAAGGCAACGCCTACGGCCATGGCGCCGTAGAGGTGGCGCGGGCGCTTATCGAAGCGGGCGTCGAGCGTCTTGCCGTGGCCTACATGCCGGAGGCTGTTGCGCTCCGCCAGGCAGGCATCACGGCACCCCTCCTCGTGCTCGAACACGCATTCCCCGGCGATGCCGCCGCTGCCGCGGAACTGGATATTGCCGCCACCATCCATAGCCGCGACCTGGCCGATGCCTTTTCCGCCGCAGCGGTGGAGCGGGGCACCAGGGTCGGCGTACAGATCAAGGTCGATACGGGGCTGCGGCGGTTCGGCGTCCTGCCGGGCGAAGCCGTCTCCCTGGCCGAATACTGCCGCTCCTTGCCGGGGCTACGGGTCGAAGGTCTGTTCACCCACATGGCAAACGCCGACGACGAAGACGACAGCTTTTCGGAGATCCAGCATGAGCGTTTCCGGGCCGTTGCCGAGGCGTTGAGCTGGATCCCCTACCGCCACGCAGCGAACAGTGCCAGCGCGCTGCGCCGAGAAGAATTGCGCTACAACGGTGTGCGTGTCGGCCTTGCCCTGCACGGGCTGCCACCCCCGAACACGCCCGACCCGGGCCTGCAGCCGACACTGTCGCTCAAGGCGCGGGTCGCGAGAGTCGTCAATGTCGCCGAAGGGGAGGGGGTGGCGTACGGGCTCACCTGGCGGGCCCCCCGGGATTCGCGGCTGGCACTGGTTCCGGTGGGATACGCGGACGGCTGGCGGCGGGCCCTGGGCAACACCGGCGACGTGCTCATAGGGGGCCAGCGTTGCCCCATGCGCGGCCGGGTGATGATGGACCAGTTCCTCGCCGATGTGTCGGAGATCGAAGGCGTCCGGGAAGGCGACGAGGTGGTGCTGCTGGGCGAACAGGGGGAACTGCGCATTACCGCAGACGAGGTCGCGGCGCTGGAGTCGACGATCTCCTGGGAGGTGTTGGCCGCGCTGACCGGGCGACTGCCGAGGCTCTACACGCGGGGCGGGCAGGTGGTGGCGCGGGCTTAATCGACCTGTCCCGGGATGTGGCGCAGGAGCACGCCCACCCGCGGGATCGGCGGGACCAGGAATGGCCCCACATTCACCAGGTCGATGGCGCCGAAGCCGCATTCGGTGAACAGGGCCGCCATCCGCGACCAGCCTCGCAAGTCGACTTCATGGGTGCCCCCCGAGAGCAGGCGCGAGTGCAACCGGTTGAGCCTGTCGCTGACGACCGGGGCAACCTCCAGCACCAGGGCATGGCCCCCGGGAGCCAGCACCCGGGAGACCTCCTCAGCAAAGGCATGGACGACATCGTCGTCGAAGCGCCGGATGAAATAGAGCGAGGTAATGTGGTCGAAGCTGTTGTCGGGAAAGGGCAGCTTCTCGGGCCAGGCTACGAGGTCTACAGGCCCCGGCTCGCCAACGAGGTCCATGCAGACGGGAACCTCGGTATGGCCTGCCCGGGCGGCAAGAAGATGGGCAAAGGCACTCGTGCCACAGCCGATATCGAGGTACCTGCCGCCGTCACGAAGGTTGATGAGGTCGATGACGCGATCGGCCCGGGGCGTGATCGCCGCCATGCCTGCCTGGCTGTTGAGGAGGCGCGCGAGGGTCCGATTTTTGCCCCACAGCCATTGTTCTCGCGAAAGCCGCGCATTGCGGCGACGCCGCATCACAGGGCGTAGCTCAGGCGGATGCGCTTGCCCTGTGCCTCTGCTTCCTGGGCGAGGCCGAGGACGGCAGTACACTGCTCTCGCAGCCCCTCGCCCTGCACCTCCGCAACCAATGCGTCGAGCACCGCGTCGCCGGCTGCAAGACCTCTCTCCATGGCTTCAAGTGAGGCCCGGAGCTTCGGCGCATCCTGCCAGGTCATCTCAAGCTTCATTGCGTCCTCCTCATCTTCAACCAGCCCTTCGTAAAACGTCGTGAGGGGCCCGAGCCGAACATCGTGGTCGAGGTGGAGGCGGTCGACGATTTCGATGTACGGGTGCCGGGCGCCGAAGCCCCGGACGACGGCAAACGACATAAGGGCCACAAGGTCGGCGCCGCCGCCGGGCAATTCGCCCTGCGAGCCTTCTCCTTCGATTTCCACAGTCAACTCCATCGCCGCTCGCCGCCCGGCCGTTGAGATCCGTCTTCCATTAGAACCCGTTGCTCCCATCGACGAAACGGAGCGCATCGACCAGGACACCATGGATCGCGATCTCCCAGTGGAGATGGGCCCCGGTGGAGAGGCCGGTGTTGCCGATGTGGCCGATAGTCTGCCCCCGCTCCACGGTCTGCCCTTCGGCGACGGCGAACTGCGAGAGGTGCCCGTAGCCGCTGAGTACACCGCCGCCATGGTCGATGACCACGTAGTTTCCCCGGAGGGCCATTTGCCGGGCGAGGACGACAGTGCCGTGATTCGCCGCCGCAACGGGGGCGCCTTCGGGACCACCGATGTCGGTGCCCCCATGGTGGCCCTCCGGCTCGCTCCCATCGATGCTTCGCTGTTCGCCGAAGCGAGCGGTCACCGGTCCGTCGTAGGGCAGCAACCAGGGCCAGTCCCAGAGCTTGGTGTCAGTGTCGGTGGAAAAGGCTTCGCGAAGCTGTGCTTCTTCATCGGCAGTGACCTGGGTGTCGAGAAAGCGCTGCTTGCCTTCATCGAAGGTGAGGGCGTCAACCGTCCAATCAGTGGCGAGAACGGTGAAGGTGGTGCTGAGCGATCCGGTGGTCCCGTTGAGGAGACGGAACGCCACTTCGGCGGTGTAGTCGCCGGCAGTCTGTTCAGCCGGGACGCCGATAAAGGTGAACATGCTGAGGTCACCCTGGATGAGCCTGTGGGAGCCGCCGAACAGTGAGACTTCACCCCCGGTGATATCGCCAACGACGGAGACAAGGACCGCACCACCCTGGAACACCGCTGCATCGGAGGTCACCAGTTCGGGAGGCTCGATCTGGATCGAGGCATCGATGGTCGCGGTCGGGGTTGGCCCGCCCACCGATGGTGTCTTCACCTGGACCACGACAGCCGGGCTATCACCGCCACCGCTACCGCAGGCCGCGAGAGCAAGCCCCACAACAACCAGGCCAACCGCCAGCCATTGCCTCATAGCACTCTAGGGTGGGGGATGATCGCGAACCCGTCACCGCGCGTTGCACCACCCCGGGGTGGGCGTGCTTCGATTGACGGGCAGCGCGTGGGCTCCGTATTGTCGCCGTACAATACGAACGACATTCGACATTGCATCAAGGAGCAACCACGACATGGCCGTCGACGGTACTTACAACGTGACGATGAAGACCCCGATGGGTGACCGGCCCGCAACCCTCAACCTGAGCGCAGCCGGTGACGCGCTCAGCGGCTCATTCTCGAGCGAACGCGGTGACGTGGCTATCCAGGATGGCTCGGCGAGCGGCGATGACATCAAGTTCTCGATGATGTTTGCCGGCCCGATGGGCGAGATGAAGCTGGACTTCGCAGGCAAGGTAGACGGCGATAAAATCGGCGGTTCGGTGCAGTTCGGTGCTTTCGGATCGGGCACCTGGGAGGGAACCCGGGCCTAATTCCGTCGGCGCGTCGTTGCCCAGGTGGCGACCGCACTGACGAAGAGCGCGATTGCCGCGATCTGGAAGGCGAGCGAATAGCCCTTAGTGGTGTCCGCAGAAAGCCCCACGAGGGCCGGGCCGACCGCCCTGGCGGCAGCGACGAACAGCGCCTGCAGCCCGATAACCCGGCCAAAGTAGGGGCCTGAAAACCGCTCGCTCACAGCCAGGGCACGCAGCGGGTAGATGCCTCCAAAGACCACCCCGAACAGCCCGACGTACACCCATACCTGCCACCACTCGTCAGCGATGGAAGCGACGAGGGCGGCGGCGGAACTCGGCGACAGTCACACGGCCGCTGTTCGTGCGCGCGCCGGCCGGGGGCTCCCGCAGAAACCAGGCAACCGTCCAGCCCACGGCGAGGAGGATGGC